>RPQJ01000045.1 GCA_003819815.1 Lysobacterales bacterium
GCCGATCCAGGACAGCCCGGGAATCCGCTTCACGTATGACGCGCGCATCCGCGTGCCGTCCGGTCTGCGTGCGGTGATGAGCGCCGCCCAGGAATCGCAACGCCCGGCGGACGGCGTGTACCGATTCGAGATGCCGCAGCCGATCCCGGCCTACCTCGTCGCGCTCGCGATCGGCGACATCGACTTCCGTGCAGTCGGCCCGCGCACCGGTATCCATGCCGAGCCCGTGACGCTCGCGGCGGCGGCGCACGAATTCGCCGACCTCGAGCGCATGGTCGCGGAGACCGAGGCGCTGTTCGGACCGTACCGCTGGGGCCGTTACGACCTGCTGATCATGCCTCCGAGCTTCCCGGTCGGCGGCATGGAGAACCCGCGCGTCTCGTTCATCACGCCGACCGTGATCGCCGGCGACCGCAGCCTCGTGTCGCTCATCACGCACGAGCTCGCGCACTCCTGGGCCGGCAACCTGGTGACCAATGCCCACTGGGGCGACTTCTGGCTCAACGAGGGCGTCACGACCTACCTCGAGCGACGCATCCTCGAAGGACTCTACGGACGCGAGCGCGCGGCGCGCGAGCTCGTGCTCGGTCGCCAGGATCTCGAGGAGGAAGTCGCCCGGCTCGTGGCCGAAGGCCGGCCCGGCAACACGGCGCTCGCGCTCGACCTGCGCGGCCGCTCCCCGCGCGAGGAACTCGGGGACGTCGCGTACGAGAAGGGCAGCCTGTTCCTGCAGTTCCTCGAGTCCCGCGTCGGTCGCGCAGCGCTCGACCGCTGGCTCACCGGCTATTTCGACGAGTTCGCGTTCCGCTCGGTCACGACCCCCGAGTTCGAAACTCGCTTGCGCAAGCAGCTGCTCGCGCATGCGCCCGGCAGGGTGAGCGACGCGGAGCTGCGCGAGTGGCTCTACGGCACGGGCATTCCCTCCAGCGCGCCTGCCGCGCCCGCCGGCGTGTTCGCCGCGGTCGAGCAGGCGCAGGCAGCCTGGCTCGCCGGGCGCGTGAGCACCGTCGACCTGCCGAGCGCGACCTGGACTCCGCAGGAGTGGCGGCGCTTCCTCGACACGTTGCCGGCCGACCTTCCAGACGAGCGGCTCGGCGGACTCGAGCGGCACGGGCGGCTCGGCACGCCGGGCAACTACGAAATCGCGCGTAGCTGGCTGCTGCTCGCCGTGCGCAGCGACTACCGTCCCGCCGATCCCCAGCTCGAAGCGTTCCTGGTCGGGACGGGGCGCCACCGCATGATCGAGAACCTCTACCGCACGCTCGCCGCGACGCCGGAGCGACACGCCTTGGGCTGCAGGATCTACGCGCGGGCCCGGCCGGGCTATCACCCGTCGATGCAGGCCATGGTCGACCGCCTGCTCGGCGAATGTCCGTCTGCACGATGACCGGCTCCGCCGCCGGGTCGTCGCCGTTCCCCGGGCTGCCGGCCCGTCGTTACGTCGATCCGGAGGCGCTGCGGCTCGAGTGCGAGGCAGTGCTGTGGAAGGAGTGGCAACTTGCGGGCCACGTCTCGGACCTGCCTGCCGCCGGCACCGCGCTCCGCTACGACCTGGCCGGACGGTCGGCCTTAGTGATCAAGGGCGCGGACGGGACGCTGCGGGCGTTCCGGAACGCGTGCCGCCACCGCGGTGCGCGGCTCGTCGAGGGCGATCGCGGCACGCAGCTCGCGTTCTGTGTCGACTCCCGGCTGCGTTGCCCGTATCACGGCTGGACGTACGACGATGCGGGACGTCTCGTCCACCTGCCGGACGCCGAGGACCACCCGGGCCTCGACCGCTCCGCATTCGGCCTCGCGGAGTTGCCGCTCGCCACCTGGAACGGATTCGTGTTCGTCGCGTTCGGCACCGCGGCGCCGCGCGGGTCCCCATGGCTCGGAAGCGGGGCCATTCCCGCCGACGTGGGCGCCTCGGCCATGCGGCGCATCGAGGAGCCGGTCATCGAGCGCGTGGCGGCGAACTGGAAAGTCGTGTGCGAGCAGATGCTCGACCGCGCGCACATCGACGTCGCGCAGCCCGTGCTGCGTTCGATGTGCGCGGAGACGCCGAGGTCCTCGGTCCACGAGGACGTGCCGGCCCTGGAGGCGCCGCTCGACGGCCGCTCCGCCGCGACCTGGTCGGTGCGCGCGTACGGCAGCGCGCTTGCGCGAGGAGCCACGGCCGGTGCCGCAGGGGTGCCGTGCTGGAGGCGGCTGCTGCTCGGATCGAACACGTTCCTCGACCTCTGGCCCGGGCTCGTGCGCGTGATCCAGGTGCTGCCGGAGCATGCGACCGCGACGCTCGTGCGCGAGGTGACCTACGCGCGGCCCGAGACGAGCTCCGCGGCGCGCTCCGAACGCTACCTCAACGCCCGCCTGTGGCGACGCGTCCGGCGCACGTCGCTGGGATTGTGCGAGCGCGTGCAGCGCGGACTCGCGAGCCAGGCCGCCGGGCCGGGACCGATCGGTTCCGGCGAACTCGCGTTGCGTCACTTCATTCAGCGCGTGCGCAACGCCGAAGTCGACGCGCCCGAGCCGGCATCGACCGAAGGGGATACCCGGCCGACAGCCCGCCCGACACGCTCGAGGCGCCGCTCCCGCGCCTGAACCCCGGCCGGCCGGGCCGTCACGCGATCGTCACGCACCCCGGCGAGGCTGACGCCGCGCTCGTCCGGGAGTGGAGCACGCGTGCACGTCCTGATGGTCTCCGACGTCTGCTTTCCGCGGGTCAACGGTGTCTCGACCTCGATCGGGACGTTCCGCGACAGTCTCACGCGCCAGGGGCATCGCTGCACCGTGGTCGCGCCCGATTACGGCCTTCGTGGCGTCGACACCCACGTGCAGCGAGTGCCCGCGCGGCCGGTGCCGTTCGATCCGGAGGACCGCCTGATGATCCCGCGGCGGCTGCGCTCCGTGCTCGAGCGCCTCGACCCGGGTGACGTCGACGTCGTGCACCTGCAGACGCCGTTCGTCGCGCACGCGGTCGGGCTGCGATGGGCCCGGCGCCACGGCCTGCCCGTGCTGGAAACCTGCCACACGCACTTCGAGGAATACTTCCATCACTACCTGCCGTTGCTGCCGGCAGGATGGCTACGGGCCGCGGCCCGCACGCTGACCCGCAGGCAGTGCAACGCGCTCGACGCGGTGATCGTGCCCTCACTGGCCATGAGGGACGTGCTCGCCGGGTACGGCGTGCGCTCGCCGGTGCACGTGCTGCCGACCGGGATCGACCCTTCGGCGTTCGGGCACGGCGACGGCGCCGCGTTCCGCCGACGCCACGGGCTCGCGGCTGACCGGCCGGTGCTCGTGCACGTGGGCCGCATCGCGCACGAGAAGAATCTCGATCTGCTGCTCGACGTGACGCACCTCCTGCGACGCGCTATCCCGGACGTCGTCCTGCTGGTCGCCGGCGACGGGCCTGCGCTCGGACACTGTCGCGCCCGGGTGCAATCCCTCGGCCTCGAGGCGCACGTGCGCTTCGTCGGCTACCTCGACCGTGGCGGCGAACTGCAGGACTGCTACCGGGCCGGCGATCTGTTCGTATTCGCCTCGAAGACCGAGACGCAGGGCCTGGTGATGCTGGAGGCGCTCGCGCTCGGCGTGCCGGTCGTGGCAATCCCCGCGCTCGGCGCCCGAGACATCGTGGAGCCCGGCCGAGGCGCGGTACCGGCGCCCGACGACGCGTCGGCCTACGCAGCCATCGTCGCTGGCCTCCTGCGCGACCCGGGAAGGCGGGCGTACCTCGCCGACGAGGCCGTCCGGTTCGCCCGAGAGTGGGACTCGACGACCGTGGCGCGCCGGCTGGTGGACGTGTACGCGGAGGTCGGCGTCAGTCGTCCGCGAGCGCCCGTGAACCACGCCGTGGCGGCGCTGCACGCCGCCGACGAACGGAACGAACCCGCGCAAGGGGTGGGGTCCGGAGCCGGGCCAGACCACTAGAACCTGTGCTAACGTACCCGCGGCTCGAGCAGGGGACGCGGGTTTGCGGGAAGGGGCATTCAGCAGAATGGTCGTGGCGGAAGGGCCGGGCGCGGACAGCGCCATCCTGCGCCTGCCGCCCGCCGTCACCGCGTTCGTCGGGCGCACGCTGCGGGGCCCGGTCAACCAGCCGGTGTCGGTCCGCAGCTACGCCGAGTTCCAGGTCGTCTTCGGCGGCCTCTGGCAGCCGAGCCCGCTCTCGTATGCAGTCGAGCAGTACTTCGAGAACGGCGGCCGCGCAGCGGTCGTCGTCCGCGTGGTGAACAGCGGTGCGCCCGCGACCCTCTCCCTGCCCTGCGGCGCCGACACGCTGACGCTCGAGGCCGTGAGCCCGGGTTCCCGAGAGACGCTCAGGGCGTCGGTCGACTACGACAACATCGGCACCAACGAGCCCGACCGCTTCAACCTGGTCGTGCAGCGCGTGCGCGCTCGAGGTTCCGAGCACATCGAGGACCAGGAGATCTTCCGGCGGCTGTCGGTGCTGCCGGACACGACGCGTTACGTCCTCGCCGTGCTGCAGGAGTCGGCGATGGTCCGCGTGCGCGGGCCAGCGCCCGCCGTCCGCCCGGACCGTACGATCCGCCCGGGCTCGCGTCACCCGGTCGGCTACGTCGACTCGAACCCCGACGGCGACGACGGCGCGCCGCTCACGGACTACGACGTCATCGGCTCGCCCGAGGCCCGCAGCGGACTCTTCGCGCTGTCGGCGGCCGAAGAAGTGCGTCTCCTGTGCATCCCGCCGCTCGCGCGCGACCGCGACGTGGGCCCGAGCGCGCTCGTCGTCGCCGATCGCTGGTGCCGCGATCACCACGCGATCCTGGTCGTCGATCCGCCCGCGTCGTGGGAAACCTGCGCCGACGCGCTCAACGGCCTGCGCGACTTCGAGTTCCGTTCCGATCACGCGCTGCTCTGCTATCCGCGCATCGTCGCCTTCGACCGGCTGCGTGGCCACACGGAGCTCTTTGCGAACTGCGGCGCGGTCGCAGGAACGCTCGCCCGCCTCGACGAGCAGCGCTCGCCGTGGGACCCGGGCGTCGACGACGAGCTGCTCATGCGGCCGGGCACGCGGCCGCAGCGCATCCTCGCCGACGGCGAGCGCCAGCGGCTCGCGGCGCACGGCATCAATCCGCTGCAGTCGCTGCGCTCGGCGATCCCGAGCCCGCTGCCGCTCCGTACGTTCGCGGGCGGCTCGGCCGCGAGCGCCGAGAGTTCGCTGCTCACGCCGCAGCGGCGACGGCTGCTCCTCATGGCGAGCATCGAGCGCGGCACGCGCTGGGCGGTCTTCGAGGCGCACGACCCGGCGGTATGGTCGCGACTCGAGCGCCAGGTGCGCGGCCTGCTGCAGCCGCTCGCGGAGGCCGGGGTGCTCGGGCCGCCGGACGACCCGGAGCCCTACCAGGTGGTGTGCGACGAGCGCGTCAACACCCCGGAAGACCTCGCCACAGGCCGGATCCACGTGCTCGTCTGGCTGCGCTCGGCGCGGCCCGGCCGGCACCAGTCGTTCCTGATCACCCACGGTCACGACGGCAGTCGCGTGCGGCCGGTGCGCACGAACGTGTTGCCGGAGGGCACGCGCATGTCCGTCGATGCGCCGAAGCCCGCGCCGCCGCTCGAGGACACGCAGCGCCAGCGCACGCTCGCACAGGCGCTCTTCGGGCACTACGCCGAGCCGCGCCCGTCAGCGGGATCCGCCGACCGGCCGGCCGTATCCGCCGCCGCCCGGCGTCTCGATGCGGACGCGCTCGCCCGCATCCACCTCGATTTCCGCCGAGGCCTGCAAGGTCTCTGAGCGCCCGTCGCGGCGCACCAGCACGTTCACGCCGACACGGCCCGGCTCGCCGCCCGCGAGCCCGAACGGCGGCACGCGCCGGTGGTTCGAGAGGATCGCCGCGGTCATCCGCTCACGGAACTCGATCTCGCGCACGAGGCCGTCGCCCCCGCGGAACGCCCCCGGGCCGCCCGAGCCGCGTCGCAGCGAGTATCGGCGCACGAGCACGGGGTGACGACGCTCGAGCACCTCGGGGTCGGTGAGCCGCGAGTTCGTCATGTGCGTCTGCACGCCGCTCGCGCCGTCGTAGCCGGGGCCGGCCCCCGCGCCGCCCGCGATCGTCTCGTAGTACTGGTGACGCTCGTTGCCGAACGTGAGGTTGTTCATCGTGCCCTGCGCCGCGGCCTGCAGCCCGAGCGCGCCGTAGAGCGCGTCGACGACGCACTGCGACGTCTCGACGTTTCCTGCGACGACCGCGCCGGGCGGCCGCGGGTCGAGCATCGAGCCCGGCGGCACGACGAGCGTGATCGGCCGCAGGCAGCCGGCATTGAGCGGTATCGGCTCGTCGATGAGCGTGCGGAACACGTAGAGCACCGCCGCGACGGTGACCGCACGCGGCGCGTTGAAGTTGTGCTCCTGCTGCGGGGAGGTGCCGGTGAAGTCGACGCACGCCGTGCCTCGCGCGGGGTCGACGGTCACCGCGACCTCGACGCACTGGCCCTGGTCCATCTCGTAGCGGAAGCGGCCGTCGCGAAGGCGGCGGATCGCGCGGCGCATGCAGGCCTCGGCGTTGTCCTGCACGTGGCCCATGTAGGCGAGCAGCGTCGGCCAGCCGTGCGTGCGCGCCGCACGCTCGATCTCGCGGATGCCCCGCGCATTCGCCGCGAGCTGCGCCCGCAGGTCCGCGAGGTTCTGTTCGGGATTGCGCGCCGGCGGGGACGCGCCCGCGAGCAGGCGGCGCACGCCGGTCTCGTCGAAGCGGCCCTCGCGGACGATGCGCACCGGCTGGATCAGCACGCCTTCGTCCTGGATGCGCCGGCTGTGCGGCGGCATCGATCCCGGCGTGATTCCACCCACGTCCGCGTGGTGCGCGCGCGAGGCGGTGAGGAACTCGAGCCGCCCGCCCTCTGCGGCGAACACGGGCGTCACGACCGTGAGGTCGGGCAGGTGGGTGCCGCCGTGATACGGGGAGTTGAGCAGCCAGGCATCTCCCGGCCGCAGGTCGTCGCCGGCGGCCTCGAGCACGGCCGCGACGCTCGCGCCCATCGAGCCGAGGTGCACCGGCATGTGCGGCGCATTGGCGACGAGTTCCGCGCGCGAGTCGAACAGCGCGCAGGAATAGTCGAGACGCTCCTTGATGTTGACCGAGCGCGCAGTCTGGCTCAGCACGACGCCCATCTGCTCGGCAACGTGCATGAAGAGTCCGTTCATCACCTCGAGCCGCAGCGGATCCGCGGCCGCGTTCGCGACGTCCGGCAGGGCGGCCGCGGCGAGGCGTCGCAGGCGGATCGTGCCGTCTTCCCCGACCGTCGCCCGCCAGTCCCTTGCGATCCATCCGGTCGACCCGTGCTCGGCGAGCACGGCCGGGCCGTCGAACGTGACGTTCGCGACGAGACGCTCGCGGGCGTGCTGCGGGACCGGCGCGACGGTACCGTCGCTCCAGGCGGACGTGGTCGCCGCGAGCGCGGGCCCCTCCGCCGCATCGGTGGTCGCGAAGACCGGGGCCTCCGCGCCGGGCGTCGCGCGCTCGGCGGCCTCGGCGGACACGGCCGCGATCACGCCGGCGTGCGACTCTTCCGCGAAGCCGTACAGCTTCCGGTGCGCCGCGACGAATGCTCGCTGCAGGGCCTCGAGCGGTTGCCAGTCGAGGTCGATCGCGTTATCGGAGCCCTTGGCGCGTACGTGCGCACGGCAATGCACCTCGATCAGGTCGCCCCCGAGTCCCTGGCGCTCCAGCTCCGCCCGCGCCTCGCGCGCCAGCGATGCAAGTTTCGCGGCGGCCTGCGCGTGGCCCGTCGCGTCGAGCGGCGCCTCGGCCGTCGCGCGGCGCGCGCAGCGGCGCTGCGCCATCGACATGCCCCACGCCGACAGCACTCCCGCGAGCGGATGCAGCAGCACCTCGTCGATGCCGAGCGCCTCGGCCACTGCGCAGGCGTGCTGCCCCGCCGCGCCGCCGAACGGCACCAGCACGAAGCGGCTGGTGTCCTCGCCGTGGCGCAGTGCGAGCTCCTTCACGGCGTTCGCCATCCTCGCGACCGCGACCTCGAGGAACGCCGCGGCGAGTACTTCGACGGACCAGGCCGGCCCGCCCGTCGCCTCGATCTCGCGGGCGATGGCCGCGAGCCTCTGTCGCGAGGCCTCGACGTCGACGGCCTCGTCGCCCCCGGGCCCGAACACGCGGGGGAAGCGCTCGAGGCAGAGCCGGCCGAGCACGGCGTTGCAGTCGGTGACCGTCGCGGGCCCGCCGCGACGGTAGCAGGCAGGACCAGGATCCGCGCCCGCGGACTCCGGGCCGACCTGCAGCCGGCCGTCGGCGTAGCGCACGATCGAGCCGCCGCCGGCCGCGATCGTGTGCACGTCCATCATCGGCGCCTGCAGGCGCACGCCGTCGATCTCGGTGACGTAGCGGCGGGGAAGCCGGCCGGCATACAGGCTCACGTCGGTGGACGTGCCACCCATGTCGAATCCGACGAGCCGTTCGCGTCCCAGTCGCTCGCCGACCGCGGCGAGCGCGATCACGCCGCCGGCGGGTCCCGACAGCACGCCGTTCAGGCCGCGGTAGCCCGCGCGGTCGACGAGCCCGCCGTTGCTCTGCATCAGGAGCAATTCGGCCGAGCCGAAGCCTGAGGCGAGTGCCGACTCGAACCCGTGCACGTACTCGAGCAGCACCGGCGACAGGTATGCGTCGACGACCGTGCTGTCGCCGCGCGCGATGAGCCCGATCAGCGGCGCCGCGCGGTGCGACGCCACGACCTCCTCGTAGCCGCAGGCGAGCGCCAGCTCGGCCGCGCGCCGCTCGTGTGCCGGGTTCGCGAGCGCGTGCAGGAACACGACAGCGACCGAGCGCAGTCCCCGGCTCCGGTGCCGCGCGAGCTCCGCTGTGAGGTGGGCCTCGTCGAGCGCCTCGAGAACCACGCCGTCGGCATCGATGCGCTCGCGGGCCTCGACCACGTCCGCAGGCAGCGGGCGGGGCAGGCGGATGTCCCGCGCGAAGATGTCGGGCCGGTGCTGCTGGCCGATCCGCAGTGCATCGCCGTGGCCGTGCGTGATGACGAGCAGCGTCGGCGCGCCGCGCCGCTCGAGCAGTGCGTTGGTCGCGACCGTCGTGCCGAGCCGCACGGACTCGACGATGCCCTCGGACGCGGCCCTGCGAGCAAGCAGGCGCGCCATGCCACGCACCGCCGGATCCCCCGGGCGCGACGGATCTCGCGACAGCACCTTGAGCACGTGGAGACGGCCGTCCGGGGCGCTCGCGACGAGGTCGGTGAACGTGCCGCCCCGGTCGATCGCGAAGCGCCAGCCGCGGGTCGATCGAGCCATCGCGGCACTCTCGCACGCGACGCAGGGCGCTGCCAGCCCTGCCGCGGCCGACCGAGTGCCCGCGGTGAGGACCGGCGTCACATTCGCGTCGCCGGCCCGCGCTATGATGGCTGCGAAACCAGGCGAGGGGCGGTCATGGCGACGGATCGATTCGTGGTCTTCTCCCACGGCAAGGACAGCGAGCCGTGGGGCAGCAAGATCGCCGCGATGGCCGAGATCGCGCGCGAGGAGGGTTTCCACGTCGAGTCGGTGGACTACCGCGGCATCGACGACCCGAAGGCGCGCGTCACGCGCCTGCTCGCCTTCTGCAAGGACCTCCGCGGCTCGCTGGTGCTCGTCGGATCGAGCATGGGCGGCTACGTCTCCGTCGCGGGCTCCTCGCTGCTGCAGGCGCGCGGGATGTTCCTGCTCGCGCCCGCGCTGTACATGCCGGGCTACGAGAAGTTCAGCCCGCGCCCGGCGAACTGCCCGACGACGATCGTGCACGGCTGGCGCGACGAGGTGATCCCGGTCGACAACAGCTTCCGCTACGCGCGCGAGCACCGCGCCACGCTGCACGTCGTGGACTCCGACCACCGCCTGCTGGACCAGATCCGGCCGATCAACCACTACTTTTCCTATTTCCTCTTCGCGATCGACGAGTTCGTCTAGGCCGCAGCGTCCGTGCGCGGCTCGCGCCGCCCTTCGGTTAAGATGCTCCCCGGGTGGCCGAAACAGGGGGAAGACCATGCGTCCGATGGGCCGATCGCTGCTTATGTGCGCAATCCTTGCGATGCTCGCGGCCTGCGGGGCCCCGGCACCCGCGCCGCAGGACAAGGAGGAGGCCCGTGCCAAGGGCCGCGACACGGACGAAACCGTCTTCGACGACATGATCCAGACCCAGGACCGGGCCCGCGCCGTCGAGGACGTGACGCTCGGCCGCAAGGACACGGTCGACGCCGCGATCGAGCAGCAGGAAGGCGGCGGCACCCAGGAATCCCGCTGAGACGCGCCGACGGACGGACGATCATGCAGCGAGTCCCCGAACCCGAGCTCATGGACGAGTTCGAGCAGGCGAGGGCGTACGCGCTCGCGGACTTCGCGGAGCCGAACCAGCGCTTCGTCGATGCCTACGCGGCTCGTTTCCCCGATTTCGCGAGCGGCACCGTGCTCGACCTGGGCTGCGGGCCCGGCGACATCGTGTTCCGGTTCGCCGAGCGCTGGCCCGGGCTCACCGTGCACGGGCTCGACGGGTCGGCCGCGATGCTGCAGTTCGCCGCTGCCCGACTGTACGAGCAGCCGCGGCTCCAGGGGCGCGTGCAGTTCGTGCAGGGCCTGCTGCCCGGCGCGCAGCTGCCGCTCTCGCGCTACGACGCGATCGTGAGCAACAGCCTGCTGCATCACCTGCACGAGCCCGGCGTGCTGTGGCGGTCCGTCCGCGAGCTCGGGACGCCCGGCGCGCCTGTGCTGGTGATGGACCTGTACCGTCCGGAGACGCCCGGCGCCGCGCAGGAGATCGTCGAAGCCTATGCGGGCGAGGAACCCGAGGTCCTGAAGCGCGACTTCTACAACTCGCTGTGCGCCGCTTTCACGCCCGGGGAGGTGCGCCGCCAGCTCGACGACTGCGGCCTCGGTGCGCTCGACGTCTCGACGGTTTCCGACCGCCACCTTCTGGTGTACGGGCGACTGCCGCCATGAGGCCGCTGACGGCGCTCGAGCGGCTGCTGCTGCCGCTGGTGCGCCGGTTCGTCACCCTCTGGGTCCGTCCGTCCGTGCTGCCCGACGACGTCGCCGCGCGCTTCTTGCCCGGGCGGCCGATCGTCTACGTGCTCGAGAAGCGCGGGCTCGTGGACGTCGCCGTGCTCGAGTTCGTCTGTCGCGAGCGGAATCTCCCGTTGCCGCTCGCGCCGGTCGGCGACGGCCTGCTGCCCGCGGCCGTGGCGTTCCTCGAGCGCCGAGCGGGCTGGCTCGGCATGCGCATCGACCGCCGCATGCCCGAGGCGCTGCGCACGCTGACCGACAAGGCGGCCACGGACCTCGGCTTCGACGCGGAGCTCGTCCCCGTGAGCCTCTACTGGGGGCGTGCACCCGGACGCGAGCGAGAGTGGTTCCGCTTGCTGGTCGCGGAGGGCTGGGACATCGGCGGGCGGGTGCGCAAGGCACTGTCGCTGCTGGTGAACGGCCGCAACCTGCTCATTCTCTTCGGCGAGGGCGTGGTGCTGCAGCCTTCGCTCGCGGAGACGCGCGGCCTGCCGCGGGGGCCGCGCCGGCTGTCGCGCCAGCTGCGCGCGCAGTTCCGCAACCAGCGCGTGGCGACGATCGGCCCCGACCTCTCCCACCGCCGCACGATCGTCGCGCAGGTGCTGCGCACGCAGGCAGTGCGCGACGCGGTCCGCGGCGAGATGAAGGCGAAGGGCTCCACGCGCCACGATGGACTCGACGTCGCGCGGCGCTACGCGTTCGAGGTCGCGGCGAACTACTCCCACTGGTTCGTCACGCTGATGTACGGCCTGCTGAGCCGCCTGTGGAACCGGCTCTACGACGGCGTCGAGCTCGCGAATTTCTCGAGCCTCGAGTCCGTGGCGGAGGGCAGCGAGATCGTCTACGTGCCGTGCCACCGCAGCCACATGGACTACCTGCTGCTGTCGTACGTCGTCTACCACAAGGGCTACGCCGTGCCGCACATCGCGGCGGGCATCAACCTGAACCTCCCGGTCGTGGGCTCGCTGCTGCGTCGCGGCGGCGCATTCTTCCTGCGGCGCAGCTTCGCCGGGAACGCGCTCTACTCCGCGGTGTTCCTGCGCTACCTTGGGCTCATGATGGCCCGCGGGCACTCCATCGAGTACTTCGTCGAGGGCGGCCGCAGCCGGACCGGGCGGCTCCTGAAGCCGAAGACCGGCATGCTCGCGATGACCGTGCGCAGCTATCTGCGCGAGCCCCGCCTGCCCCTCGTGTTCGTCCCGGTGTATTTCGGCTACGAGAGGCTCGTCGAGGGCCGCACCTACATCGGCGAGCTGTCGGGTCGCCCGAAGGAGAAGGAGTCGCTCGCGAGCCTCGTGAAGGTGATCCCGGCGCTGCGCAGCCGCTTCGGCAAGGTGTACGTCAGCTTCGGCGAGCCGCTCGCGCTCGACCCGCTGATCGAACGGCACGCGCCGGGCTGGGGACGCGTGCCCGCCGGCACCGACGACCGCCCGGAGTGGCTGAGCCCGCTGGTGCGCGACGTCGCGACGCGGATCATGACGCGCATCAACGCGGCCGCGTGCGTCACGCCCATCAACCTCATCGGGCTCGTGCTGCTGGGGACGCCGCGCCAGAGCCTCGGCGAGTCGGACCTGGTGCGCCAGCTCGAGCTCTACGCGTCGCTGCTCCGGCAGGCGCCGTACTCGCCGCGGGTGTGGGTGACCGCTGCGGACGGCGCCTCGATGATCCGCTACGGCGAGTCCCTGAAGGTCCTGCGCCGCCAGCCGCACGAGCTCGGCGACGTGATCTTCATGACGCCGGAACAGTCGGTGCTGCAGACCTACTTCCGCAACAACGCGCTGCACCTGCTGCTCATGCCGTCGCTGATCGCCTGCGCGTTCCTGAGCAACCCCAGCGTCGCCCGCGACGATCTGCAGCGCTTCGCGCGCAGAGTCTACCCGTACGTCCAGGAGGAGTACTTCCTGCGCTGGACCGAGGACGAGCTGCCGGGCGTCGTCGACGAGCTGCTCGAGGACCTGCTGAACCACGGCCTCCTGACGTCGAGCGAGGACCACAGCCTCTGGCAGCGGCCGCCCGTGGAGTCGAGCGAGGCGGTGCAGCTCTCGATGCTCGCGCGCGTCACCGTGCCGATCCTCGAGCGCTACTACCTCGCGATCTCGCTGCTGCTCAAGGCAGGCACCGGCCGCCTGACGGAGGATGCGCTCGCGCGCCAGTGCCAGCTCATGGCGCAGCGCATGGCGCTGCTCTACGACCTCAATTCGCCCGAGTTCTTCGACCGCGCGCAGTTCTCGAACTTCGTCGAACGCCTCGTCGAACGCCGCGTGCTTTCCAGGAGCGAGGACGGCAGGCTCGAGTTCGACAACGCGGTGCTCGAAGGCGTCGCAACCGACGCGCAGGTCGTCCTGAGCGAGCAGCTCCGGAACTCGATACTCCAGGTCGTGCACCGCTGACGCGCGGCCGGAAGGCCGCAGGGAGGACGCATGTCACGAATACTCGGCATCTCGGGCAGCCTTCGTCGCGACTCGTACAACACGGCGCTGCTGAACGCGGCACGCGCGCTCGCCGACGCGTCGGTGCACCTCGAGGTGGCGACGCTGCACGACATCCCGCTCTACGACGGCGATCTCGAGCAGCGCGAGGGGATCCCCGCCGCGGTGGTCGCGCTCAAGGACCGGATCGTCTCGAGCGACGGCGTGCTGATCGCCACGCCCGAGTACAACAACGGCATCCCGGGGGTCGCGAAGAATGCGATCGACTGGCTGTCGCGGCCGCCGGCGGACGCGGGGCGCGTGTTCCGCGACCGCCCGTTCGCCGTCGTCGGCGCCTCGCCCGGCGGGTTCGGCACGATTCTCGCGCAGGCAGCCTGGCTGCCGGTGCTGCGCACGCTCGGCGTGCGCTACTGGACGGGCGGCCGACTCATGGTGTCGCGCGCGAACCAGGCCTTCGACGAGCGGGGCGGCATCCGGGAAGAGGCGCTGCGCGCCCAGGTGAAGGCATACGTCGACGGGTTCGCGGCATTCGCGAACGGTCCGTGAGGGCGCGCGCTGCGCCGATCAGGATCTCGATCGCGCCGGGGCCGCCAAGGGCCGGTTGATGTCGAGGTCGAGCGGGCGTTCGCGCGGCGGCACGAAGTCCCGCGGGAACCAGACGAACGAGAGCCGCATCACCCGCACGACGTCGGGCACGACGTCGACGCGCGTGAGATAGATGCCGAAACGGTTGCCGCTCGAGAGCAGCGTGTTGTCGGAGAACGGCAGCGAGTAGGCCGAGAGCGTGAACTCGATCGGCGGCGTGTTCTGCTGCGGGGCCTGCTGGTCGTCGAGCACCAGCGCGTAGACGCCGACGCTCTCGTCGGCCCAGTTCACGGCCCGGAAGCTGATCTGCAGCCGGTCGCGCCCGTCGGGCGAGGTGACCTTGAGCGGTGCTCCGACCGCAGTCGCCGAACACTGCAGCGTAAGTGCTCCGGCACCCGCGGCTGCGGCCGCCGACGCCTCGGGCAGCGCGCACGAGAGTCGCGTATCCATCGGGGCGTTCACGTCCGAATCGAGCGACAGCTCGAGGAACCCCGGCGGCCCCTCGGCGCGGCCGCCACCGACCGCGAGCATCGGCGCGAGCTGCCGCGAGATCACGCGCCTCGCGGTGCCGCGCAGCCTCGCACGCGTCTCCTCGGTCTGGCCGGGGAGCGTGTCGACGTAGCGCAGCAGCGGGCCGAGCTCGAAGTGCTCGTGGAAGTTGAGCGTCAGGAGTTCCGCGAGCAGCGCGAGCCGCTGGGCCCGCGGCAGGTCGCCGGGTCCGCCGGCCGAGCCGGCGACGGTCTCGCCCTGCAGCAGCGGCCCGACGAGCTCCCGGAACATGGCGGTGCGCAACGCCGTCTCGGACTGCTCGCGCTGGTTGCGCAGCGACTGGACGTTGTTCTCGTTCGCGATCGCGATCTCGCGTTCCTTGAGCGAGTTCGTGAGGTGCACGCCGACGATCGTCGCGCCGAGCGTCGCGATCGGGATCGCGAGCGTGTTGACGACGTCGGCGGCGAAGCGGGCGTTCTCGCGCCAGCGGGACGTGCGGCCCGCGCCCGGCGGCGGGCTGTCCGGCGTGGACGGCGGTCCGCTCACGGGCGGCGGCTATTCGCAGGCGATGTTGACGGTGACCGGGCCCGACAGGCTCAGGAACTCCTGCTCCTTCGGCTTCGGCTCGACGCAACGCGCCTTGAACTTGCCCACCGGCAACTGCAGCTGGTACGGACCGGCCGGCAGCGACGCGACCTCCGCTCCCTTGGAGTCCACGATGACGACCCTGGCGCCGGCCGGCGAGACCGTACCGGTCACGACGTCGGCATGGACCGCGGCTGCCGCGAGCGACAGCACGGCGGCGAGGCAGGGTGCGGCGGAGCGTATGTGGCGCATGGGATACCCGGCGGTACGAAACTGCGAGGCACGGTACGCGGCAGGCGGCCCCGAGGCAAGCCAGCCGGCGACGTCAGCGCGCCGCCGTGACCTGGATCTCGACCCGGTACTCCGGTGCGGCGAGCTTCGCTTCGACAGTCGCGCGGGCGGGCGGGTGCTCGCGCGATACCCAGGCGTCCCACTCGGAGTTCATCTCCGCGAACGTGCCGATGTCCGCGAGGTATACCGTCGCGGTCAGGATCCGCGTCCTGTCGGTGCCGGCCTCGGCGAGCAGCCGGTCGATCGCGTCGAGCACTTCGCGGGTCTGGCCCGCCACGTCGAGCGAGGGGTCCGACGCCACCTGGCCGGCGAGGTAGACGGTGTGCCCGTGGATCACGGCCTGCGACATGCGCCGGCCGGCGTGCAGTCTCTCGATCATCGCGGTCTCCTCAGGTTCAAGCCGTTGCGAGTCGCCGGGCGGCGGTGCCGACCAGCTGGAACACCCTGCCGTCGTCGCCCGCCTGTGTGCGCCCGAGCAGTCCGGTGCGCCAGCGGTTCGGCAGCGCGCGCTCGCCGTGCAGCGCGCCGACTGCGGCGCCCACGACCGCGGCGATCGTGTCGTTGTCGCGGGTGTCGTTGACGGCGCGCACGATCGCTTCCTCGGGATCGTCGCCGTATCGCGCGAGGATCCAGAGCACGCTCGGCACCGTCTCGAGCAGGTAGGCTCCGGACGACCACGCGTCGCAGGCCTCGCGCGTGCTCCATGCGTGGCGCCGCGCCTCGGCAAGGACGAAGTCGAGATACGCGGGGAACGTGCCCTCCCGGCCCACGTAGCGGCCGTCGCGCGGCCGGTAGCGCTGCTCCGTGCAGACCTGGTCGACGGTCGCCACGAAGCGCTCGATGAGCGCGTCGCCGGACGGCGGCGAGGACTCGCGCAGCAGCGTCGCGAGCAGGTCGACCCAGGCGACGCACGAGGCGACCGACGCCGCGTCGCGGTGGGTGACGATCGAGGCGAGCGCCGCATCGAGCCAAAGCGCGGCGCTGGTGCCCTCGGCGTGCAGCAGCGCGACGGGCGAGATGCGCATCAGCGCGCCGTTGCCCGCGCTCTCGACGCCGCAGCGGTACCATGGCACGGGGCATTCGGCGCGCTTGCGCAGGAACTCCCGGACGGTGCCGCCGATGCCGAAGATCGGGCGAGTGGCAAACCGTTCGCCCAGGTCCTCCGGATCGAGTTGACCGAGCTCGAGCATGCTCTCGAGCGTCCAGAAGGCGAGCTGGCTGTCGTCGGACGGCAGGCCGACCCGGCGCTCCGACGCATGCGGGTTCGGCAGGTAGTCGCGGATCTCGCCGTACTCGAGCTCGCGCTCCGTTGCGTCGAGGCCCTCGCTCGTGTTCCCGAGCGCGTCGCCGATCGCGAGTCCGAGCAGCATGCCGCGGATCCGGTCGCCCGACATGCCGCCGCGCACCGGCTCGCGCGGTCCCTGCAGCAGCGCGGAACGCGCGGGCAGGTAGCCCTCCGAGATCACCTGCGCGGCGAGCGAGAGGTTGTTCGACACGTTCAGTCCTCGCGGGGCACGCGACCGCGCAGCTGCTTGGTGCGCGCGTCGCGCTGCTTGCCCGCGAGGCGACGCTCGCGCGAGGCGCGCGTGGGCCGGGTCGGCCGTCGCGGCTTCGGTTCCACGAGCGACGCGCGGATCATCGTGACGAGGCGCTCGAGCGCGTCGGCGCGGTTCTGCTCGAGCGAGCGGTGCCGCTGCGCGTCGATCACGATGACGCCTTCGGCGTTCATGCGCCGCCCGGCCGCGCGCCGCAGCCGCTCGCGGGCAGCGGCGGGCAGGGCGTGCCACCCCGCCGCGTCGAAGCGGAGCTCGATCGCGTTCGAGACCTTGTTGACGTTCTGGCCGCCCGGGCCGCCGGCGCGCACGGCGCGGGCCTCGAGCAGCTCGTCGGGGATCGCGAGCGACGAAGTGATCTCGACCGGCACGCGGTGTCAGTCGTCCCGGGCGGGAGTCGACTCGCCCACGCGAGGGTTCACCATCTCGAGCCGCACCTCGCGCTGGGCGACCGGGATCGTGATGCCGTGCTCCCGGAAGAGCCGCCATATGGCGCGGTTGACGTCGGAGCGCACGTTGTTCACGCCCTCGTGCGGGTCCGGGATCCAGAACCGCAGCTCGAGCTCGATGCCGTGGTCGCCGAAGGACATCAGCCGGGCGACGGGCGCCGGCTCGCGGATCACGCGGCGCTGGCCCCGGGTCGCCTCCAGCATGAGCTGCATCGCGAGCTCCGGGTCGTCCTTGTAGCTCACGCGCACGGGGAGCTTCAGGCGCACGCGCGGGTCGCTGTAGCTCCAGTTTACGACGGAGTTCGTGATGAGGTTCTGGTTCGGCACCAGGGTCGCGACGCCGTCGCGGTCGCGCACGACGACGTAGCGCCCGCGCAGCTCCTCGACCCAGCCGAAGCCCTCGGTCGCCGTCCCGGTCGTGCCCGTGAAGCTGATCACGTCGCCCGGCTTGATCGACCGGTCCATGAGCAGCACGAAGCCGCTCACGAAGTTGGCCGCGATGCTCTGCAGTCCGAAGCCGAGGCCGATGCCGATCGCGCCGGTGAGGACGTTGAGCGTCGTGAGGTCGAGTCCCGCGGCGTTCAGGCCCACGAGGACCGAGAGGCCGACGAGGCCCGCCTGCACGAACTTCGCGATGCCGATGCGCATCGTCGGCGCGAGCGCGTCGAGCTTGAGCACGCGGCGCTCGAGCCAGCGCGACACCCACATCGCGCCGAGCACGAAGAGGCTGACCGTGACGAGGAGCTTCGCGACCGACCACACCGACACGCGCGTCTTGCCGACGTCGAGGCCGATGCCGTCGAGCGCGGCGATGACGTCGTCGCCCCAGCCGAGCAGGTGCAGCGACACGAACAGCCACACGATGATCGTGATCGGCGTTCCCCAGCCCTTGATGCGGGCGCGCGCGCCGAGCGAGACGCGGATCAGGTACGCCGCGATCCGGATCAGGAGCAGCAGCGCCGTGAGCTGGACGGCGACGTCCACGTAGCGGGCCTGGGCGCCCGATGCGTGCATGAGGCCCGCGGCCATCGCGAGCATCAGGAGCACCGCCGCGTACGGCGCCGCGACCCAGCCCGCCTCGCGGATGCGCCCGTGCAGGTCGTCGGGAGCGACCGTGCTCGCGAGCCTCGGCCTCACGAGCCGCGCGATCCACCACCCGAGCAGCACCGACGCGCCGATGACCGCGTACTGCAGCAGGCTCGCGGGGAGCAGCAGCTTCTCGAGGAAGCTGCCGGCCGCTTGCAGGGACTTCTGCATCGCTTCAGGCGTTGAGGTCGGGGATCAGCTGGCTCTCGAGCCGGGCGATCTGGTCCTTGAGCAGCAGCTTGCGCTTCTTGAGCCTGCGCAGCTGCACCTGGTCGATGTACAGGTCGAGCTGCAGGCGGTGGATCACGTCGTCGAGGTCACGGTGCTCGATCCGCAGCTGCCGCAGGCGCTGCAGGTGCTGGAAGGTTTCCCGGTCGACGTTGTCGCTCGCTTCCGCCATGTTGGCCGGCCTTGGGTGGTTTCGTGTGCGAGCCCCGTACTTTAGACCCCGGGGGCGCAAAAGGGGATAGCCGGCCCTACAGTCCCACGCTGTCGACCGAGCGCCCGGTGAGCACGACGAATCCCTGCTGCCGGGTGACGCCGTCCCGCGTGTAGTCGAACACGTACGTCCGCCGGAGCTGCACCGGCCCGCCGGCACGCACGGTCTCGAGGCGCCGGAACGCCACCGTGCCGTCGAGCAGGCTCGCGCCCGTGCTGCGGCAGGTCTCGAGCGCCGCGGTATTGGCGCTTTCGCGCGCGGCGAGGCTGTCGTGCCAGAACCAGGCCGTGGCGATCATCATCGCAAGCAGCAGGAGCAGCGGCCAGGAGAGCTCCACGGATCAGAAGTACCGGGTCCAGCCCCGGTCCGCGTCCCCGTAGGCGATGAAGCTGGGGTTCAGGAGCGTGTCGCGCTGGTTGTAGCGCAGGGGTTGCCCGTCGAGGGTCGTGACGGCACCGCCCGCGATCTCGAGCACCGCCTGCGCCGCCGCCGTGTCCCACTCCGACGTCGGCCCGAGGCGCGGGTAGAAATCTGCGGCGCCCTCGGCCACCAGGCAGAACTTGAGCGCGCTGCCCATCGGCCGCAGCTCGTGCGGTCCGAGCTTCGCGAGCACGGCGTCGAGCGAGTCGCCGCGGTGCGACCGGCTGCCGACGACGACGAGCGGGTCCGCTGCCGTTCGCACCCGGATCGCCTCGGCGGGGCGGCCGTCCTGCTGCCGGAAAGCACCGACGCCGTCGGCCGCGTAGTAGGTGAGCCCGAGCGCGGGTGCCGCGACGACGCCGAGCACCGGACGGTGCTCGCGCAGCAGCGCGACGTTCACGGTGAACTCGCCGTTGCGGCCGATGAACTCCTTGGTGCCGTCGAGGGGATCGACGAGCCACAGCTGCGGCCAGCGGCCGCGCACCGCGTACGGATGGCTCGCGTCGGACTCCTCGGAGAGCACGGGCACGCCGGCCGCGATGGCCGCGAGCCGCTCGGAGAGGATCTCGTGGGCCGCGCGGTCCGCGCGCGTGATCGGGGACTCGTCCGCCTTGAATTCGACTCCATGGCCGGAGGCATAGACCTCGAGTATGGCCGTGCCTGCGGCCGCGACTGCGTCGAGCACCGGTGGCAGCAGGTCGGCGAGGGACGCGGGGGCGGGGGCGGGCATGATGCGACTCCGGCGTGGCATGAATGACCCTTTATGATAGCCGTCCCGCTCCCCGCAGGTCCGTCGCGCCGTGTCGCCAGCCGTCCCCCGTCCGTACCGGCCCCGGCCCGACTGGGCCGCGATCGAGACCGTCTGCCTCGACATGGACGGCACGGTGCTCGACCTGCGCTTCGACAACCAGTTCTGGCTCGAGGCGCTGCCGCGCCGCTGGGGCGCGGCGCACGGCATCGAGCCCGGGGAGGCGATCCGTCGCCTGCGCGCCCGCTTCGACGCGAAGCGCGGCACGCTCGAGTGGTACTGCATCGATCACTGGAGCGACGAGCTCGACTTCGACATCGCCGCGCTGAAGCGCGAGATGCGCGACTCGATCCGCTGGTTGCCTGGCGCGGAGCGGTTCCTGGAGGCCGTGCGCGCACGCGGCAAGCGATTGCTGCTCACGACCAACGCGCATCCGATCAGCCTCGACGTCAAGGACCGGCAGGCCGGGCTCTCGAAGCAGTTCGACGAGCTGGTGTCGTCGCACGAGTTCGGCGTCCCGAAGGAGGACGCGCAGTTCTGGGCGATGCTCGCGGACACCCACGGCGTGGATCCCGCGACGACGCTCTTCGTCGACGACAGCACGGCAGTGCTGCACGCGGCGCGGGAAGCGGCGGTGCGCGAGATCTACCAGGTGCTGCGGCCGGACTCGACGCTGCCGGCGCGCGAGCCCCTGGCGGGGATCGCGTCCATCGACGCACTCGCCGACCTCGTCGACTGAGGCCGGATCGGAAGAGGCCGGCGATTCAACCTTCCGGAGTGGCGTTCGGGGGTGACGACTGTCCTCCGCCCGGGCCCGCCCCACGATTGGCGCCGCCCCGGCGCCTCCGGCGCCGCTTGCGCGGTGCGCCGGCATCCCCGCCGGCACCCGCTTCGGCAGGCGCGCCGCCCGTTTCCGGCGGCCGCGGCTCGGCAGGCGGCGGTGGCTCCGCAGAACGTTCGGCTGCGGCCGGCGGGCGCCCCGGACCCGTGCGGTCCCGTCGCTGGTCGTCGCGCGGTCCGCTGATTCGGCGCCCGCCGTCCCGTCCGCCTCGTGGCCGCTCGCCGCGCCCGCGTGGCCCGCCCGGGCCGCCGCGGTGCCCGCCACCCGGGCCTGCGAACCGCCGTCGCTCGCGTGCAGGCACCGTGATGTCGGCCAGCAGATCCTCGGTGAGCGCCGCGCGCGGCAGCGCACGGCCGACGTAGGCCTCGATGTCCGGCAGCGACTGCACGTAGTCCTCGCAGCCGAGGCTGATCGCGTCGCCCTCGGCGCCCGCGCGGGCCGTGCGGCCGATGCGGTGCACGTAGTCCTCGGGATCCTGCGGCATGTCGTAGTTGAAGACGTGGCTCACGTCCGGGATGTGCAGCCCGCGGGAGGCGACGTCGGTGCCGATCAGGATCGCGAGCTCGCCGCTGTGGAAGTCGCGCAGCATGCGCAGGCGCTTCCGCTGTGGCACGTCGCCCGAGATCGCCTCGGCATTGAAGCCGTTCGTGCGCAGCAGGTTCTCGAGATCCTCGGCGCCGCGGCGCGTGTTGACGAAGATCATCGTGCGGCGCGGATCGACCGAGCGCAGCAGCCCGACGAGCAGCCGCGGCTTCTCGTCCATCGACGGGAAGTAGATCACCTGGCGCACGCGGTCGACCGTCATCTTCTCGGGCTCGATGCGCACGAGCTCGGGGTCGTTCATGTGCTCGTAGGCGAGCTCGAGCACGCGCTGCGCGAGGGTCGCGGAGAAGAGCAGGTTGAGGCGCTGGTCCGGCGACGGCAGGCGCCGCATGATGTAGCGGATGTCGGCGATGAAGCCGAGGTCGAACATCCGGTCGGCTTCGTCGAGTACCAGCGCCTGGATCGAGCGCAGGTCGTAGACGTGCTGCTTGTAGTAGTCGATGAGGCGGCCGGGGGTGCCGATCAGGATGTCGACGCCCTCCTCGAGCTCCCGGCGCTGCTTCTCATAGTCGACGCCGCCGTAAGCGAGGCCGAGCTTGAGGCCCGTGTACTGCCCGAGGATCTCGGCGTCGCTGTGGATCTGCACGGCGAGCTCGCGCGTGGGCGCGATCACGAGCGCGAGCGGCGCGTTCGCGCGGCGCGTGGGCTGCACCTCCGACCGCAGCAGTCGCGAGTAGACCGCGATCAGGAACGCGGCAGTCTTTCCGGTGCCGGTCTGGGCCTGGCCCGCCACGTCGAACCCCGCGAGTGCGCGCGGCAGCGTCTGCGCCTGGATGGGCGTGCAGCGCTCGAAGCCGGCATCCGCGATGCCGCGGGCGAGGGTGTCGGGCAGGTGAAGATGCGTGAACGATACGTCGGTGAGGTGTGCGTCGGCCATCAGGTCAGCCTGGATGTGTGCTCTTGCAAATTCGGAAAAAGCGGGGTCAAATACGCCGCAACTCGCGGCTCCAGTCCGCTCCCGCCTCGAAGTGTAGCCGGCATGCCGGGCCCGAAATGGCCCGCGAGCCCCGCCCGGCGCTCCGGGATTCCAGAAAACAGGGTACGTCCAGCCTTCGCCATAGTTTGCCTCACGCGGACCGCGCCGTCACTCGATAAGTCGCGTCGGCCCGCGCCACCCCCCCCGATGCCACGCCCGCCCCACCCCTACCCAAACGCCAGCGGAGGAACGCTCTGGTGAGCCAGCAGATCATCCACGTCACCGACTCGAGCTTCGAGCAGGACGTGCTCAAGTCCGAACGCCCCGTGCTCCTCGACTTCTGGGCCGAATGGTGCGGCCCCTGCAAGATGATCGCCCCGATCCTCGACGAGATCGCCGCCGATTACGCGGACCGGGTGGTCGTGGCCAAGATGAACGTGGACGACAACCCGAAGACGCCGATGCGCTTCAACGTCCGCGGCATTCCGACCCTGATCCTCTTCAAGAACGGGCAGGCCGAGGGCCAGAAGATCGGCGCCGTCCGCAAGACGGACGTCGCCGCGTTCCTGGACGGCAAGCTGTGAGGGGCTACCTCGGCAATCCGGGCCGCAACCGGCCCGGCAAGCGCGGACGCGGCGGCGGCGGCCAGCCCGACGGCAACCGCGGCCCGCGCCAGGAAGAGCTGCCGCCGGACGACTTCGTCGACGGCGAGGACCTCGACGTCATCAGCCCGGCCGAGCTCGAGGCGAGCCGCCGGTCGATGAACCTGAGCGAGCTCAAGCACCGGCCGATCCCGGAACTGCTGAAGCTCGCCGCGCAGATGGGCATGGAGAACCTCGCCCGCTCGCGCAAGCAGGACATCATCTTCGCGATCCTGAAAGCCCATGCGCGGAACGGCGAGGACATCTACGGCGACGGCGTGCTCGAGATCCTGCAGGACGGCTTCGGCTTCCTGCGCTCGCCCGAGGGCTCCTACCTCGCGGGCCCCGACGACATCTACATCAGCCCGTCGC
>RPQJ01000046.1 GCA_003819815.1 Lysobacterales bacterium
CCGCGTGGTGCACGCGGTGGTTCGAGGGCGAACCGAACCAGCGGTCGAACCAGCCGAGCTTGCCGATCTGCTCGGTGTGGATCCAGTACTGGTAGAGCAGGTTCACGACGGCCGCGACCAGGAACACCTGTGGCGGGATGCCGGCGACGGCCATCGGCAGGTAGAAGACCCATCCGAGCAGCGCGCCCGAACTCGTCTGGCGCAGCGCCGTCGACAGGTTGTAGTCCTGGCTCTGGTGGTGCACGACGTGCGCGGCCCAGAACACCGCGCTCTCGTGCCCGAGCCGATGGTTCCAGTAGTAGCAGAAGTCGTAGGCGAGGATCGCGACCACCCAGGTCCACCAGCGGTCTGCGGGCATTTCCCACAGTGCGGCCACCGAATACACGGCCGCGTAGATCCCGACCGCGAGCAGTCGCGTGAACAATCCGACGACCTGGCTCATGACACCGAGGCCCAGGCTCGTGAGGGCGTCGTTGAGGCGATAGTTGCTCGTGCCGCGCAGGCGGCCGACCGCGTACTCGAGCGCGATCAGCGCGAAGAACACCGGTGTGGCGAGCGCGATCGTGCGGCCCACGCTCAGCCCTCCACTCGTTGCCAGCCACGCGAGCGCTCGACGGCGCGCTCCCACTGCCGGAGCCGTGCCGCGGCGGCGTCGCGCGGCAGCGCGGGCTCGAAACGGCGGTCGACCTGCCAGTTGCGCGCCACGTCGTCCGTCGAGCGCCAGTAGCCGACCGCGAGCCCCGCGAGATACGCGGCGCCGAGTGCCGTCGTCTCCGTCACGCGCGGCCGCACGACGGGTACGCCGAGCAGGTCCGCCTGGAACTGCATCAGGAGGTCGTTGCGGGTCGCGCCGCCGTCCACGCGCAGCTCGACGAGCGGCTGGCGCGAGTCGCGCTGCATGGCGAGCAGCACCTCCGCGCTCTGGAACGCGATCGCCTCGAGCGCGGCTCGCGCGATGTGCGCGCGAGTCGTGCCTCGGGACAGGCCCACCATCGTCCCGCGCGCGTAGGCGTCCCAGTGCGGGCTGCCGAGCCCCGTGAACGCCGGCACCAGGTAGACGCCGCCCGAGTCCGGCACGCTGGCCGCGAGCGCCTCGACGTCGGCCGCCTGCTCCACGAAGCCGAGCCCATCGCGCAGCCATTGCACGACCGCGCCGCCCACGAACACCGCGCCCTCGAGCGCGTACTGACGCTCGTCGAGGTGCCAGGCGATCGTCGTGAGCAGCCGGTTCTGCGACGTCTGCGGTTCGCTGCCCGTGTTCATCAGGAGGAAGCACCCCGTGCCGTAGGTGTTCTTCGCCATGCCGGGCGCGAAGCAGGCCTGCCCGAAGAGCGCCGCCTGCTGGTCCCCGGCGATGCCGCCGAGCGGCACCTCCCGTCCGCCGACGAGCGCAAAGGCCTCGCCGCGCGCGAGCCGGGAGGGCACGACCCGCGGCAGTACGGCGCGCGGGATGCGGAGGAGCGCGAGCATCGCGTCGTCCCAGTCGCCGGTCTCGATATTGAGGAGCAGCGTGCGGCTCGCGTTGCTCGCGTCCGTCAGGTGCTGCGCGCCGTGCGACAGCTTCCAGGCGAGCCAGCTGTCGATGGTGCCGAAGGCGAGCTCGCCTCTCTCCGCGCGGGCGCGCAGCGCGGGGTCGGCGTCGAGCAGCCATGCGAGCTTCGTTCCGGAGAAATAAGGATCCAGCACCAGTCCCGTGCGACGCGCGACCTCGGGTTCGTGACCCTCGGCCTTCAGGCGCTCGCAGAGGTCCGCGGTGCGGCGGTCCTGCCAGACGATGGCCCGCGCCACGGGCCGACCCGAGGAACGCTCCCACAGCACGGTCGTCTCGCGCTGGTTCGTGATGCCGACCGCCGCGACGTCCGCAGGCTCCGCGCGGGCGCGCTCCATGACCTCGGCGATCGTCGCGGCCTGCGTGGCCCAGATGTCGTCGGCGTCGTGCTCGACCCAGCCCGAACGCGGAAAGTGCTGGGGGAATTCGCGCTGCGCCGTCGCGACGACCCTGCCCGCGTGATCGAACAGGATCGAGCGGGAACTGGTCGTGCCCTGGTCGAGGGCGAGCACGAAGCGCGACATCGCAGACCTCTGGTCCCGGGCCGGCGCACCCGCCGGCGCACTCGTTAGCGTACTACGGCGGCACTACGCCGCGCAGGCGGCCGCTGGATGACGGACCAGCCAGTCCGCGAGACGTGACGCACCGTCGGGCGGCACGTGCAGCGCGAGCTTGCTGCGGCGATACAGGATGTCCTCGGCCGTGACGGCCCACTCCTCGCGGCGCAGGTAGCCGATCTCGCGCTCGTGCAGGCCCGGCAGCACCTCGGGACCCAGGTCCGCCGGCGTCCGCGCACGCCCGAGCAGCGTGGCGGTGCGCGTCCCGTAGGCGCGGGCGTAGCGGCGCAGCAGCGCAGCGGGCAATGCCGGCCGCCGCGCCACCAGATCCGCGACGTACGCGTCGAAGTCGCCACGCGGCAGGTCGCCGCCGGGCAGCACCGTTCCCGCGGTCCACGGTCCGGCCGCGCAGCCGAGCGTGGGCGCGAGACGTTCGACGACGTCCTCGGCGAGCTTGCGGTAGGTCGTGAGCTTACCGCCGTACACCGACAGCAGGGGCGGCCCGTCGGCGTCGCAGTCGATCACGTAGTCGCGGGTCACGCTCGTAGCGCGGTCCGACGGGTCCGCCAGCAGCGGCCGCAGGCCCGAAAACGTCCACGCCACGTCGGCTCTCGACAGGTCCCTCGCGAAGTAGCGGTTCGCGAGGGCGAGCAGGTAATCGATCTCGGACTCGGCGATGGCGGGCGTGGCGAGGTCGCCCGCGTAGTCCGTCTCCGTCGTGCCGATCAGCGTGTAGTCCTGCTCGTAGGGGATTGCGAACACCACGCGGCCGTCCGCGCCCTGGAACAGGTAGGCGTACGGGTGCTCGTACAGGCGCGGCACGACGACGTGACTGCCCCGGATCATCCGCGGGTGGCGCGCGGCCGGAACGGGCGTGGCCTCGTCGAGGAACCGTGCGACCCAAGGACCCGTCGCGTTGACGACGGCCCGCGCCCGAACCTGCGCTGCAGGCATGCCCTCCCGTTCGAGGGTGGCCGTCCAGTCCTCGCGGCCCCGCTCGAGGCGGCTGCAGCGCGTCCGCGGCAGCACGACGGCGCCGCGCTCGCGGGCATCCATCGCGGTGAGCACGACGAGGCGGGCGTCGTCGACCCAGCAGTCGGAATACGCGAAGCCGCGGCGGTAGCGAGCCTCGAGCGCCCGCCCCGCGGGATGCGTGCGGAGGTCGAGACCCTCGGAGCCGGGCAGGCGACGGCGGGTGGCCAGATGGTCGTAGAGAAACAGACCGGCGCGGATCATCCAGGCAGGTCGCAGGTGACGGTCGTGCGGCAGCACGAAGCGCAGCGGCCAGGCGATGTGCGGCGCCGACGCGAGCACGATCTCGCGTTCGCGCAGTGACTTGCGCACCAGCCCGAAATCGTAGAACTCGAGATAGCGCAGACCGCCATGGATCAGCTTGGTGCTCGCGGACGACGTGTGCGCGCCGAGGTCGTGCTGCTCGCAGAGCAGCGTGCGCAGGCCTCGCCCGGCCGCGTCGCGGGCGATCCCCGTGCCATTGATGCCGCCGCCGACGACGAGCAGGTCGTAACGGTCGCGGCCTTCCGTCATGGCTGCATCACGGGTACAGCAGCACGTCGCGACGCGCCTCGGCCCAGGCACGCTCGCCCGGTGCCGCGAGATCCTCGAGATCCGCGGCCGTGGAGGCCGGATCGTCGACCCAGTGCCGCAGCAGGTCGCAGCCGTTGATGAGGTCGATCGCGAGCCGGTCGTGCTCGTATTCGTAGGGGAAATCCCGCCACAGCCCGTAGTCCGGTCGGAGTCTCCGCAGCGCCTTGAAGGCCAGGGCCTGGAGGCGCCATGGCCGGAACGCCTCGTGGTCGTAGGAGGCGTCCTCGACGTGCACCTGCACGCCCGCGCACAGCCGGCCCGAGTGCTTGTGGAAAGTGGGCTCGAACCAGCACGGCCGCAGCCGGCAGCCGTGCAGCCACTCCGGCGCAAATCGCTGCATCTCCGAGACGAGCGCACGCGCATCGACGTCGGGGGCGCCGTAGAGCTCGAGTGGCCGCGTCGTGCCGCGTCCCTCCGACAGCGTCGTGCCCTCCAGCATCACCGTGCCGGGGTAGCAGCGGGCCATCCAGAGGTTCGGCGCGTTCGGACTCGGATTGACCCACGTCCGCTCGAGCACCGGCCAGCCGTGGCCCGGCGCGGCGTCGGGCCGCCAGCCCTGCATCTCGACGACCTGGTAGTCGACGTCGAGCCCGAACTCGCGGACGAACCAGTGGCCGAGCTCGCCGAGCGTCAGGCCGTGACGCATCGGCATCGGGCCCGCGCCGACGAAACTCTCCCAGCCTGGGCGCAGCGTGAGGCCTTCGACCGGACGGCCGACGGGATTCGGCCGGTCGAGCACCCACACGGCCTTGCCGCGGCGGGCCGCCGCCTCGAGCACGTAGCGCAGCGTCGTGACGAACGTGTAGATGCGGCAGCCGAGGTCCTGCAGGTCGACGAGCAGCACGTCGAACGTGTCGAGCATCGCGTCGGTCGGGCGACGCACCTCGCCGTACAGGCTGAAGACCGGGATGCCGTGCACCGGATCGTCGAAGTCCGGTGACTCAACCATGTTGTCCTGCTTGTCGCCGCGCAGGCCGTGCTGCGGCCCGAACGCGGCCGTGACGCGCACGTCGCCTGACGACACGAGCGCGTCGAGTGCGTGGTCGAGTCCGTGCGTGACCGACGCGGGATGCGCGAGCAGCGCGACGCGCCGTCCGGCCAGCGGCCGACGGAGCGTCGAGTCGGCGAGCAGCCGATCCAGGCCGAAGGTCACCACGCGAGGCTGCGCTCGACCTGCAGCACGAACCCGGCCGCGTCGTGGAAGTCGGGTTTCTCGGCCGGGTGGGTCAGCGCCCAGTGCGAGTATTCGCCGTCGCCGCGCTCGATGACCGCCGCGAGCCCGAGGCGCAGCCGCGCATCGCCCGGCAGCGCGAGCAGCGTTTCGCGCGGCACCACCGCCTCGAGCGCGATGCGGTCCTCGGTGATGCTGGTGGTCACCTGCGGCGGCGTGGCGTGCTCGAGCGGAGCCATGCCTTCCCGATAGCCCGTGAAACCGTAGACCGCCCACTGGGAGGACGGCGAGAAATTGAACTCGCAGTAGGCGGTCGACTCGAGGCCGGCGACAAAGGCCTCGAAGCAGGTGTGTCGCCAGAGCCCGTCGGCCGGGCCGGAATGCGCGTGCGCCGGCACGGCGAGGCGGGCGACGTCGCCGTCCACGAAATAGCGGAGCCTCAAGCCGCCGTCCGCGCTGGTCGAGACCTCGACGTCGATGCGGCGCACGCCGTCCCCGGCCGGTGAACCCGGGTGACGGATGAGCTCGACGCTGCGGGGCGCGGAGGCAAACATCTGAGCATGATAGCGGGTCAGATCGGCCGCAGCAGGCCCGGATCGGGCCGCGCGAGCCACGCCATGACCGCTTCCGCGAACCGTCCGCACTCCGCGATGGCCCGCTCCCAGGCCCGGATCCTGGCCGCGTGGTCCTGGCCGTAGCGGTAGAAGTCCTGCCGGTCGGGGAGCTTGCCGTTCGGCAGCCGGGCCAGGAAGGCCGGGGAGGGCGCGACGAGCAGCACGTCGTCGAGCCACGGGTGGCCGCGGGGCGCGCGGCGCCAGGGCAGGTGCTTGTCGAGCCAGCCCGGAGTCACGTAGTCGTTGAAGTGCGGATACAGCACCAGTCGCGGCCGGGGCTCGCGGCGGGTCACGCGCTCGTACGGCAGCAGAAGGTGGTAGTCGACCAGTGCGCCGTCCCAGTAGTCACCCGGCGGCGCGCCCGCGACGTCGCGCACCGGCGAGCAGAGGAGGGGTATCGTGCCCGAGGCGAGCAGCGCGTCCTCCGCATTGGCCGGGTCGAGGGGCACGAGCCGCAGCCCGAAGGCGTCGTACGGCGCAGCGAAGATTCCAGGCGTGCCTGCCGAGAACACCACCCGTTCGAGGTAGCCGGCCAGGCGGTCCCGGGAAAGCGCGTTGCTCAGCACGGCACGTCCGAACGCCGCCCTGCTCGAGCGCCCGTGCAGCGGTCCGCGTGCACGCGAGGTGACGACCGAAAGCGTGACGCCCGGGCGCAGCTCGAGCGGCGACGGTCCCCGCGCGGCGCACGCGATCCGGCGGCACGCCGCCGCGACGTCGTCCGGGGTCGGCCGGACACGGTAATCTTGGTCGCGTACGTAGGTGTCCCGCACGTCGGCCAGTGCCTTCGAGGCGTCCGGGCGCGCGAGCGCGGCCATGCGCCACGCGCCGACGGACGCGCCGACCAGCTCGATCGGCGCCGTCGAGTGCTGCAGCCATTCGCGGTAGAGGAGCTGGTCGAACGGGATCAGCGCGAGTCCCTTGGGACCGCCCGCGGCGGCCGGGATGCAGGCGACGTCCGCGACCGACACGCCGTGCCGCTCGATGTGGCGCATCGCCGAGGGGCCGGCCCTCAGCACCATCACCGGATCGCCACTCATCGCGGGTAAGATGCACCGAGGCAGTGGTCGCAGGTCCCCATGAGCAAGCTTCTCTTCATCGCCGTCGTCGCCCTGGTCGTCTACGTGCTGTACCTGCGCTCGAAGCGCGGTCGTTGACGGCCGATTATGCCCGGCTGCCCAACGCACCGCGCCCGGTAGCGGCCTGATGGCGGGTTCCGGCATCCTCGCAGGCATGAGCCCGATTCCTTACGTCGTCTGCGCGGTCGCCGTCGCGGGCCTGCTCGTGGCGGAATACCGAGGCTCGCGCCTCGGGCTCTGGATCACGAAGCCCGTCGCGTCGCTCGCGTTCATCTGGGCGGGACTCGAAGCCGGTGCGCTCGAGTCGAGCTACGGACTCTGGATCCTGCTCGGGCTCGTGCTGTGCCTCGCCGGGGACCTCCTGCTGATCCCGCACGACCGGCCGAACGTGTTCCGCGCCGGCGTGTTCGCGTTCCTCGCGGGGCACGTCGCGTACTCGGCCGCGTTCCTCGGCCGACCGCTCGACCCGACCGGCCTGGCCGCCGGCGCCGTGCTGCTGGCCGTGGTCCTGGGCGGCGTGCTCCTGTGGCTCGGACGATCGCTGCCCGGAGAGATGGTCTGGCCGGTCCGCGTCTACATGGTCGTGATCGGCGTGATGTCGACGCTGGCCTGCGGCGTGACGGCCGCGGGCGGGCCGTGGGCCGTCGCCGCGGGTGCACTCGCGTTCACGGCGTCCGACGTCTCCGTCGCCCGCGACCGGTTCGTCGAGCGCGGCTTCGTCAATCGCGCGTGGGGCCTGCCGCTCTACTACGCGTCGCAGCTCCTGATCGCGTCGACGCCGGCGCTCGTCTGATGCGGCAACCCGACGCCAGTCTTCCCCAGGTGCCCCTGCATCCCGCGCCGTGGAACCTGCGCGGATCCGGCTGGATCGTCGCGTTGAAGCTCCCGCCCGGGTCCGCGGCGGCGGATGCCTGGCTGCCGCCCGTCCTCGTCGGCCAGGGACGCGCGCTCGCGTCCGCGCTGATGTTCGTCGACTACGAGGAATCCGGCTGCGGCCCGTACCGGGAGCTGCTCTTCATACCCGGCGCGTTTCCGTTCCCGGACGGCCGTCGCCACCTGTCGATCAGCCGCATCGTCGTCTCGACGTGGGACAGCGTCGTCAACGGCCGCAACAACTGGGGCATCCCGAAGGATCGCGCGGACTTCGAGGTCACGTCGCTGCGTCCGGACGGACGTGCGCAGGAAGTCCGCGTGCTCGATGACGGGCGCGAGATGTGCCGGCTCGAGTTCGCGACGCTGGGGTGGCTGCCGCCGCTGCCGGTGCACAGTGCAGTCGTGCCACGCGGCCTGCGCACGCTCGCCCAGGCGTTCCGTGACCGCACCTACTACTACGCACCCGTGGCGAGTGGCTGGATCCGTCCGGCCCGCTTGTCGTCCTGGCGATTCGATGCGAGTCTCTGGCCCGATCTCGCGGGTGCGGCGGTGGTCGCGGCCGTGCGGGTCGAGTCCTTCCGGATGACGTTCCCGGTCGCCCGCATCGACTGAGGAGGGCAACCCGAGATGAGGCGTATCGCCGTTGGGCGCAGCGCGGGTCGGGCCCTGCTCGCGGCTGCGGTCCTGGTTTCGGCGGGGTGCGCGACTCGTCCCGCCACGGAGGTCGTGCCGCCCATCGAACCGCGACTGCTCGAGGCCGGCAGGCTCGAATTGCCGGTGGGCTGCACCCCGGTCCGGGGCCGTGTGTACCGCACGCGTGCAACGGTCGAATCCGACGGCCGCGTGTCGGGCGCGGTCACCGAATCGGGGCCCGGCTGCGTGCAGGAAGCCCTGGTGCAGTGGGTCGAGTCGTTCCGCTACGGCGCACTCGACGCACGCGCAGACGTGGCCATCGACTGGATCGGCGTCGAGGCCGGCCGGGGCGGCTGAGCCGCGCCGCAGAGCGTGTCGGGCGCGCTCATCATCGTCTCCGGCGGCCAGAGTGGCGTCGACCGAGGCGCGCTCGACGCCGCCCTGGACTGCGGCACGCCCTGCGCGGGCTGGTGCCCGGAGGGACGGACGGCCGAGGACGGCGTGATTCCCGGGCGCTATCCGCTGTCCGAACTGCCGGGCGCAGGCCCTCCCGAGCGCACGCGTCGCAACGTCGCCGATAGCGACGGGACGCTGATCCTGCTCCAAGGTGCCCTGCACGGCGGCACGGCCTATACGCACGCGACCTGCGTCGAACTCGGCAAGCCGGTGCTGCTCGTCGATGCGGCAGTCACGCGAACCGCGGACGCCGCGGCTCGCGCGCTCGAATTCGTGGCGGCGCACGGGATCCGGCGGCTCAACGTCGCCGGGCCCCGGGCCAGCCACTGGAACGGCGCGCGTACGTATGCGTACGCCGTCGTCCACGCGCTCATCGGCCTCGCGATGCGGCACGAGGCGCATCGCTGAACGCACCGCGTCGCGCGCCACGGGCCTGCAGCCCCGTCTGCTATCGTTCGCCTCGGGTCGCACGGCTCGACCCGTTCCGCAGCCGCCGGAGCCCGGTACATGCCTCGATCGCCCGTCCGCACGTCACAGCCGCGCATCGCGATCGTCGGTGCGAACTTTGCGGGGCTGACGGCGGCGCAGCAGCTTTCGCGCCGCCACTCCGTCACCGTGTTCGATCCGTCGCCGTGGTTCGAGTGGCTGCCCAACATCCACGAACTGCTGTCGGGCGTGAAGCGTCCCGCCGACCTGCGCCTGTCGCGCAAGCGACTCGTGGCGCGGGCCGGCCACCGGTTCGTGCGCGCGGCCGTGGCCGAACTCGACGCGCGCCGCGGCCGGCTCGAGACCGCGGACGGGCAACGCCACGAGTTCGACGTCGCCATCGTGGCCGTCGGCGGCGCGCACGACACCTACGGAGTCCCCGGCGCGGCGCGCCACGTACTGCCGTTCGACTCCGTCGCCGACTGCGACGCGATCGGGCGTCGCCTCGCCGCGCTGGCACGGCGCAAAGGCCCGAACTCGATCGTGATCGTCGGCGGCGGGTTCGAGGGCGTGGAAGCGCTCGGCGAGATCCTGCGCGCGTACGGCCGCAACGAGCGGCTCCACGTGACGCTCGTCGAGGCGGGGCCGCGGCTGCTCGCCGCCCAGCCTGCTGGCATCGACCGGAGGGTGCGGACGCACTGCGCCGGTCGGAACGTCACGCTCGTCACGCGCACGCGAGTGACGCGCGTCACGCCGAGCCGCGTGTACGTCGACTCCGGCCGGCCGCTGCCGTCGCAACTCACGATCTGGACCGCGGGCTCGAGCGCGTCGCCGCTGCTCCATGCGTGGGGGCTCGCGCAGCGGCCGGGTGGCTGGGCGCCCGTCACGCAGGCGCTCCAAAGCCGTCGTCACGCGGACGTGTTCGTGATAGGCGACGCCGCCGCCCTGCCGCGCCCCCTCGACAAGCAGGCGTACTACGCGATGCAGATGGGCGAGTGCGCGGCAGGCAACGTCGAGCGGCTCCTCGCCGGCCGATCGCTGCGCAATTTCCGGCCGTTCGCCAAGGGCATGCTGCTCACCTTCGGCGACATCGACACGTTCCTGCTCGCCGGTCGCTCCGTGGTGGCCTCGTCCGCGCTCGCGGCCGCCAAGGAAGGCGTCTACCAGCTCACGATGGCGCAGATCGACCCGCCGCTCGGCGGCCGGTCGCTGCAGGCGCTGTCCGGGCGATTGCTTGGCGGGGCCGTCAGGCTCGTCGTGCCCACGCTGCGTTCGGCGCAGGCGCGCCGCGCGCTCGCCCGGCTCGCGTACTTCGGGGACGGCGCGCGTGACTGAGCCCGTACTCGACGTCGCGATCGTGGGCGGCGGGCACAACGCGCTCGTCACGGCGGCCTATCTCGCGCGCGCCGGCCTCTCGGTGCAGGTATTAGAGGCACGCCACGTCGTGGGTGGCGCCGCGGTCACCGAGGAGTTCCATCCGGGCTACCGCAACAGCGTGTGCTCCTATCTCGTGGGCCTGCTGAGCCCCGCGGTCGTCGCGGAACTTGGTCTCTTCGAGGCGGGACTGCGCATCGTCCGGCGGCCGGCCGGCGATTTCCAGCCGCTGCCCGACGGCCGGTACCTCATCGGTACCAGCGACAAGGCTGCCTACTGCAGGCAACTCGAGGCGCTGTGTCCCGGCGATGCCGCGGGCTACGACGCGTTCGACGCCGACCTGTCGGAAGTCGTCGACGCCGTGCGTTCCCTGATGGACCGTACGCCACCGAACCTCGGCGGCGGCGTGCCCGCGGCGCTCGAGGCGCTCGGCACCGCGTGGCGCCTGCGTGGACTCTCGAATCACGGCCAGGCGGTGCTCGCCCGGCTCATGACGACGTCGGCCACGGAGTTCCTCGGCGATTACTTCCAGGGCGAGGCGGTCCGTGGCTCGTACGGCTGGTTGTCCGCCGTCGGCAACTTCCAGCCGCCGAGCGCGCCGGGGTCGGCCTACGTGCTGCTGCACCACAGCTTCGGCGAGTCGAACGAGCAGCAGGGGACCTGGGGCCACGCGATCGGCGGCATGGGCGCCGTGAGCGAGGCGATCGCGCGAGTCGCCCGCGCGGCGGGTGCGCGCATCGAGACGGGGACACGGGTCGCGCGTATCGCCACGCGGAACGGGGCAGCGAGCGGCGTCGTGCTCGAGGACGGACGCGAGATCGCTGCGCGTCGCGTGGTCGCGGGCTGCAATCCGAGCATCCTCTACGGACGGCTCGTCGATCCGGCGCTGCTGCCCGACGACGTCACGAAGGCGATGCGGCGCTACCGCAACCACTCGGCAACGCTGCGCATCAACGTCGCACTCGCCGAGTTGCCGGACTTCCGCTGCCTGCCGGGCACCGCGCAGCAGGTGCACCACGGCGCCTCGGTGCTGATCTCGCCGAGCCTCGATTACCTCGAGACCGCGTACGACGACGCGAAACGCGGCGGCTGGTCACGCAGTCCGGCACTCGAAATGTGGATTTCGTCGACCGTCGACCCGACGCTCGCGCCGCCCGGGCATCACGTCGCGAGCCTGTTCTGCCAGCACTTCCACAAGGAGCTCTCGGACGGCCGGCGCTGGGAGGACGAGCGCGATGCCGCCGCGGATGCGGCGATCCGCGCAGTGACCGAAGTCGCGCCGAACTTCGCGGGCTCGATCATCGCGCGGCAGGTGCTGACGCCCGCCGACCTGGAGCGCGAATTCGGCCTCACGGGCGGCGACATCTTCCACGGCGCGCTGCACCTCGACCAGCTCTACGCGCTGCGGCCCACGGCCGGCTACGCCGACTACCGCACGCCGGTGCCGGGGCTCTACCTCTGCGGATCCGGAGCGCACCCCGGCGGAGGCGTCACGGGGATTCCGGGCCGCAACGCCGCCCGCGAGGTGCTGCGCGATGTGCGCCGACGCGAGCGCCGGCGCCGCCGCTGGAAGCAGCCTTGAACGGGCGGCTGGCCGGTTGCAGCCGGCGCAGTCGCCCTTCGATCGATCCCGCCCGTGCTCAGGCCGCCTTGTCCGTCGCGACCGCGCCCAGGATCGCGGCGTGGGCCGCCGCGAGGCGTGCGATCGGCACGCGCGGCGCGGAGCAGGAGACGTAGTCGAGGCCGATCGAGTCGCAGTAGCGGATCGACGCGGGATGACCGCCGTGCTCGCCGCAGATGCCGACCTTGAGCCCCGGCCGCGCCGCCCGTCCCCAGTCGACCGCGAGCGCCATCAGCCGGCCGACGCCCTTGACGTCGAGCACCTCGAACGGGTTGTCCTGCAGGATGCCGCGCTCGTTGTACATCGGCAGGAACTTGTTCTCGGCGTCCTCGCGCGAGAACGAGAACGTCGCCTGCGTCAGGTCGTTCGTGCCGAACGAGAAGAATTCGGCGACCTCGGCGAGGTTCTCGGCGCGCATGCACGCCCGCACGACCTCGATCATCGTGCCGAACTTGCACGGTACCGCCACGCCGTAGGTGACCTCGACCTCCTTCTGCACCGCGCCCATGTAGTCGCGCACCAGCCTGAGTTCCTGCGCGGTACAGACCTGCGGCACCATGATCTCCGGCTGTACGTCGATGCCGGCGCGTATGCAGTTCGCGGCGGCCTCGAGCACCGCGCGGATCTGCATGGTGTAGATCTCGGGGTAGGTGATGCCGAGGCGCACGCCGCGGTGACCGAGCATCGGGTTCACCTCCCGCAGCGCGCGCGCCTTGCGCAGGATCGCCTCCTTGCGCGCGATGACGGCGTCGATGAGGCGCGTCTCCGCGAGATCACGGAGCGTGGCGGGCAGCTTGCCGTCCGACCGCGCGGCTTCGGTGAGCACCTCCATGCCGCGGGCTGCGCCGCGCAATTCGGTCAGGCGCGCGATATCGTCCTCGAGCTGGCGCTCCGTCGGCAGGAACTCGTGGATCGGGGGGTCGAGCAGGCGGATCGTGACCGGGTGCGGCGCCATCGCCTTGAAGAGGCCCGCGAAGTCCGCGCGCTGGATCGGCAGCAGGCGGTCGAGCGCCTCGCGCCGCTGCTCCGACGTGTCGGCGACGATCATGTCGACGACCACCGGCAAGCGGTCCGGCGCGTTGAACATGCGTTCGGTCCGGCAGAGGCCGATGCCCTTCGCGCCGTAGCGGATCGCCCGTGCCGCATCGTCGGGCGTGTCGGCGTTGGCCCGCACTCCGAGGCGCGAGTGCGAGTCCGCCCAGGCGAGGAGCTTCACTAGCGCGGGCGAGAAGTCGGCTTCCACGGTCGGCACCTCGCCACGGAACACCTGGCCGTTGCTGCCGTCGATCGTGATGACGTCGCCTTCCTTGATGACCTGGTCGCCGACGAAGGCGAGGCGCGCACCCACGTCGACGTGGATGCCCTCGGCGCCGGCGACGCACGGCTTGCCCATGCCGCGCGCGACGACCGCCGCGTGCGACGTCTTGCCGCCGCGGCTCGTGAGGATGCCCTGCGAAGCAAAGAAGCCGTGGATGTCCTCGGGCTTGGTCTCCTCGCGCACGAGGATGACCTTGGCCCCCTGCCTGCCGAGCGCCTCGGCGCGGTCGGCGTCGAACACGGCCTGGCCGCTCGCGGCACCGGGCGAGGCCGGCAGGCCGGTCGCGAGCGCTTGCCCCTTGTGGCGCGGGTCGAGCCGCGGGAACAGCATCTGCTCGAGGTGCGCAGGGTTGACGCGGGTAATCGCATCCTCGCGCGTGAGCAGCCCCTCCTCGTGCATCTCGACGGACGTGCGGACCATCGAGGCCGCGTTCATCTTGCCGTTGCGGGTCTGCAGGCAGTAGAGCGTGCCCTTCTCGATCGTGAACTCGAAGTCCTGCACCTCGCGATAGTGGCGCTCGAGCCGGTTGCGCAGGTCGACGATCTGCGTGTAGATCTCGGGCATCTCGGTAGCGAGCTCCGAGATGGGCTTCGGCGTGCGGATGCCGGCCACGACGTCCTCGCCCTGCGCGTTGGTCAGGTACTCGCCGTAGATCTGGTTCTCGCCGGTCGCCGGGTTGCGCGTGAAGCCGACGCCGGTCGCGCTGTCGTTGCCCATGTTGCCGAACACCATGGTCACGACGTTCACCGCGGTGCCGTTCGCCATCTTCGGCGTGATCCTGAACTCGCGCCGGTAGTCGATCGCGCGCTTGCCCATCCACGAGTTGAAGACCGCCTTGATCGCGATCTCGAGCTGCTCGTGCGGATCCGACGGGAACGGCCGGCCGGTGTGCTGCTGCACGACCTTGAGGAAGCGGTCGCCGACGTCGCGCAGGTCGTCGGGGGCGAGCAGCACGTCCTGCTTGACGCCGACGCGGGCCTTGACGGCCTCGAACTGCTCGTCGAACGCGTGGTCCGGCACGCCGAGCGCGACCTTGCCGAAGAGCTGGATGAAGCGTCGCCACGCGTCGTAGCCGAAGCGCTCGTTGCCGGTGCGGCGGATGAGCGCCGCAAGCGTCGTCTCGTTGAGGCCGAGGTTCAGGATCGTGTCCATCATGCCGGGCATCGACATCGCCGAACCCGAGCGTACGGAGACGAGCAGCGGGTCGTCGCCGCCGCCGAAGCGCTTGCCGGTCTTCTTCTCGAGCGCCTTCATGTGCGCGCGGACCTCGTCCATCACCCCTTCGGGCAGCCGGCGCTGGGAGTCTTCGAGGTAGGAGAGGCAGGCCTCGGTCGTGATGACGAAGCCGGGCGGCACGTTGAGCCCGATGCGCGTCATCTCGCAGAGATTCGCGCCCTTGCCGCCGAGCAGCATCTTGTTGCGGCCGTCGCCGTCCTCGAAGGCGTACACCCATTTCCGTTCGGTGGTCTTCATCGCGATTCCTCGGAGCACCCGACAGCCGGGCTACAGGCGGCGCTAGTGATACGCCGGCCGCATTCCCCGGAAAATACGTGGATCTCAGGGTGGCGGCGCGGATTCACGCAGCCGGGCCGGGCGGTGCGGCGGGGACGTCCCGCGGACAGGGGACCGACGCGGGCGCCGCCCTTGTGCCGCGCGTCCCGACGGGCCACCATCGGGCGGCCCGCTCTGGCGGCGGGCGGGGGAGGCGGGATGGTCGACAGCATCGGCATGGTCGGGCTCGGGCGCATGGGCGGCAACATGAGCCGGCGCATCGCCCGGGCGGGACTCGGGGTTGTCGCGTGGGACCGTGCGGCCGGCGCGCGGATGGGACTTGCGGGGGAGTCCGGGGTGACCACCGTGGAGACGCTGGCCGCGCTGGTGCAGGCGCTGCCCGCCCCACGCGTCGTCTGGCTGATGCTGCCCGCCGGTCGGCCGACGGAAGAGACCCTGACGGAACTGCGTGGCCTGCTCGCGGCGGGGGACGTCGTCGTCGACGGCGCGAATGCGTGGTTCAAGGACAGCATGCGGCGCGCCCGCGAACTCGCCGGCGACGGGCTGCGGTTCGTCGACGCGGGCGTCTCGGGCGGCGTGTGGGGTCTCGTGAACGGTTACGGACTGATGGTGGGCGGCGAGGCGGAGTCCGTCGGGCGCGTCGAGCCGTTCCTGCGTGCGCTTGCCCCGGCGCCCGACCGCGGCTGGCTGCACTGCGGGCCGAGCGGCGCCGGGCACTACACCAAGATGGTGCACAACGGCATCGAGTACGGGCTCATGCAGGCTTATGCCGAGGGCTTCGCGCTGCTGCGCGCCCGCGAGGACCTCGACCTCGACGTGGCGAAGATCGCCGAGGCGTGGCGCCACGGCACGGTGATCCGCTCGTGGCTGCTCGACCTCACGGCCGAGTTCCTCGCCGAGGACAGCGAGCTCGAGTCGATCGCGCCGATCGTCGCGGACTCGGGCGAAGGTCGCTGGACGGCGATCGAGTCGATCGAACTCGGCGTGCCGACGCCCGTCATGACCCTCGCGCTGATGCAGCGTTTCTCGAGCCAGGGGCGCGGCGAGTACGCGGACCGGATCCTCGCCCGGCTGCGGCAGTCGTTCGGCGGCCACGCGGTGACCCGCGACAACAAGGGTCGTTGACCCGTGCGTAGAGCCATCCTGACCGCAGTGATCCTCGCGGCCATTGCGCTGCTGCCCGTGGCGGTGCCGGCCCAGGCCGTGAAGACCGTCGAGCCCACGGCACCGGCCGCCGCCCAGGCCCCGGTTCCGGATCCCGAGCCGCGGTCGGTGACCACGCGCCACTCGGTGCGCATCGACGGACAGGTCGTGAAGTACACGGCCACGGTCGGCTGGCTGATAATGAAGGACGACGCCGGCAAGCCCATCGCCCGCTTCGGATACACGTCTTACGTCCGCGACGGCGTCCGCGATCCCGTGCGACGGCCGCTGACCTTCGCCTTCAACGGCGGCCCCGGCTCGTCGTCGATCTGGCTGCACATGGGCATCCTCGGTCCGCGCCGAGTCGTCGTGACGGACGCGGGGTTCTCGCCGCCGCCGCCCTCGGAGCGCGTCGACAACGAATTCAGCGTCCTCGACGTCACCGACCTCGTGATGATCGATCCGGTCGGGACCGGCTTCTCGAAGCCGCTCGGCGAGGCCAAGGGCGAAGACTTCTGGGGCGTCGACCAGGACATCAAGTCCGTCGGCGCGTTCATCCGCCGCTGGGTGACCGAGAACGGACGCTGGGCATCGCCCAAGTACCTGCTGGGCGAAAGCTACGGCGGCATGCGCTCGGCCGGTCTCGCCGACCACCTGCAGACCGTCCACGGCATGAACCTGAACGGCGTCGTGCTCGTCTCGCCGTTCCTGAACTCGGCGTCGGGCGTGGACGGCATCGGCCTCGACCTGCCGCACGCGCTCTACCTGCCGGCACTGGCGGCCACGGCCTGGTACCACGGCCTGATTCCGAACCGCCCCGCCGAACTACCGGACTACCTCGACGAGATCGAGCGCTTCGCATACGACGAATACCTGCCGGCGTTGAACCTGGGCAGTCTGATACCGCCCGAGCGCAAGCGCGCAGTTGCCGGGAAACTCGCGGCCTACACCGGCACCAGCGCCGGGTACTGGGAAAGAGCCGACCTGCGCGTCACCCATCCTCAGTTCCTGCAGGAGCTGAAGCGCGACCAGCGGATCGTGACGGGGCGCATCGACTCTCGCTTCCTGGGCCCCTCCTCGAACGCGCTTGCCGAGGCCATGAACTACGACCCGTTCTTCCCCGCGGTGGGACCGGCCTACACGGCGGCGTTCCTCGACTACCTGCACGGCGATCTCGAGTTCCCGAAGGACGAGGAGTACCGGGTGTCGGCCTTCGACATCAAGTGGGACTGGAAGCACAAGCAGCCGGGCGGCGACGAGTGGTTCACCGGTCCGCCCGACACCGTTCCCGATCTCTCCCGCGCCATGACCATGAACCCGGGCCTGCACGTGCTCGTGCAGCAGGGCTGGTACGACCTCGCGACGCCGTACTTCGTCATGAAGCACGACATCGGCCACCTGCGCATCACGCCCGAAGCGCGCGCGCGCATCCGCACGGAGTACTACGACGCCGGGCACATGATGTACCTGCACGTGCCGTCGATGCGGAAGTACCGCGAGGACCTCGCGGGGTTCATCCGCGCGACGAGCCGGCTGTAGGGGGGCGTCGCGCCAGCGGTCACCCTTCGGGAACATCGCCGCACGCAGCGGCGTCCGCGACGACGTCCGTGGCGTCGCGCTCGACGCGCAGCGCGGGCGCAATGCCGTCGTCCCGGCGCACGTCGAGCGGATCGGCGAGCAGCTCGGCAAGCGGCCGCCGCTTCGTCTCGCCGGTGACGAGCCACAGCCGACGTCGCGCCCGGTTCAATGCCGGGAAGGTCAACGTCATGCGGCGCAGCCCGTGGTAGTCGCCGGTCAGCGCCACGTCGTGGTCCACGACGTCGAGCGCCGGGTCGCCTGGCACGAGCGAGGCCGTATGCCCGTCCGTGCCGAGGCCGAGCTGCACGAGGTCGAACATGAGCGGGCGGCCAGCCAATGATTCCAGGATGCTCACGTAGGCCGACGGCGCGGCGTCGAGGTCGTCGGCCTCGACCGGCATCGCGTGCAGCTGCGCCCGGGGCAGCGCGCCCGACGCGACGAGCGAGCGCTCGAGGGCCCGGAGATTGCGACGGGGATCGTCGCGCGGGACGACCCGCTCGTCGACCTGCGCGACGTGCACGTGGCTCCAGGGCACGTCGAGGCGCGCAAGCTGCAGCAGCATCGGCCCGGGCGTCTCGCCGCCGCTCACGGCGATCAGCGCGTGGCCGCGCTCGGCGACGGCGTGGCGGCACGCGTCGGCGACGAGTCGGGCCGCGACCGCCGCTGCAGCGGCCGGATTCACGGCGCGGATCACTCGCACGACTGGCCGCCGTTCGGCGGCGGGTCGTACCAGCCGCCGTAGCGCTCGACCATGCGTTCCGCCGCCGCCGGTCCCCACGATCCGCTCGCATAGGGCTCGGCCTGCGGGCCCCGGGCGAGCAGCCGGTCGACGATCTCCCACGCCGTTTCAACGGAGTCCTGGCGAGCGAAGAGCGTCGCGTCGCCGCGCAGCGCGTCGCCGAGCAGCCGCTCGTACGCCGTCATCTCGTCGGCGCCGGAGTTGCAGGCGTAGAGCTCGATCTCGCGTCCCGCCATCGCCTCGCCCGCGGACTTGACGCGCACGCCGAGCGCGATTGCGACGCGGTCGGGCCCCAAGCGGAAGCGCAGGTAGTTGGCGCGCGGCGGCACGGACTCGTCGAAGAGCAGCTGCGGCGGACGCCGGAAAGTCGCCATCACCTCGGTGGCGGTGACGGGCAGTCGCTTGCCCGTGCGCACGAAGAACGGTACGCCGGCCCAGCGCCACGAGTCGACGTCGAACCGCAGTGCGGCGTACGTCTCGACGTCGGAGTCGGGGGGTACGCCTTCCTCGGCGCGGTAGGCGTCGTACTGGCCGCGGACGATGCTGCGCCGCTCGGGCGCGCGCACCGCGCGCAGCACCTTCACCTTCTCGTCCCGCAGCGCCTCGGCGTGGTTGCCGACGGGCGGCTCCATCGCGAGGATCGCGAGGACCTCCAGCAAGTGGTTCTGCACGACGTCGCGGATCGCGCCGAGCTCCTCGTAGAGCCGGCCGCGTCCATTGACGCCGAACCGTTCCGCCATCGTGATCTGCACGCTCTCGACGTGATTGCGGTTCCAGATCGGCTCGATGATGGAGTTGGCATAGCGGAAGTAGACGAGGTTCTGCACCGGTTCCTTGCCGAGGAAGTGGTCGATGCGGAAGATCGAACCTTCGTCGAACACCTGGTGCAGTGCACGGTTGATCGTCCGTGCGCTCGACAGGTCGCGGCCGAGCGGCTTCTCGACGACCACCCGCGCACCGGCCGCGCAGCCGGACGTGCCGAGGCGCGTCGCGACGTCCGCGAACAGGCTCGGTGGAATCGCGAGGTAGTGGCACGGCCTTGCGGCTGCGCCCAGGGCCTCGCGGAGTGCGGCGAAGGTGCGGTCTTCGCGATAGTCTCCGTCGACCATCCTGAGCTTCGACACGAGCCGCTCGACCGCCGCCGGATCGGTGGCGTCGCCGTGCTTCGTGAGGCTCTCCCGCAGTCGCGCGAGGAGCTGCTCGCGGGTCACCCCGCCGCGCGCGACGCCGACCACCGTCGCGGGCAACCGTCCACGCCTCTCCAGGTTCTCGAGCGCCGGGAAGATCTTCTTGAACGCCAGGTCGCCGGTGATGCCGAACACCACCAACGCGTCGCTCGGTGCCGGGTTTAAGTTCTGCAAGTTGTTCGTTCCGCCCCGCGTTCGCGGTTTGCCACTGCAGACCGGATACCTGCGAGACGATAAGTTTGCAAGGGTAGGAGGCCCCACCCGAAATGCCCGCCAACCTGTCACCGGAATACAAGGCCGCCGCGGAAGCACTGCGCCGGGCGCGCGATCCCGAGGAGCGCCTCGGGCACCTTCGCGAAATGCTGAGGGTGATCCCCAAGCACAAGGGCACCGATCACCTGCAGGCGGACCTGAAGCGGCGCATCAAGGAACTCGACGAGGAGCTCGCCGGCCCGAAGCGCGGTGGTGCCCGCGGTGGCCCGCCGCTCGTCATCCGACCGGAGGGCGCGGCGCAGGTCGCGCTCGTTGGCCCTCCCAACAGCGGCAAGTCGCTGCTGCACCACCGGCTCACCGGCTCGGGCGCCCGCAGCGGCCCCTACGCTTACACCACGCAGTATCCGGAGCCCGGCATGCTGCGCTGGCAGGACGTAAGCTTCCAGCTCGTCGACCTGCCGCCCGTCGCGGTGGAGCACCCGGTGCCCTGGCTCGCCGGCGCCCTGCAGACGGCGGATGGCTGTCTGCTCGTCGTGGATCTCGCGGATCCCGACTGCGTCGAACAGGTGACGACCGTGCAGCGGCTGCTCGCCGAACGCCGGGTGAGCCTCGTGACGCACTGGCCGGTCGACGCCCCACCGGAAGGCGGCAGCGCCGCCGATGCGGCCGAGGAGGCCCTCGCGCTGAGATTACCGACGCTCCTGGTCGCGAACCAGGCCGACCGGCTCCAGCACGCCGCCACGGACCTCGAGGCGCTCGCGGAACTCGAGGAGCCCCACTATCCGACGTTGCTCGTCTCCGCGCAGACCGGCCTCGGGCTCGGCGACCTCGGCGAGTGGCTGTGGCGGCGGCTCGGCCTCGTGCGCGTATACACCAAGGCACCGGGCAAGCCGCCCGACGGGGGCCGTCCGTACACCTTGCGGCACGGCGAGCAGACGGTTGCGGACGCGGCGCGGCTCGTGCACCGGGACCTCGCCGACAGCCTCAAGTTTGCGCGCGTCTGGGGCAGCTCCGTCGCGGCCCCAGGACAGCACGTCGGCCGCGAGCACCGGCTCGCAGACCGCGACGTGCTCGAACTGCATTCCTGACGCCGGGCCGCTTCGCTCGCCATAATGGCGCATGGCCGAACGACGACCGATCGCGACCCGCGACACGCACTGGGCGCGTGCCCTCGCGGCGCGCATCGCTGCCACCGGACTGACCGCCAATGCGATCTCGCTGGCCGGTGCCGTGTTCGCAGCCCTGGCAGGCGCGGCGTTCTGGCTGGCGGACGGTCCGCACCGGCGAGCGTGGCTCGTCGTCGCCGCCGTCGGCATCCAGTTGCGCCTGCTCTGCAACATGCTGGACGGCATGGTGGCGGTCGAGCACGGCCGCGCGACGCCGACCGGCGCGCTGTACAACGACGTGCCGGACCGCGTGGCCGACACGGTGATCCTGGTCGGGGCCGGCTACGCGGCCGTCGGCATCGAGTGGGGCCCGGGGCTCGGCTGGGCCTGCGCCGTGATGGCGATGCTCACCGCGTTCGTGCGCGTGCTCGGCGGGTCGCTCGGCACGCCGCAGTACTTCTTCGGGCCGCAGTCGAAGTCGCAGCGGATGGCCGTGCTCACGGCAGCCGCGCTCGCCGCGGCGATGGTGCCGTCGGCGGCGACGGCCGGGCGCATCGTCACGTTCGCGCTCGTCGTCGTGCTCGTGGGCTCCGCAATCACGGCGGTACGGCGCCTGAGGCGAATCGCGGCCGACCTGGAGCGCCGCGATGCTTGACCGCCTGATCGCTGCGGTGCTGCGCGGCCTCTGCCGGCTCGTCACGGGCGCCCAGCCGCGCTGGCTCTGCGACCCGCGCTCCCTCGCGCCGCGCATCTATTTCGCGAACCACTGCTCACACCTCGATACCGTGGTCGTCTGGACGACATTGCCGGACGCTCTCCGTGACCGCACACGGCCCGTCGCGGCGCGCGACTACTGGGGCCACGGACGGCTGCGGCGCTACGTCGCGGACCGCGTGTTCGACGCGCTGCTGATCGACCGCAAGTCGACCGAGGGCGCCGAGGTCGTCGAGCAGCAGCGTCGCGAGACGCTCGAGGCCATGACCTCGGTGCTCGACGCCGGGCGATCGCTGATCCTCTATCCCGAGGGCACGCGGGGCAGCGGCGACGCGATCCAGCCGTTCCGCGCGGGCCTCTACCACCTCGCGCGCGCGAGGCCCACGGTCTCGCTCGTGCCCGTGTACCTCGGCAACCTTGCACGCATCCTGCCCAAGGGCGCGACGCTGCCGGTGCCGCTGCAGGGCCAGGTCGTGTTCGGCCCGGAGCTGCACCTCCGCGCGGGCGAGGACAAGCAGGCGTTCCTCGAGCGCTGTCGTCACGCCGTGCTCGAGCTTGCGGAGCGCCGCGCATGAGCCTGTTCCACGACCGCGAACTCGTCATGCTGATCGGCGGGATCCTCGCGTTCCTGACCGTCGCGAGCCTGATCGCCGCCGTGCTGCACCGTCGCGCCCGCAGCGAATCCGCACGCGCCACCGTCGACAACCTCGTCGCGCGGATCCGGGCCTGGTGGGTGATGGTCATCGTCTTCGGCATCGCGATCGCGACCGGCGGAGCGGGTTCGCTCGTGATGTTCGCGATCGTGTCGTTCCTCGCGCTCCGGGAGTTCCTGACGCTGCTGCCGACCCGGCGCGCGGACCACCGCGCGATGCTCTGGACCGTGTTCCTGTTCCTGCCCGCGCAGTACTACTTCGTCGCGACGGGCTGGTACGGCATGTTTGCGCTGCTGATCCCCGTGTACGCCTACCTGCTGCTGCCCTCGGTGCAGGTGCTCGCGGGCGACACCGAGGACTTCCTCGCGCGCACGTCCCGCCTGCAGTGGGTGCTCATGATCTGCGTCTACTGCGTGAGCCACGCACCGGCGCTCCTGATGCTCGAGATCCCGGGATACGAAGGGCAGGGCGCCAAGCTGCTGCTGTTCCTCGTCGTGGTGACGCAGGTCTCCGACGTGCTGCAGTACACCGTGGGCAAGCTCTACGGCCGCCGCAAGGCCGTGCCGACGGTAAGCCCGAACAAGACCGTCGAAGGCTACCTCGGCGGCGGCGCACTCGCGGTGCTGATCGGCACCGGCCTCTGGTGGGCGACGCCGTTCGCGCCGTGGCAGGCGGCGCTGCTGTCGCTGGTGATCGTTCTTGCGGGCATTGCGGGCGGGCTGGTGATGTCGGCCGTCAAGCGTGACCGCCAGGTTAAGGACTTCGGCGCGCTGATCCCCGGCCACGGCGGCGTGCTCGACCGCATCGACTCGCTGTGCTTCTCGGC
>RPQJ01000047.1 GCA_003819815.1 Lysobacterales bacterium
CACTTCCACGAGCTCGACCGCAAGGGACTCATGATGTACGGCCAGATGACGGCCGGCTCGTGGATCTACATCGGCAGCCAGGGCATCGTGCAGGGCACCTACGAGACGTTCGTCGAGATGGGACGCCGGCACTACGGCGGCGACCTCGCCGGCCGCTGGATCCTCACCGCCGGGCTCGGCGGGATGGGCGGCGCGCAACCGCTCGCGGCGACGATGGCGGGCGCGTCGATGCTCGCGGTCGAGTGCCGACCCGAGCGCATCCAGAAGCGGCTCGACACGCGCTATCTCGACGTGCGCGCCGATACGCTGGACGAAGCGCTCGCCGTGATCGAACGCTCGGTCCGCGAACGCCGGCCGCTCTCGGTGGGCCTGCTCGGCAATGCGGCCGAGGTGCTGCCGGAAATGCTCCGGCGCGGCGTACGCCCCGACGCGGTCACCGACCAGACCTCCGCGCACGACCCCGTCAACGGCTACCTGCCCGCGGGCTGGACGCTCGCGCAGTGGGACGAGCGGCGAGCGAGCGACCCGCGCTCCGTCGAGCGGGCCGCGCGCGCCTCGATGGCGCGGCACGTCGAGGCGATGCTCGAGTTCCACCGGCTCGGCATCCCGGTGTTCGACTACGGCAACAACATCCGCCAGGTCGCACGGGACGAGGGCGTGGTCCAGGCGTTCGACTTCCCGGGCTTCGTCCCGGCGTACGTGCGGCCGCTGTTCTGCCGCGGCATCGGGCCGTTCCGCTGGGCGGCGCTCTCGGGCGACCCGGAAGACATCCGGCGTACCGATGCAAAGGTTAAGGAGCTCATCCCCGACGACACGCACCTGCACCGCTGGCTCGACATGGCGCGCGAGCGGATCCAGTTCCAGGGCCTGCCGGCGCGCATCTGCTGGGTCGGGCTCGGGCAGCGCCACCGCCTCGGGCTGGCGTTCAACGACATGGTCGCCCGCGGCGAACTGAAGGCACCGATCGTGATCGGCCGCGACCACCTCGACTCGGGCTCGGTCGCGAGTCCGAACCGCGAGACGGAAGCGATGCGGGACGGCTCCGACGCCGTGGCCGACTGGCCGCTCCTGAACGCGATGCTCAACATCGCGAGCGGCGCGACGTGGGTGTCGATCCACCACGGCGGCGGGGTCGGGATCGGCTACTCGCAGCACGCCGGCGTCGTGATCGTCTGCGACGGCACGCCCGCCGCCGCGAAGCGCATCGAGCGCGTGCTCTGGAACGATCCCGGCACCGGCGTTATGCGCCACGCGGACGCGGGCTATCCGGAAGCGATCGAGTGCGCGCACGTTAATCATCTGAATCTTCCGGGCCTGTGACATTGGGAGCCACCGTGCCTCGCGCGCCCGGTTCCGGATCGATCCGGAAGACCGTCGCGCGGCATGGACGTCGCGCGCGAGCCCCCAAGGACGGGTTCACGGCGTGTCTTCCGGATCGATCCGGGACCGGGCGCGCGGAGCCGTTGCACGCATGCTGACACTCTGGAGACATGCCCGGATCGCTACCTGTGACGAGCAGTCGCGCGTGTACGACCGCGGCGCCCTCGTCACGCGCGATGCGCTGATCGAATGGGTCGGCGACGAGGGCGACCTGCCGCCCGGCGTGCGGCCGGACCGCACGATCGAGCTCGCCGGTCGCTGGGTGACGCCCGGCCTCGTCGACTGCCACACGCACCTCGTGTACGCGGGCCAGCGGGCGGCGGAGTTCGCGCGTCGCACGTCGGGCGAGAGCTACGCGGACATCGCCCGCGAGGGTGGCGGGATCCTCTCGACGGTACGCGCGACGCGCGCGGCCACGGTGGACACGCTCGTGGAAGCGGCGCGGCCGAGGCTCGAGTCGCTGCTCGCGGAGGGCGTGACGACGGTCGAGATCAAGTCGGGCTACGGACTCGAATACGACACCGAGATCCGCATGCTCCACGCCGCGCGTCGGCTCGAGGCGCTGCATCCGGTCACCGTTGCGACGACCTTCCTCGCAGCGCACGCCCTGCCTCCCGAGCATGCGGGCCGCGCTGACGAGTACGTCCAGCGGATCTGCGACGACTGGCTGCCGCGCGCCGCGCGAGAGCGCACTGCCGATGGCCGGCGCCTCGTCGACGCGGTCGACGCCTACTGCGAGGACATCGCGTTCTCAGCCGCCCAGTGCGACCACCTCTTCGCGCGCGCGCGCGCGCTCGATGCGCCCGTCAAGCTCCACGCCGAGCAGCTTTCGAACGTGGGCGGCACGCAGGTCGCCGCTCGCCACGGCGCGCTCTCCTGCGATCACCTCGAGTACGCGACGGAGGCGGACGCCGCAGCACTCGCCCGCTCGGGCACGGTGGCCGTCATGCTGCCGATCGCGTTCTACGTCCTCGCCGAGCAGCAGCTGCCGCCGCTGCCCGCGCTGCGCCGCCACGGCGTGCCGCTCGCGGTCGCCTCCGACTCGAACCCGGGCACGGCGCCCGGGGCCTCGCTGCTGCTCGCGATGAACATGGCCCGACGCCTGTTCGGGCTCTCGAGCACCGAGGTGCTGCTCGGCACGACGCGTCACGCGGCGCGGGCGCTCGGGCTCGAGGGCGAGCGCGGGTCGCTCGCCCCCGGCCGCGTGGCGGACCTCGCCGCCTGGTCGATCGACACGCCGGACGAGCTCGGGTACTGGGCCGGCTACAATCCGTGCAGCCTCGTGGCGAAGAACGGCGAGATCGTGCTCGAGCGGGACGTGTGAAGACGGCATGAACATCCCCTCCGACCTCGACCGCAGCGTCTGGACCGGCCGCACGGATCCCGAGGACGGCGACCTCGGCCGTCGCTGGCACCACGTGATCCGTCCGGTCGCCCCCGAGCCGGGCGTCGCGCTCGTCGGGTTTGCATGCGATGCGGGCGTCAGCCGCAACCGCGGACGCGCCGGCGCTGCGGCAGGTCCGCTCGCGCTGCGCCGCATGCTCGCCAACCTCGCGTGGCACGGTGCCGATCCGCCGCGCCTGTACGACGCGGGCGACGTCGCGTGCGTCGACGACGCGCTCGAGACGGCGCAGGACGCCTATGCGGACCGGATCGCAGCCCTGCTCCACGCTCGCCACTTTCCCATCGGGCTCGGCGGCGGCCACGAGATTGCCTGGGGCGCCTACCAGGGGCTGGCGCGCGCGCTCGAGGGCGATTCCCGCCTCGAGCGGCTCGGCATCGTCAATTTCGACGCCCACCTCGACCTGCGGATCGGACCGCAGCCGGGCCGCGGCACGTCGGGCACCCCGTTCCTGCAGATCGCCGGGTCGCGCGCCGCGGCAGGGCTGCCGTTCCGCTACCTCTGCCTGGGCCTGAGCCGGCCCGCGAACACGCGTGCGCTGCTCGAGCGGGCGGCAGGGCTCGGCGTCGAGATCGTGGAGGACGTCGAGGCCGGCCGCAGCCCGGCCGAAGCGCGGCTCGAGCGCTTCGTGGCGGAGTCCTCGGCGATCTACCTCACGTTCTGCCTCGACGTACTGCCGCCGGCCGTCGCACCCGGCGTCAGCGCGCCGTCGAGCCTCGGGATTGCCCTGCACCGGGCGGTCGAGCTGCTGCGGCGCGTGCTCGATCACTGCCGCCACGGCCGGCCCGGCGGCAAGCTGCTGCTGGCCGACGTCGCGGAGCTCAACCCGCGCCACGACCCCGACGGCCGCACGGCCCGCACGGCGGCGCGGATCGTCCACGAACTCGCGGCGCTGTCATACTGACCGCCATCCAGCGCCGTACTAGAGATCCCATGCCGACCAGCCTCCGGTTCCTGTTCGCGTATGCCGCGTTGTTCGCGGCGGTCGCCGGCTGCAGCAGGCAGGCGCCCTCGACCGACGTGCCCGCGACGACCGCGCGGACCGAGCTGGCAACCGCTGCAGACGCGGCCACGGCCCACCTGCCGCCCGGCATCGACTGGTACGCGGGCGACGTCGATGCGGCGTTCGCCGCGGCGCGCGCCGCAGACAAGCCGCTGTTCCTGTTCTGGGGCGCCGAGTGGTGCCCGCCCTGCGCGCAGATCAAGGCGACGATCTTCAGCCGCCGCGAGTTCCAGGAACGCAGCCGCCTGTTCGTGCCGGTGTATCTGGACGGCGACACGCCGAGCGCGCAGAAGCAGGGCGAGCGCTTCGGCATCGTGGGCTATCCGACGATGATCCTGTTCCGTCCCGATGGCACCGAGATCACCCGCCTGCCGGGCGGCGTCGACGTCATGCGCTACGCGACGATCCTCGACGTGGCGCTCGCCGACGCGCGTCCCGTCGCGGAACTCGTCCGCGCCGCGACCTCGGGCGGCCAGCTCACCTCGAACGACTGGCGCCTGCTCGCGTATTACTCCTGGCCCACCGACAACGACCGCATCATTCCCAGGGCCGAGAAGACCGCGACCTTCCGCCGCCTGTCGTCGAGCTGCCCGGCGGAGCTGCGCCCGGACTGCACCCGGCTCTGGTTCGAGTACCTGGGGGCAGCCGCGGAGGAAGCGAAGGGCGGCACGAGCCCGCTGTCCGGCCTCGACCGCGCGGACGCGAGACGCGACCTGCTCTCGCTGCTCGCTTCGCCGACGGTCGCGCAGGCGAACGTCCAGAACCTGCTGTACGGCGCCGAGAGCGTCGTGGGCATCCTCTCCGACCCGGGGACGCCCGAGCGGCGCCAGCTCACGGACGCGTGGCGCGCCGCGCTCGACCGGCTCGGAACCGAATCGTTGCAGCCGCTGACCGGCCCGGAGCAGATCAACGCGATGCGCGCGCGCGTGCTGCTCGCGCAGCTCGACGCTCCCGGCGTGCCGCTCGACGCCACGCTGCTGGCCGCAGCCCGCAAGACCGTGGAGGACGTCACGACGGCCGCCACCGAGACGTACGCGCGTCACGCCGCGGTGAACGCCGCGGCCAATCTCTACTGGACGGCGGGCCTCGACGACGACGCGAACCGCCTGCTGGTCACGGCGATCGAGCAGTCGAAGTCGCCTTACTACTTCATGCTCGACCTCGCGGAACTCGCGCAGAAGGCGGGCCGCAAGGACGAGGCCGTCGCGTGGCTCGAGCGCGCCTACGCCGGCGCAAAGGGTCCCGCGACGCGCTTCCAGTGGGGCTACAACTACCTCGTCGGCCTGCTGGAGATGACGCCGGACGACACGGCGCGCATCGAGCGCACCGGCCTCGAACTGCTCGATGAGCTCGGCGGCTCGCCGGACGCGTTCTACCAGCGCACGCAGATGCGGCTCGAGCAGTTGAGCGCGAAGCTCCTCGAGTGGGGCAGCACGCCGGAGCGTGCCACGGTCGTGGCGAAGCTGCGGGCGCGCACGACGTCGATCTGCGGCGGCCTGCCCGCGGGCGACGCGGGGCGCGCGAACTGCGAGGCGTTCCTCAGGCCCGCGGCACCTGCCACTGCGACCGCATCAGCGAGTACTTGACCCCGCGGCGCTCGTCCTCGCTGCGGCCCGGCAGCCACTCCTCGGGCCAGGTGAATTCGCGCTCGAGCGCGAAGCCGCACTTCTCCATCACGCGCCGCGAGCCCGCGTTCCCGACGAGCGCGCGCGCCGAGAGCTTGTCCGCGCCGACCGTCCCGAACCCGTGCGCGACCAGTGCGCGGCCGACCTCGGTCGCGAGACCCTGTCCCCACACGGAGCGTCGCAGGCGATACCCGAGTTCCTGTTCGTCCGGGTCGATGCGGTCGGGCCGCAGGTGGAACCAGCCGACGAAGGCGTGGTCGACCCGCGTTTCAGCGACCCAGACGCCGAGCAGCGGCGTCGCCCCGTACTGCGCGAGCAGCCGCGGCACGACGGCCTCGTAGTGCGAGCGCGGGCTCGGCTGCCCGTAGCTGATCCAGCGCATCACCTCCGGATCGGAGTCGAGCTCGACGAGTCGATCGACGTCGTCGAGCCCGAAGCGACGCAGCCGCACGCGCTCCGTCTCCAGTAGGATGACGCGGTCGTTCACCCGGCCGGCCGATGATTCCATGACTGCACCCGTCTACGACTTCCGCAGCGACAATGTGGGCGGCGCCGCGCCCGAACTGCTCGAGGCACTGGTCACGGCGAACGCGGGCACCGCCTCGCCCTATGGCGACGACGATCATACCCGAGCGATGAACGCGCGCTTCACCGCAGCCTTCGAGCGTCCGGTGACGGCGCTCCCCGTCTCGAGCGGCACCGGCTCGAACGCGGTGGCGCTCGCGGCGCTCGCGAACCCGTACGGGTCGATCTACTGCCACGAGTCCGCGCACATCAACGTCTACGAGTGCGGCGCGCCGGAGTTCTACACGGGCGCCAAGCTCGTCGCGCTGCCCGGCCGCGACTACAAACTGCACGCCGACGAACTCGACGCGGCGCTGTCGCTCGCAGGCCGCGGCAACCCGACGCGCGTGCAGCCGTTCGCGCTCAACGTCACGCAGCCGACGGACTACGGCACGCTGTACCGGCCGGCCGAGATCGCCGCGCTCTGCGAGATTGCTCACGCGCACGGCCTCAAGGTGCACATGGACGGCGCGCGTTTCGCGAACGCGATCGCGGCGCTCGGCTGCTCGCCGGCCGACCTCACGTGGCGCTGCGGCGTCGACGCGCTGTCGTTCGGCGCGACCAAGAACGGCGCGATGAATGCCGAGGCGGTCGTCGTGTTCGACCCGGCGCTCGCGGCCTCGATCCCGTTCCGCATGAAGCGCGGCGGCCTGGTGCTGTCGAAGGCGCGCTACGTCTCGGCGCAGCTCGATCGCTATCTGGCCGACGACCGCTGGATCGAGCGCGCCCGGCGTGCGAACGAGCACGCCGCACGCCTCGCCGCCGGACTCGGTGCACTGCCCGGCGTCACGATCGTCGCACCCGTCGAGATCAACATGATCTTCGCGCGCCTGCCGGATGCTGCGGTCGCCGCGCTCGACGCCGGTCCGCTCCGCTACTACAAGCTCGGCCGCGAGGTGCGGTTCGTGTGCCGCCACGACCAGGAACCCGAGGGGATCGCGGCGCTCGTCGACACGGTCCGCGCCGCGCTCGGTAGCCCGGCGCCGGGTCGGGTACCATTGCGACCAGGATGATTCCCCGTACGACACGATCCCATCCACGCGCGGGCCGCGGGCCGGCGCAGCTCGCGCGGCTGGCCCTCGTCGCGCTGTTCGTGAGCCTGACGGCCCTCGCGCAGCAGCTCGAGGTCATCGAGCTGCGCCACCGCCTCGCCGACGACGTGATCCCCGTGCTGCAGCCGCTCGTCGAGCCGGGCGGCGTGATCACCGGCACGGACGCGGTGCTCTTCGTGCGCACGAGCCCCGCGAACCTGGCGCAGATCCGTGCGGCGCTCGCCACGCTCGACCGGGCGCCGCGACAACTCGTCGTGATGGTCGGCCAGGGCACAGTGACGAACGAGGCCCGTGCGGGCGCCGCGGGCTCGGTCGTGATCGGCAACGACGACGTGCAGGTGGGGGTCAACGCGCCATCGGGTGCATCGCCCGGCGCGAGCGCGAGTGTCGGCTCCCGCAACCAGCGCGCGAACCTGCGGAACGTCAGCAGCGTACGCACGCTCGAGGGTACCGAGACGTTCATCGCCATCGGCCAGTCCGTGCCGCTCACGACGACGCAGGTGACGTCCGGCTGGAGCGGGTCCGTCGTGCAGCAGACGACCGGCTTCCGCGACGTCAGCACCGGCTTCTACGCGACGCCACGCGTCGCCGGCGACGTCGTGACGCTCGTGATCTCGCCGCGCCAGCAGCGCATCTCGGGCTCGCGGCGCTCCCCGGTGGTCGAGACGGCGGGCGCCACGACGACGGTGAGCGGCCGCCTCGGCGAGTGGATGCCACTCGGTGCGGTGCGCAGCTCGGGCGGTGGCGACACGAGCGGGCTCCTCGTCTGGGGCCGCCAGACCAGCGCGTCCGAGTACTCGGCCTGGGTCAAGGTGGACGAGGTAGACTGAGTACATGGCCCGCCTGCTGCCACTGCTGCTCTTCTTCGCCGTCGCGGTCCTGCTGTCGATGTTCGGCCAGCGGGAGAGCAGCCGTGCGCGCGATCCGCGCGCCTACCGCCCGAAGGCGCGCTCGCGCCCGGGCGCGGCCGACACGGATCGGTCCGCCGGCGTGCCGTTCGTGATGCGCCGCGCGGAGTTCGCGGGCCTGCGCGACGCCTACTCCGGCGAGCCGCTCGATCCTTCGCGCGCGATCGTGCGCTGCGAGAGCTGCGGCGTGCTGTACCACGCCGAGAGCGCGAACGTGCTCGCCCGCGAGAACGCCGGGCGGTGCGCCGGCTGCGGCCGGCAGCGCTTCCGCGCCGTCGTCGTGGACGCGGGCTGAGCCCGGTACCCGACATGGACATGCTGCGCAACCAGCGCTACCGACGCCACGACCTCATCGACTGGTTCTCGCAGGAGGAGGTCTCCGCTGCGCGCATCGCCGTCGTCGGCGCAGGCGCGGTGGGCAACGAAGTCGTCAAGAACCTCGCGCTGCTTGGCGTCGGCGCGATCGACGTCTACGACTTCGACGTCGTCGAGCCCCACAACCTCACCCGCGGCGTGCTGCTGCGCGAGGGCGACGTCGGCCGCAACAAGGCGGAGGCCGTCGCCGAGCGCGCCGCGGCCCTCGACCCGAACGTGCGGATCCGCGCGGTGCCGGGCGACTTCTGGCGCACGCTCGGCATCCGGGCGCTGCAGGACTGCACCTGCGCGATCTCGGCGGTCGACAACTTCGAGGCGCGCCTCAAGCTGAACCAGCTCTGCCTCCTCGCCGGCGTCGACCTCGTCAACACCGGTCTCGACAGCCGCTGGGCGAGCGTCGAGTCGTATCCCTACGGCTCCGCCCCGGACGTCGCCTGCTACGAGTGCACCCTGCCCGACTCCGCGTACGGCCGCGTCGCCGAGCGCTACTCGTGCGGCGGGCTGCGCAAGCGCGCGCTCGTCGAGCGCCGCATCCCGACGACCACCGTCACGGCGAGCGTCGCCGGTGCGCTGGCGGCCTCCGCGGCGCTGCGCTTCGGGCCCGAGACCACCACCGGGTCGCGCCGCACGCTCGTCGACACCCTGGGCGGAGCGGCGACGACGGTCTCGATCCCGCGCCGCGCCGAGTGCCCGGGCTGCGCCGCGTACGTCACGCCACCCCGCGTCGTCCGCACTCGCAACCGCTGGCTGCCGCCCTCGACGGTAGCCGACCCGTCGCTGCTCACGCTGCCGCTGCGCCTGAGCGACGCGCTGATCGCGTCCTGGGAGTGCGTGGCCTGCGGGCCGCTCGAGGCGGCGGACCGCTACGTCAACCAGCGCGCGGACGCGTTCGACGACTCGATCGCGACCTGCCCCAGCTGCAACGCGCCGTCGGTGCGGGTCGAGATCCGCGACGCCTTCACTCTCGGCGAGCTCGTCGAGCGCTACGGCCCGCGGCCGGCGCCCGTCAAGTTCGCGCTCGCCGACCTCGAGTCCGGTACCGTGTGTTTCGACCTCGACGAGGACCGTCCTTCATGAGCCAGGAAATCAAGCTCTACGTGCGCACTGCGGACCAGACGCGCCGCGCCGAACTCGACCTCGACGCCAGCAGCACCGGCGCGGACATCATCCAGGCCGCGGTCGACAACTGGGCGCTGCCCGCCGACACCGACTACACGCTGGTCAACACGACGACCGGCAAGGCGCTCGCGCCCGGCGACGACCTCTCGAAGGCCGCGCGCCCCGGCGACGTGCTCGAAGTGCAGCCGGTGCTGGTCGCGGGCTGAACCGCCGCGCGCCCGCGCCGCGTCACCGCGACTCGCGACCATGCCCAACGCGATCCGGCTGCGCTCGGACGTCGACCGCGTGCAGGCGCTCGCCGCGGCCGCGGAGGGGCGCATCGTCGTGCTCGAGACGCCGACCGTCGCCGCGGCCGTGATGAAGCTCGACCTGCTGTACGCGGTGCCTGCGTCGCCGCGCTATCCGCTCGACGTGCGCCGGCAGACGCGGCTCTCGATCTCGCTGCCGGGCCGCTATCCGTTCCAGCCGCCGGTGGCGATGTTGACGACGCCGATCTGGCACCCGAACGTCTTCACGGCCGGGACGATCTGCCTCGGGACGCGCTGGATCGCGACAGAGGGGCTCGACCTCTTCGTGCAGCGCCTCGCGCGGCTGCTCACCTACGACGGCCTGCTGCTCAACACGCGCTCGGCCGCGAACCGCGAGGCCGCGATCTGGTACGAGCAGGCACGGCGAGCCCACCCGAACGCGTTCCCTACGGACCACCCGACGTTCGGCGATGCGGCGCCCGCGAAAGCCCGACCTCGCGTCGGCTGGACCGACCAGGTCACGAACGACGCTCGCGTCGAGCGCGCGTGCCCGTCGTGCGGACGGACGCTGAGGCTGCCCCTGGGACGATCCGGCACCGTCCGCTGCCCGGGCTGCAGCACGCGCTTCGAGGCCCGCACCTGATGCGCGGGGTGGACTGATGCGCTGGGTGGACCAGTCGCCGCGGCTGCCGCTGCAGCCCGTCGCGGCCGTCGCCGGCCGTGATGCGCAGCTCGACGCCGTGCTCGCCGCGGCCAGCGACACCGCGCGCGACGCCGATGGCATCACCGTCGCGATCGAACGTGCGGCGCTGGACGCGGCGCTCGCGCACCTCGGCCAGCACGCGGACGAACAGGGCGGCCTGCTGCTCGGCGAAGTGTTCGCCGAGGACGACGACCCGGCTGCGACGCGCGTGATCCTCGTGACGCAGGCGGTGCCGTCGCGGGACTTCGACAGCACCGGCATGTCGCTGCGCATGGAAGCGGGCGTGTGGAGCGACGCGCGCGCGCGCCTCGGCGCAAGGGAGCTCGTCGTCGGCTGGTATCACAGCCACCCGGACCTCGGCGCGTTCTTCAGCGGCATCGACCGGCGTACGCAGCGCGCGTTCTTCCCGCACGCCTACAGCGTCGGCTGGGTCGTCGACCCGCTGCGCGGCGAGGCCGCGGTGTTCGTCGGCGCCGAGTCCGGAGATCCGGCGCGCGTCGTCTACTGCGACGGTGCAGTGCCGCCCGCGGGAGGTGCCGCGGCCGGTGGCGTCGACGGCTGCGGCGCGGAGGGCGCCGGTGCGTAGGCTTCCGGGGCGACCTGCGGCCGCATGAAGGGCGGATCGCCGATCACCTCGACGCCGCGGATGAAGTAGTCGGTCTCGCCGAAGCAGTCGGTCGGCAGGCCGCGGTGCTCGGTGTAGTGCAGCCGCACCTGCTTGCCGACCGCCGCGTTCAGCTGCTGGACCACCGCCTCGTCCCGCACGCTGAAACTCCAGATCTGCGGCGCGACGCCCCCAACGACGTACATCGCGAGTTCGCCCTCGTGAGTCTTGCAGATCCAGCCGCGCGTCGAGAACTTCTGCAGCACGCCCGCGCGGTCGCCCTCCGAGTAGCTCCACCACAGCATGAACGCCGTGTAGAGCCCGATGAGCAGCAGCGCCCCGAGGAGGCTCCCCACGAGCCACGATTTGAAACTGCGCCGCGGCGGCCGCGCAGGGGGCGGCGGGACCGGAGTCGGGGTCGCGGTCGGCGGGATCGGGGGTGTCGAGCTCGTGGCCATGCGCGGTTCCTGGATTGACCTGCGGACATCATACCGCCGCCGGTGCGCTCGGGCGCGCGTCGACGGCGGACGGCGACGCTGCTCAGAGCTGCGATTCGATCGGGAACAGTCGCAGCACCGTCACCGTGAACCGCCGCCCCGCGCTCGCGTCCGGCTCGCGCTCGAGCCGTCGCGCCTCACCGTCGACCTGGTCGTACCAGACGAGCCCCTCGCCGCCCTCGAGCTCCACGCGGTAGCTCAGGTCCGGCGCGGCGATCCGCCCGAAGTTCGCGCGCAGCTGCTCGGCGAAGCGCCCGCTCTCGAGCAGCACGCCCATCTCGGTATTGATGTTCGCCGAGCGCGGGTCCAGGTTCATCGAGCCCACGTACACCCAGTGCCGGTCGATCACCATCGCCTTGGTGTGCAGGCTCGCCTGCGACGAGCCGGTCACGCTGATCTGGCTGTGCCCCCCGGTGCCGTCGACCTGCTGCTTCATCTCGTACAGCTCGACGCCGCCGCGCAGCAGGTCGCGCCGGTGCCGAGCGTAGCCCGTGTGCACCGCGGCCACGTCCGTGGCCGCGAGCGAGTTCGTGAGCACCGCGACGCGCACGCCGCTCTCCACCATGTCGACGAGACCCTGCGCGCCGCTCGAGCGCGGCACGAAATACGGAGACACGATCAGGATCTCGTCCCTGGCTGCCGCGATCGCCGGGGCCAACCCGCGCAGCACGGTCGAGGTGGGCAGCCCGTCCCCGCGCTCGTCGGGCTTCTTGGGGTCATCAGCGAGCAGGCGCACGGCGGCGAGCACGCGGCTCGCGTCGCCCGCGACGTCGGCACCGATCTGCCGCTGCGCCTCCTCGAGCGTCTCGACGTACGGCGATTCGGCCTTGCGCTCGCGCCACGCCTCGGCATCGGCGATCAGCCGTTCGAGCGCGCCGGGCGGCGGCGGACGCCCCTCGAATCTCGACACGGGCACGGCGTTCGGGCTGTTCCAGTACTCGTCGAACGAGCGGCTCACGTCGGCGACGACCGGCCCCGCGAGCAGCACGTCCAGGTCCGCGAAGTTCGAGTGCCGCGACGCACCGAAGTACTCGTCGCCGATGTTGCGGCCGCCGACGATCGCGACCCGGTTGTCGGCGATCCACGCCTTGTTGTGCATGCGGCGGTTGAGCCGGGTGCCGCGGAGCACGGCCTCGGTCACCTTGCCGAGGATTCCGGAGCGGCTGTAGAACGGGTTGAAGAGCCGCACTTCGAGGTTCGGGTGCTGGTCGGCGACGAGGAAGAGATCGTGCTTCGCGCGCCCGTCGATGTCGTCGACCAGGATGCGCACGCGGACGCCCCGCTCGGCCGCGCGCAGCAGCTCGGTGGCGAGCAGACGCCCGGTCAGATCCGCGTGCCAGATGTAGTACTGGACGTCGAGCGAGCGGACCGCCTGCTGCGCGGTCGACGCCCGGTACGCGTACGCCAGTGCGTTCGACTCGATCAGCGTCACCGCGGAGAGCCCACGCGGATCGGCCGGCGCGCGCGGCGCGGAAGCGTCGTCCCGCGCTGCCGTGTCGACGCGCAGGGCCCGTTCCGCTGCGGCGTCGAGCGGCGAGTCCGTGCCGGGCGGCAGCGCGTGGCTAGTCTCGATACCCCCGAGGCGTGGCGCCGTCGCGCAGTGTGCGAGCAGCGGCAGGACCGCGAGCAGCGCGAGGCGCGCGTGCCGCCGCCGCAACCCATGGTGTACCCGGACCGCGTCCTGCAACCGGATCACGTTCAACGCGCGGTCGTCTCGGGGGCAGTGACCGAGTCGAGGAACCCGTCGACGCGCTCGAGGAGGTAGCCGTGGAACGGGTTGCTGCGCTGGCGCGTCAGCACCCACGACGGCAGCGCGAGCACGCCGTTCTCGCCGCGCACGGCGACGCTACCGAGCTGCACGTGGCGCTCGGTCCGCTCGGCCGCGAACCCGTACAACGGATCGTCGGCCGGGAACGGCAGCGCGACGTGCGAGAGCGAGAACACTGACGACGGCCACTCGAGTGCGAGGACCCGGTCCTCCTGCAGCGCCGAGCCCTGCGGCGCGCGCAGTTCGTGCACCTGCCAGGACTGCGGGGAGACGTTCGTGACGACGGTCAGGCCGAACGGCCGCTGCGGCATGCCGAGCAGCCGCTGCGTGAGCGGACCCGGATCGGACACGAGCAGCGCGCGGGCCGCCGCGAGCCGGTTGACGTCGAAGAGCACGAGCTCGTGACGGTCGCCGGGCAGGTGCTCGAACAGCACGTCGACGACGGCGTCGGCCCGCACGGTGGAATCGACCGTGGACAGGAACGCGATGACAGGCGGGAAACCCGCCAGGACGCCATCGGTGGCGAGACGGGTCACGTTGCGCGAGACGCCGCGCGTGAGGCGGAACGTCTCGCCCGCGGCGTTGAAGGTGAACGAGTTGTACTTGTAGGGATCGAACTCGAGCTGCACGTCCTGCCACGCGGCGCGCGCGAAACCCGGTACCGACGAAAGCCCCGTACGCAGGCGGGCCAGGACCGCGAACTTCGAGATCGCGATCGCGGGCGAGATCAGCACGAGGCCCGACGGGCGCGGCAGCCCGGTGTCCTCGAGCGCGGCCATCGCGTAGTCGACGGCCAGCGCCGCGCCGTTCGAATAGCCCACCATCAGGATCGGCCGGTCGGCCGGGCCGTTGCGCCGCAGGTCGCGCATCGCGAGCTCGACGGCGGCCTGCATGTCCTCGACGCGGAACTCGAGCAGGCCCGACGGCGCGGTGCCGTGCCCCGGCAGCCGGAGGCCAAGGACGTCGTAGCCGCGCGCGGCGAGGTGCTCGCCGATCGAGCGCAGGCTGTAGGGTGAGTCCGTGAGGCCGTGCAGCAGCAGTGCCGCACCGCGGGGCGCGACGCCTTCCGCGGGCGCAAGGCGGTACGTGCGGTTCCAGTCGACCGGCCAGCGCGCGGGGTCGCTCAGGCTGTCCGTCGTGTATCGGTTGAGGGGTTCGGGGTCGTCCGGGTCGGCGGGACGGTAGACCTCCTTGCGGAGCTGCGCGAACAGGCGCTCCTCTAGCGCGAGGTACTCGTCGAGCGTGTCGACTTCGGCGGCACGGCTCGCGTCGAAGTCCTCGAGGCGCGTCTCGTGCCAGGCCTGCGGCTGGGCCCCCCTCTGCAGGAACTGCCAGTAGACGATGCCGGCGATGAGCACCAGCCCGAACACCAGTGACCCGACCGCGAACCAGAGGCAGCCCAGCAGCCTGCGTACCATCCCGCCATCCCCCGCCCCGACCTGCCGGGGTGACGGAGTTTAGTCCGAACCGGGCAGCTCTCGTAAAACCCGCATGGTCAGCGCACCGAAGCGGGCGCAGCATGGCTGCCACAGGGCACGCCGTCCGCGATGAACCGTCTACGCTCCCCGCAGATCCTGGCGTACATGACGCCATTTCCGTATTCGATCGACGTCGACGCGCCGCTCGCCGAAGCGCATGCCTTCCTGCGGGACCGCCGCATCCGCCACCTGCCCGTCACCCAGGAGGGACGGCTCGCGGGCATCCTGAGCGATCGTGACATCAAGCTCGCGCTCGGCCCGGACTTCGGTTCGCCGCCCGAGCGGGAACTCCGCGTGCGCGACGTCTACCAGCCCGACTGCTACGTCGTCGAGGCGGGGGAGCACCTGGACCGCGTCGCCGAAACGATGGCAGAGCGCCACATCGGCTCGGCGCTCGTCACCCGCGACGGCAAGCTCGTCGGCATATTCACCACCACGGACGCCTGCCGGGCCCTCGCCCGCATCCTGCGGGAGCAGCACCCGGACCCGGGCCCCGACCAGGTCGCGTGAGGCCAGCATGCCCGAATCGGTGGGGTCGACGAACGCCCGCTGCGCCGACCGGCTGCGCGAGGCCGCCGACCTGCTGGAGGCCCAGGGTGCCAATCCGTTTCGCGTGACCGCCTATCGGCGCGCGGCCGACACGGTGCTCCACCTCGACGAGGACATCGGGACGCTGGTCGAGCGCGAAGGCCTGCCCGGGCTCGACGCCCTGCCCGGCATCGGGCGCGGCATCGCCTCGGCGCTGCTCGAGATGGTGCGCAACGGTCGCTGGACGCAGCTCGAGCGCCTGCGCGGCAGCGTCGATCCCGTGCAGCTCCTGACGACGGTGCCCGGGCTGGGCCATCGTCTCGCCGAGCGCATCCACGAGGAGCTGCACGTCGACACGCTCGAGGCGCTCGAGGTCGCGGCGCACGACGGGCGGCTCGAGTCGGTGCCGGGCGTCGGCGCGCGGCGTGCGGCCTCGATCCGCGCGAGCCTGCAGCAGATGCTGTCCCGGAGCCGGCCGCGGCGGCCGGCCAGTGCGCCGGGCGGATCCGCCGCGCCGTCGGTCGAGACGCTGCTCGCCGTCGACCGCGAATACCGCGAGAAGGCGTCCGCCGGAAAGTTGCCGGCGATCGCGCCGCGGCGGTTCAACCCGTCCGGCGAGGCGTGGCTGCCCGTACTCCACGCTGCGCGCGACGGGTGGCAGTTCACCGCGCTGTACTCGAACACCGCGCAGGCACACCAGCTCGGCCGCACGCGCGACTGGGTCGTGCTGTACTTCTACGACGACGAGCACGCCGAGGGGCAGGGGACGATCGTCACCGAGACGCACGGACCGCTCTCGGGCCGGCGCGTCGTGCGCGGCCGCGAGGCCGAGTGCCGCGCGCACTACGCGGACTGAACGCGATCAGACGAAGTAGGCGAACGCGAACACGCCGAGCATCGTGAAGACGAGCGCGAGCTTCGCGAGCGTGCCGAACAGGAGTCCCATCCACGTCGCCACGCCGGCGCGCGTCGCCTGCTGCATGCGGCCGTGCGAGAGCATCTCGCCCGCGACCGCGCCGACGAACGGCCCGAGGATCAGGCCCGGTATGCCGAGGAAGAACCCGGCGAACGTGCCGAGCATCGCGCCCACGACCGCGAGCTTCGTCGCGCCCACGCGCTTCGCGCCGAGCGCGGTGGCCGCGAAATCGATGACGAACGAGAGCACCGTCAGGAGGCCGAGGATCCCGAGCGTGAGCCAGCTCACGTGCTGGAAGTCCTGCGCCCAGGCGGCGAGGACGAGCCCCGCGAACACCATGGGCACGCCGGGCAGCGCCGGCAGCACGGAGCCCGCGAGCCCGACGAGCACCAGCACGACGGCGAGCACGAGGGCCAGCGTTTCACCCGACATCGACGGCTCCGGTCTTGCGGAAGGGCGCCCAGTGTGCCGGTCGCGGGTGCGCGCGTCACGCGCGCCGTCGGCGAACGCCGCGCCTGTACACTGCGCGGCTTCGCGATGAACGCGCTCCCCACCCTGCCGATCACCGGCGTCCTGCCGGACCTCGAGGCCGCCCTCGCCGCGGGTCGCGCCGTCGTGCTCGAGGCGCCGCCGGGTGCGGGCAAGAGCACGCTGGTGCCGTTGAAGCTGCTCGAGGCCGCGTGGCGCGGCGACGCGCGCATCGTGATGCTCGAGCCGCGGCGTATCGCGGCCCGTGCGGTGGCGGAGCGCATGGCGTCGCTGCTCGGCGAGCGTGCGGGTGGCCGCGTCGGATACCGCACGCGCCTCGAGACGCGCGTGGGCCCCACGACGCGCCTCGAGATCGTCACCGAAGGCATCCTGACCCGGATGCTGCAGCACGACCCGGCGCTCGAGGGCGTCGCGTGCCTCGTGTTCGACGAGTTCCACGAGCGCAACCTGCAGGGCGATCTCGGTCTCGCGCTCGCGCTCGAGTGCCGGCGGCACCTGCGGCCCGACCTGCGGTTCGTCGTGATGTCGGCGACGCTCGACGGCGATGCGCTCGCGCGGCACCTGGGCGACGCGACGGTCGTGCGGAGCCTCGGGCGCACCTACGACGTCGAGACGCGTTATGCGCCGCAGCTGCCGCCGGGCAACGCCCCTCGCCCGATCGCGGACTGGGTCGCCGGTGCGATTGCCCGCGCCATCGAGGAACATCCGGGCGACGTGCTCGCGTTCCTCCCGGGCGCGGGAGAAATCCGGCGCGTTGCCGCTGCGCTCGCGGGTTCGCTCGACGCACGTCGGTACGCGGTGCTGCCGCTGTACGGCGACCTGCCGGCCGGCGCTCAGGACGCGGTGCTGGCGCCCGATCCCGCCGGCCGCCGGAAGATCGTCGTGGCGACGAATCTCGCCGAGACCAGCCTCACCATCGACGGCGTGCGCGTGGTCGTCGACGCGGGACTCGAGCGCCGCAACCGCTTCGATCCTACGAGCGGCATGAGTCGCCTCGAGACGGTGCGCATCTCGCGCGCATCCGCCGACCAGCGCCGCGGGCGCGCCGGGCGGACGGCGACGGGCGTCTGCCATCGCCTGTGGAGCGAGTCCGCGCACGCCGCGCTGCTGCCGCAGGCGCCGCCCGAGATCCTCGAGGCAGACCTCGCACCGCTCGCGCTCGAGCTCGCCTGCTGGGGCACGACGGATGCGACGACGCTCACCTGGCTCGACCCGCCGCCCGCCGCGACGCTCGCGCAGGCGCGCGACCTGCTGCTCCGGCTCGAGGCGCTCGGGCCGGACGATCGCGTGACGCCGCTCGGCCGCGACATGGCCGCAATCGGCCTGCATCCGCGGCTTGCGCACATGGTGCTGCGGGCGGGAGGCCTCGGATATTCGAGACTCGCCTGCGAGCTTGCCGCGCTGCTCTCCGAGCGCGACCCGGTGCGTGCGTCGGGCGGCGGCGCGCCGGATCCGGACCTGCGCCTGCGGCTCGATGCGCTGCACGGCCAGTCGCCCGGCCCCGCGCTCACGGCTGACCGCGGGGCGCTGCAACGGATCGACCGGCTGCGTCAGCAGGTCGAGCAGCAGGTACGGCGGGTCGCGCGCGGGGACGGGCAGCGGGGCGTGTCGCCGGGCGCGGCGGGCGGCGGGAGCCTAGACGAATCGGAGGCGGTCGGACTGCTGCTCGCGTTCGCGTATCCCGATCGCATCGGGCGGCGGCGTGCGGGCGAGAGCGGTCGTTACGCGCTCTCGGGTGGACGCGGGGCTGCGTTCGCGGGACCGGCCGCGATCGCCCGCTCGGAGTTCATCGTCGTCGCGGCACTCGACGCGGGAGATCGCGAGGCGCGAATACAGCTTGCGGCGCCTCTGGATCCTGCGTTGCTCGAGCAGCACTTCGGGGCGCATGTCGAGACGGTGGACGTCGTCGAGTGGGATCCGCGCAGCGAGTCCGTGGCGGCACGCCGGCTGCGGCGGCTCGGGCAGCTCGTGCTCGCGGACGAGGCGCTGCGCGGCCCGAATCCGCGCGCCTTCGAGGCGCTGCTCGAGGGTTTGCGCGCGCTCGGTCTGCGGGTGCTGCCGTGGACGCGGGACCTCGAGCAGTGGCGAGATCGCGTCGCCTTCGCGCGGGCGTCGGACCCGGGCGGCGCGTGGCCCGACGTTTCGGACGAGGCGCTGCTTGCGGATGCAGCTCGCTGGCTTGGGCCGTATCTGGAGGGCGTGACGCGTCGCGAGCACTTCGCGCGGGTGGACCTGCGCGCGGCGCTGCACGGCCTGCTCGACTGGGCGATGCAGCAGAAGCTCGATCGCCACGCGCCAACGCACCTGGCGGTGCCGAGCGGGTCGCGCATCGCGATCGACTATTCGGGCGGCACGCCGCGGCTTGCGGTGCGCCTGCAGGAGGTGTTCGGACTCGGCGAGTCGCCGCGTGTCGCGGGCGGGCGCGTGTCGGTGACGCTCGAGCTGCTGTCGCCCGCGCGGCGACCGGTGCAGGTGACGCAGGACCTCGCGAGCTTCTGGGCGCGCGGCTACCACGAGGTCCGCAGGGAACTGAAGGGACGCTACCCCAGACACTACTGGCCCGACGACCCGCACGAGGCCGTCGCGACTCGGCGTGCGCGGCCTCCGCCCGGGTGACTCAGTCGGTCGTCCACCAGCGGACGAACTCGTCGAAGTCGATCGAGCCGTCCTCGTCGACGTCGATCTCCGCGAACCCGAGCCGGGCCTCCGCCTCGCTCATGTCCGCCTCGAGGTTCTCGAGCAGCGCCACGAACTCCGCGTACTCGATGCGGCCGTCGCCGTTCGAGTCGTTGAAGTCGAAGTCCTCGCGGAGCTCGGCGATCCGGTCCCTGGACAGGTCGGGCATGGTGACTCCCTCCTGAAAGGTGTCTGTCCCGGATTTTCCGATCGCCCGTCGCCCTCCGCTAGACTGTGCCGCGTGCGATGCCTGACGGCGATCTCAAAAAGGTGTCTGACACCGATTGTGCTCCTCACGCTCGCGGCGTGCGCGCCGTTCCAGCGCGAGGTGCCGCCCCCGGGCGTGCCGACCGAGCCCGCCCCGCTCCCGGCTGCCGCGGTCGTGCTCAAGGTGGCGGAATCACGCCTAGGCGCGCCGTACCGCTACGGCGGCTCGGGCCCCGACGCCTTCGACTGCAGCGGACTCGTCGCCTACGCCCACGGAAAGGCCGGCATCGCCGTGCCCCGCACCGCGGCCCAGCAGTTCGAGGCCGCAACCCCGGTACCGCGCACCGAACTCCGCCCCGGCGACCTCGTCTTCTTCCGCCTCTCGGGCCGCGCGGTGAGCCACGTCGGCATCTACGCGGGCGGCGACCGCTTCGTGCACGCGCCGCAGTCCGGTGGCCACGTGCGGTTCGCGAGCCTGGACGAGGAAATCTTCCGCCGCGGCTACGTCGGCGCGGGGCGCTTCGTGTCCTCGCCGCCCTGAGTCAGCGCCTGCGCCCGAGCCAGCGCTGCGCGCGCTGCAGCTCGAGCAGGTCACCCGCCGTCACGAGCCCGAGCCGCTGCGCCTGCTCGATCGCGTGCAGCAGCAGTTGCCCGCCCGCATAGGCATCCGCGATCGCGTGGTGCCGCCCGATCGGCGGCAGGTTGAAGTGCTGCGCCCAGTCGTCGAGCGTGTCGTTCGGCGTATCGGGGTAGAGCGCGGGCAGGATCGCTGCGAGATCGAGGAAGCGCACGCGGACGCGGATGCCGAGGCACTCGTGCAGTTCGCGCTTCAGCACCGTCGCGTCGAACTCCGCGCGGAACGCAACCGCGATCGAGCCGTCGAGGTACTCGAGGAAGGCGAGCAGCGCCGCGACCGGCTCGACCCCGCCCCGCTGCTCCTGGCCGCCGATCTGGTGGATCAGGATGTTGTCGACCGCGCTCTCGCGGTCCTGTCGAACGACCACCTCGAACGCGTCCGCGTGCAGCAGGGCGCGCCCCGACACCGCGACGCCCCCGATCGAGATGATGCGGTCCTCGTGCATGTTGGGGCCGGTCGTCTCGAGGTCGACCGAGGCGAACCGCGCGAGCGAGAGCAACCCCGTCGTCGGGTGACGGTCCTCGCGGGCACGCTGGCGGGCGCGCACCTTGAGCGCGGCGAGACGCGCCCGCACGTCGGGCTGCAGGGCCCGGCGGATGCGGCGGCGCGCGAGCGATCCCCCGAACGGCAGGCGCATCGACGGTCCCCCGGGCTAGCGCCCGAACGCCTGCTCGAGCTGTGTCTGCAGGCTGCGGGCCTGGCGGAACGACTCCTTGAGCATGCGCTGGTCGAGCTCGTTCAGCGCATACGGGTCGACCCGGTTCCGCGCGGTGTGCGGAATCTCCTTCGCCGGCTCCCCGTCCTCCGGTTCCGGCTCGAAGTCGCCGCGCTGCGTGCGCAGCCGCAGCATCTGCAGGTAGTGGTAGGCCTCGACGGTCGACTCCATCTGCCGCTCCTCGATCGCGAGTCGCCGGCCCGCGAGTCGCAGCCGCTGCGAGGTGTTGGTCTCGCGGATGCCGAGCGCGAGCGCGAACGCCCGCGCGGCGTCGACGAAGATCCGCGTGCCGTGCGACTTGAGGTCGATCGTGCCCGGTCGGTCGCCGTCGTCGGTGCGGAATTTGCGGATGACCCCGAGCGGCGGCTCCGCCTGCAGCGCGTTCGCGACCAGCATGCGCACGAACAGCCGACTCTCGGACGCGAGGTTCGCGAGCCACGCGCGCAGCTCCGTGGCGAGCGCGAGGTCCCCCATCAGCGGCCGGAAGTCGAAGAAGATGTTGGCGCCCAGCAGCGCCTCGGGCGTCGGCTCGCGGATCCAGCCCGCGAACTTCGCGCGCCACTCCGAGAGCTCGAGGCACAGCTCCGGGTTCGACGCCATGATGTTGCCGGTGCAGAGCGGGAAACCCAGCTCCGCGAGGCCCTCGTTGACGTCGCGCGCGAACGCGATCAGCCGCGGCCGGCAGACGTCGGCCCCGCCCTCCTCGCAGCGGAACAGGATGGCGTTGTCCTGGTCCGTCGCGACCGTCTGCTCGCGCCGGCCCTCGCTGCCCACCGCAAGCCAGCACCAGTCGATGCCCGCGAGATCGTGGCGCTCGAGCACCAGGTCGAAGAGCCGGTGCGTCAGCGCGTCGTTGAGGCCCGTGATCGTGTGCGTGATGGGCTCGGCCGCCGCGCCCTGCGCGACGAGGTTGTCCGTGAGCGCGTCGATGTCGCGCGTGACGCCCTTCAACGCCGCGATGCTCGGCGCGAGCCGGATCGCCTGCAGGATGTTCCGCATCGACACGCGCTGCAGAGCGAAGAGGTCCCGCTCCGAGACGACGCCCACGAGCCGCCCCTCGCGCGTCACCATGAGCTGGTGGAAGCTGCGCTGCGCCATCATCGCGAGCGCCTCCTGCGCGGTCGCGAGCTCGTCGATCGTGCCGGGCGAGCCCGACATCACCGACCGCACCGGGCTCGCGAGGTCGGCGCCCGGCAGCACCACGCGGTCCCGGAGGTCCGTCAGGGTGAAGATGCCTACCGGCCGGTGCTTGTCGTCCACGACCGCGATGGAGGCCAGCCGCGCGGCCTGCATGGCCCGGAGTGCGTCGACGATCGAGGTCGACGTCTCGCAGTACACCGGCTCGCGGCGGATCACCGTCTTCAGCGGCTCGAGCAGCGTGCGCTGCTCGACGGCACGCTGGGAGAAGTTCTGCCGCAACTGGCCTAGCGACTGCTGCAGGATGCCCGCGAGCGCCTCGGTGCAGAACTGCGCGAACGGCGCCGACGACTGGCGCAGCGCGTCGAAGTCGGCGCGCGAGAGCTTGTAGCAGAAAACGTCCTCGGTCGCCTCGAAGTGACGTGTGCCCGCCGTGCCCGCCGCGAGCGCCGCGACGGGGAAGCACTCGCCCGGGCCGCGCGTCTCCTCGTCGCTCGCGACCGCCGTGTTGCGGACGCGGACGTGGCCGCGCTGGATGATGTAGAGATTGCGCGCCGTGCCGTCGGCAGGGTCGACGATCGTCGTGCCCACGGGAAAGTAGGCGAGCTGCGCGTGCGTGGCAATCAGCTCGAGGTCCTTGCGCGCCATCCGCGAGAAGGGCGGATGCTCGCGCAGGAATCGCAGGGTCGATTCGATGATGAGGGCGGGTGCAGCCATGTTTCGAGGCTACACCCGCCCTGTCGTCATCGCACCCGGACCGGCGTCAGTGCGACGCGGCCTTCGACACCAGGATGCCGGTGTTCTGGCGCGCGTACACCTCCGGCCACAGCGCCTGCGAGCGCTTGTCCGGGAAGAGCAGCGAGCCCAGCAGCACCGCGAGGA
>RPQJ01000048.1 GCA_003819815.1 Lysobacterales bacterium
ATGTGACTTTCCGACGATGGTGGACGTAGCTCAGTTGGTAGAGCCCCGGGTTGTGGTCCCGGCTGTCGTGGGTTCGAGTCCCATCGTCCACCCCACCACCTTCGCGTGGGCCGTTAGCTCAGTTGGTAGAGCTGCTGACTCTTAATCAGTAGGTCGTAGGTTCGAGTCCTACACGGCCCACCATTCCCGCTCGCGACGCGCGATTCCGTCAGCGCATCTTCCCCGTGGCGATCCAGTTCTCGCGCACCGCGCGGCCGACGAGGCCGACGAACGTCGCCGCATCGACGGGGCCGCGGCTCGAGAACATCGCGCGCTCGCGCTCGGTGAGCAGTCCGCCGTTGACGCGCACGCCGTCGAAGAGTCCGCGATTCCCGAGTTCGTTGACCGCGCGGCCGTCGAGCAGGTTGAGCTTGCCGTGCGCGAGGCCCACCGTCGTCTGCAGGCCGGTCCGCGGTTCCGGCTGCTCGAGGAACGCGATGACGCGCTCGCCCTCCTGCCAGTGCGGGTAGCCGTCGGGGCTCACGGTCAGCAGCATCTGCCCGTCCGGCATCTTGCGAGGGGCGACGAGGCCGAACTGCCTGAACGTGAGTCGGGCGCCGCCGCGAATTGCGCCCTTGGGGCACTCGTCGATGCCGAGCGTGACCTCGGTGTAGGGCTCGCCCTGCGGAGTGAGACCGTCCGTGACGCGCATCACCTGCGCGACCACGATGAGCTCGGCGTCCCCGACGAGGCGCGTGAGGTTCTGCGGCGGCAGCCCGCTCGACTGCGCGGGCACCGGAGGCACCGAGGCCGACAGTACCGCGACCAGGGCACCGGCGAGCAGGACGTGTCGGGCATTTCGCAGCATGCGGAACGGCATCTTGGGCTGATTGCTTCCATGCCCGGGTGGACCCCGGTACCCGTCAGCATCCGTTGCATCAGCGTCGTTCGCCATCGGGCCATCCCTGAGATTCGGGCAATCGCCGCTCAGGTCGCCTCCGGCGGCAGCAGCCCGTGGCGGATCGCGTAACGCACGAGGCCGGGCAGGTCGTGGATGCCGAGCCGCTGCATGATCTGGGCGCGATGCGTCTCGACGGTCTTGACGCTGAGCGAGAGCCGCTCGGCGATGGCCCGCGTGCCGTGGCCCTCGGTCATCATCTGCAGGATCTGCCGCTGGCGCGGCGTCAGCATCTCGATCTCCGATTCGCCCGGGGTGACGCGGCGCGAGTACTCGTCGACCTGGTCCGCGTCGATCGCACGGCAGAGGTAGCGCCGGCCGGCGAAGATCGAATCGAGCGCGGCGGCGAGCTCGTCGAATGCCGAGTCCTTGTTGAGATAGCCAGCGGCGCCAACCGCGAACGCGCGCGCCGCATATTCGGGCGAAGCGTGCATCGACAGCATCAGGACGCGAGTGGACACGCCGAGGCGCCCGATGCGCGCGGCGACCTCGAGCCCGTTGAGCCCGGGCAGCGTGATGTCGAGCAGGATCGCGTCCGGAGGGTTGCGGCGCACCCAGTCGAGCGCATCCACGCCATCGCCCGTTTCGCCGATGACCTCGACGCCGGGCAGTGCCTGCAGCAGTGCGCGGATGCCGGCGCGCACCAGCGAATGGTCGTCGGCCAGCAGGATGCGGCGTCGAGGCGTCATGCGTTGCTCTCCATGACTGCGGGAGCATCGACCGCGGACTGCGGGTACGGCAGTCGCACCTCGATGCGGCTGCCGCCGCCCGGGCGCGAGTCGAACCGGATCGTGCCGCCAGCGTTCCTGACGCGCTCGGTCATGCCGAGCAGGCCCAGGTGCTCGCCACGTTTCATCCGCTGGCCGACGATGGCGGGATCGAACCCGACGCCGTCGTCTTCGATCAGTAGGTCGAGGGCGCCAGCCTCCACACGCAGCACGACCCGGAGCTGCTTCGCCGCGGAGTGGCGCAGCGCGTTGCTCACCGCTTCCTGGACGATGCGGAACACGGTCGTGTCGAGCGCACTGGGCGCCTCTGCCACGCCGGGGCCCGCCTCGATGCGGAATTCGAGCCCTGAGCGCTCGGCCGTGGAGCGGAGATGGTGCTCGAGCGCGGGGACGAGGCCCGCCTCGTCGAGCAGCGGCGGCCGCAGGCCGCGCGCGATGTCGCGCGCCTGGTGGATCATGCCGTCGACCATCGCGACCGACTGTGCGAGGCCGTCGGCGACGGCCGCGTCGCCAGTGCCGCGGCGGAGCATCTGCAGCGTGATCTTCGCGGCGGTCAGCGTCTGCCCGAATTCATCGTGCAGCTCGCGCGAGATGCGCACGCGCTCGTCTTCCTTGGCCGACTCGAGCCGCCCGGTCAGCTGCCGCAGACCGGCGTAGGCGTCCTCGAGCTCGCGCTGGCTCGCCCTCGCACGCTCGAGCGCGAATTCGCGCTGCTGCTCCAGGTTCTCGAGGACCGCGTTCCGCGCCTTGAGCGAACGCATGCGCACGAGGTGCAGCGCCACCGCGAGCAGCACGAGCGCGAGCCCGGCCAGCACGCGGAACGGGGTCGTCATCCAGAGTGGCGGCACCACCTCGAACGACACCGGGCGGCTGGTGCTCCATTGCCCGAAGACGTCGCGGCCGCGCACCTCGAACCGGTACTGGCCGGGATCGAGGTCGAGGAACGTGACCTGTCGACGCTGCCCGAGCGACGTCCAGGCGGCGTCGGGTTCCATGCGGTACGCGTACTCGTGCGTCGTCTCGGAGAAGTCGAGTACGGCGAATTCGAGCGCGAGTCCGTCGCCGAACCGCGTGCGGAAGCCGTCCGCCAGCGTACCCTGCGGCAGTCGCCCTGCGGTCGTGCCCGCGCCGAGCAGTTCCACGCCCGTGATGGTGACCGGCGTAGCGGGGCGTTGTGCGAGCGGAGTCCCTTTAGGGAGGCTCACGAGGCCCTCGACCGATCCGAAGTAGAGGTACGTCGCGTCAGAGGAGGACGAACCGGTATTGAAGTGCGTGACGGGCAGTCCGGATTCGGCAACGTGGTTGACGACCCGGCCGCCCGAGGGGTCCAGCCGCGCGAGCCCGTGACGCGTGCTGAGCCAGACCGACCCGTCGGCGTCCTCCTCGACGGACATGATGCCGTCGTCGAGCAGTCCGTCCGCGGCGCCCCAACGCTCGACCGTCGTTGCGGGCGCGACACCTCCGTCCTGGAGCCGATGCAGCCCGCCCCCGTCCGTCGCGACCCACAGTGCGCCGCTGTGGCCGCGACGCAGCGCCGTGACGTGGTGGTTCGAGAGCGAGGAGGCGTCCCGCCCGTCGCTCGCGAGGCGACGGCACGACCAAGGCTCGACGCGGCACACGTTGAGGCCGTCTGACCGGGTGCCCACCCAGAGCTGCCCGGCGATGCCAGGGCTCAACGCCGTCACGTAGTCACCGCTCAGTGAATCGGGCCGCGCGGGGTCGTGACGAAAGGCGCGGAATTGCCCGGCGGCGTCGCGCAGATGGAGGCCGCTGCCGCCCACACCGACCCACAACGCGCCTCCAGGCCGCGGCAGCAGTTCCGCCACGTAGCCGGTCCCGATGCCGTCGGATCGGCCGGGTTCGTAACGGTCGAGCGTGACGTTCCGGCCCGAAGCGTCGAAGCCGAATACACCCTCGGTGGTTCCGGCGTAAAGCCGGCCGTCCGGCATTCTCGCGAGGCTCATGACTCCGGAGTACGCGAGTCGGTCGTTCGCGGGGTCCGGCGTCGGCGATGCCCTGCCTGTGGTGACGTCCACTTGCTGCGGACCGCCGCCAAAGGTCCCGATCCACGGCCGGCCGGCGTCCTCGCCCCCGAGCACGGCGGTGACGTTGTTGTTGCGGAGCTCGCCGCTGCCGTCGTTCGAAAGCAGGGCAAAGGGCGGCAACTCGAGCGGTGCACGGAAGACACCCGCACCCCAGGTGCCGACGAAGACGTGGTGGTGCCCTGCGGCGATGCTGAGCAGCGGCTGGGCCGATGCGCCGTCCGGGACCTCGTCGCGCTCGAGGTCCATGCGGGTCGCGATACCGGTGAGCAGGTCCACCTCGATCACGCCGTGGCTCATGGTCGCGGCCCACAGCCGCCCCGAACCGTCCGCGCGCATCGCGGTCACGAGCGGCTGCACGCCCGCGTCGTTCGCGAGGTCGACGACCCGGGCGCTGCGCCGCGCCGCTTCGATGACGACGAGTCCGCCGCGGGTCCCGGCCCACAGGCGGCCGTCGGGCGCCTCGTACAACGCGAAGACGTCGTCGAGCGCCGAGCTGCCCGCCGCGAGCGACGACGGGCGCAGGTTCTCGAAGCGGCTGCCCGCGTCGTCCCAGCGGTCGATGCCGCCGCCCACGGACCCGATCCACAACGTGCCCGACTTGCCGTAGTGCAGTGCGTACACCCAGTCCTTCGCGATGCTGCCGCTCGAACCGGGCTCGTGGAAGAAGCGGGTGAAACGAGTGCCGTCCGGCTCGAGGCGGTTGAGGCCGCGCTGAGTGCCGACCCAGACCCGTCCGGCCGCGTCCTCGGCGACACCATAGACGCTCGGGTCGCTGAGCGAACCGTCGTCCGTGGAATCGTGACGGTAGCGCGTGAAGCGGCCGCTGCGGCGATCGAGCCTGTTGAGGCCCGCGGTGTTCGTCGAGACCCAGATGGAGCCGTCGCGTCCCTCGTAGAGAGAACGCACGTCCACGTCGCTCAACGTCGCCGGGTCACCCGGTGCCGGCCGGAACGGCGTCGCGAGATAACCGTCGTAGCGGTAGAGACCCTCGCGCGATCCGACCCAGAGCAGGCCCTCGCTGTCGAGGAGCAGCGACGGCACGACGGTCGCGGTGAGTCCGCGACCGTCGCCGACGGCGGTAAAACGCCGGGCCGCGTCGGCGACGTCGGATGCGCAGAGCGCGACGATCGCCGCGGTCGCGGGCAATGTACGGGCCGCGTGCATGCCCACATCTTAGCGGATGCCCCGCGCGGCGCCGTGTGCCGGAAGTGCAACGACGCCCGAATCTCAGGCTTTCCCCGATGGACGGGTCACGGGGTTTTCCTCACGATCCGCCGGCGCAAAAAAGACGCATGCCCGACGTGTCCGGCGATCGACATGATCGTCAGGGCAGTCACGAGCCCTGCGGGCAGGCTCCACGAGCGCGATACGGCGACGGCGGCCGACGAGGCTGGACCGGCGCCTGGAGGCGGGACGTCGGCATCGACTTCGTCCACGGGTACCACCGCGGCAGGGCACGAGCCCGGCCGGCGGTCATCAATTCGTAAGGAACAGGCGCACATGACGAACAGGTTCTCGGGCAGGCCTCGCGCAGCGACGAACTCCAGGGTCCGCCGGACCGCAATCGCAGGAGCCGCCGCCGGCGCGCTGGTCGCCGCGACGCCGGCCTTGCACGCGGCGACGCCCGAAGCGCAGGCCTCGGCGGTGCAGGCCGCCGTCAGGAGCGCACTGCGGGCGCCGCAGCGCGAGCGTTCGAGCCTGATGGGCTCCTGGGATGCACTGGGCGCACGGCTCAAGATCGATGCGGACCGGCGCAAGATCGACTTCACGAACGACGCGCCGATCACGGTCGGACCAGGCGAGACCGCGATCGCGCTGTCGAGCGCGGCCGAGAGCATCTCGGTCGTCAACACCGGGGATCTCACGGGCGGCTTCGGCATCGACGTCTACACCGGCGCGATCGACCTCGACACGGCGCTGGTCAACGACTCCGAGGTCGTCTCCTTCGATTCGGGCTTCGTCGGCCTGTACGACGACGCCGGCAGCCGGGTCTACGATGCGTACGGCTACCCCGCCTACATCGCGACCGGGCGGATCGACTCGGTCAACAGCCTGGTGATCCTGCCGCGCGACCCGGCAGAGTCGACCATCACGATCGACAACCGGGGCTCGATCGACTTCGCGGACCGCCACGCCATCCGGGCGATCAACCCGGCGGGCCAGTCCATCGACATCGCGAACACGGGCGACATCACGGCGACCGCCGACAGCGAGTTCCGTTCCGGCATCTACGCACGGACCGAGGTCTTCGAGCGCTCGTACTCGTTCGAGAAGACCGCCGAGGGCGAGCGCACCTACAACGCGTACGGCCAGGTGACCGGCGTCGTGTCGCCGGACGTGTACACGGGCGAGTACAGCGTGCTCGACATGGAGTACGACGGCGGCTCCATCGCCATCGAGAACTCCGGGAACATCGACATGGGCACGACCGCGGCGCCCCCCGTCTTCGGCGGTCCCAGCCCGTGGGCCTCGGTGGGCATCCAGGCCGTCGGCGACGGCGGCACCACGATCGTGAACAGCGGCGACATCAAGGTCGACCGCTGGAGCTCGGGCATCGACGTGCGCTCGACCGCGACGACGTCGATCAGCAATACGGGCCGCATCGACGTCGGCAACTATTCGGCCGGTATCTCGTTCTCTCCGTCCGGCCTGGGGCCGGCCGGCGATTACCGTCTCGCCGGCGACATCCAGATCGTCAACAGCGGCGAGATCCACGGCGGCGTCACGAAGGCCGAGCTCGCCCCGGGCGAGGCCGCGTTCGTGTCGGGCATCAACGTCATCAGCCTCGGTTCGAACAACGAGTACCTGGCCGCCTTCGTGCAGACGAACGAACTGTTCGCCCGCTACAACGAGATCCTCGGCGAGGACGTGTACCCGATCGTCGATCTGCCGAAAGCCCGGCTCTACGACACGACGGTGGTGAACGAAGGGCGCATCGAACTCGCGGACGGCGCGGCCGGCATCTTCATCATCCCCCGCGCAGGCGATTCGACCGCGATCAACTCCGGGACGATCATCGTGGGCGAGGGAACCTCGATCGCGCGGAACAACATCCAGAGCCCGAGCGCGGGCATCTTCCAGACGAACTTCTCGGTGCAGGGCCTCGGGCTGACCCAGAGCATCAATACCGAGACGGGCGTCATCGTCGCGGGCGACGACGGCGCCGGCATCCGCAACCTCAACATCGGTGGCACCTCGATCGCGATCAACGAGGGCTCGATCACCGTCGGCAACGGCACGGCGACGCGGATCACGAGCTACTCCGGCGAGAGCTACGACCGGCTGTTCCAGTCGAGCGGCATCACGTCCTTCAGCGTCGCGTCCTCGACCCTGGGTGCGACCGCCTACGCGGGCAACAGCGGCGAGATCGTGACCGGGGACCTCTCGTTCGGCATCGTCGTCTCCGGCCAGGGCGCGCGTCGCCTGGACCCGACGGACCCCACGGCGATCATCCTGAACGAGGGCATCGTCACCACCGGCGACAACTCGTCCGGCCTCTTCGGGCTGGGCAACAACGTCACGACGATCAACTCGGGCAGCGTCACGATCGGCGACCTCGACCTGAGCGCATTCCAGCCGCACCCGGTCTACACGGCCGACGAGTTCGCGCAGCAGGGCATCGGCATCGCTGCCTCCGGCAACGGCCTGTCCGAGGCCGTGAACTACGGCCAGATCACGACCGGCGACGGCACGGTCGGCGCCGCGGCGTGGATGAACTACGCCGGCTACGGCTATGCAGCACAGCTGCTGCAGGGCGAGGAAGGCACGATCACCACGGGCGACGACTCGATCGGTGCGCTGGTGGTGGGCAACTACGCCGCCACGCTGGTGAACGAGGGCCGGATCACCGTCGGCCGCGACTCCGTCGGCGTCGACATGACCGCGGGCAGCGTCAACCTCCTCGGCAATACGACGGCAACCGTCATCGACGGCGCGCTGTTCGCTTCCAATGCCGGCATCATCGAGACGGGCGACGATTCGGTCGGACTGCGCATGAGGGGCGTGATCCAGGACGCCCCCTACAGCGGCACGGTCCTGGTCTTCGACCCGCCGGGCTGCTCCTACTTCGAGCCGCCCTGTGACATCCGGTACGAACTCATCGAAGGCACGGCCGACATCGAAGGCGTCGCCTACCTCGCGAACAGCGGCACGATCCGCACTGGTGCCGGGTCGACGGCGGTCGAGATCACGGGCCGCGCGGACGAGACGCTCGGAGCCCAGATCTTCAACACCGGCACGATCCAGGCCGGCGCCGACGGGTCGGGCGTTGCGGTCCGCCTCAACGTCGACAACGACATCGACTCGTCTTTCGTCAACGTCGGCACCGTCGCGGGCGACCTGCTCTTCGGCGCGGGCGACGACACCTTGGTGAACACCCTGTTCGTCGACGGCTCGGGCCGCGTGACGAACACCGGCAACATCAGCCTCAGCGACTCGGTGATCGATTTCGGCGGCGGCACGAACCGCTTCGAGGTCGACCAGGGCGTCATCACGGTGACGGGCGGCGACAGCGTCGTCATCGGCGCCGACGCGTTCATGACGCAGGCGACGATCGACGCGCGCAACGGCCTCACCGGCAGCACGCTCTCGATGGGCGGCAACCTGTCGGGCAGCTTCACGTTCGCGGCCGATTTCGGCAGCACCGGCACCGACCGGCTCCTGATCGGCGGCGACGTGACCCAGGGCAGCAGCATGAGCGTCGTCCTGAACCCGACCGAGCAGCTCAAGGGCGACGTCGACTTTGCGGTCATCTCGGTCGCGGGCGACAACGGCGCCGGCGCGCCGGTGCTCGCCGGCGTCTCGGGCCAGTTCGCCGACAGCCTGGTGGACGCCTCGGCCGCAATCGACGCCGCCACCGGCGACGTGGTCGTGAGCGCGCGGTTCGGCCTGGGCCACATGGGCGTCGCCGCGGCTTCCGCGACGACGATGGCGCAGAACTGGTGGCTGCAGGCCGTCGAGACCTACGCCAAGCGCAACATGCACCGGCTGTCCGGCGCCACGGAGGAAGGCGTGTCCGTCTGGACCTCGGCGTTCCACGACGAGGGCACGATCGAGCCCGAAAACCGGCTGCAGGACACGGACTTCGACCAGAAGGTGTCGGGGCTGCAGGCAGGCGTGCAGTGGAGCGGCGAGCTCGGCGGCGGCCGTCTCGGCATCGGGCCCTCGCTGAGCTATGGCAGCGCGCGGGCGAATCCGAACGCCAATGTGAGCAGCGCCGAGGGCACCGTCGTCGCATACAGCCTCAACGCGAACTACGTGCTCGCGAACGGCCTGTACGTCGACGCGTCGTGGCAGGCGATGTTCATGGACACCGACTTCCGCACGCCCGGAACGACGTCGAACGCGACCGGCCAGTCCGATGCCGATGCCGACGGCTACAACCTCGAGGTCGGCTACTCGCACCGGCTCGCATCCGGCCTGACACTGGTTCCGCAGCTGCAGTACGGCAGCGTGGACGTCAACTTCGACAACTTCTCGTCCAGTGACGACACCTATCGCTTTACGGACGTCGGCGGCGAGGCCGCGCTGCTCCGCGCGGGCGTGTCGGTCATGAAGACGTTCGAGACGGACAACGGGTTCGTCACACCGCTCGTGGACCTGAGCTACCTCGACGCCACGGACGGGGAAAGTGAGCTGCTGTCGAACGGGGTCTCGTTCGCGAACGACACGTCGGGTTCGGGGTACCGAGCGGAGTTCGGCGTCGCCGGCCGCTACAAGGCCTGGGACATCACCGGCCGGTTCGGCGTCGCCGACATGACGGCGTCCGACTACACGCTCTCGACGAACGTCGCCGTCCGTTACCGCTGGTGAGCGAGATGAACATCCTGCGCAAGCTGCCCTATCTGGTTCCGCTCAGCCTGCTGGCGCTCGCCGTGGCCTTTCCGGCCGGCGCGCAGCAGGGCGCGGCCGCCGACGACCGTGCCCAGGCGGCGGAGGGCGAGGATTCCACGAAGGGCGCCACCGGCGACGAGGCTCTGCCCGTGGAGCTCGAGGAGATCGTCGTCACCGGCACGCTGATCCCGCAGGCCGCGAACAGCGGCATGTCCCCGGTCACGGTCATCACGAGCGAGGACATGGCCGCGCAGGGCCTCGTGTCGATCGGCGACGTCGTGAGCGCGTTCACCGAGAACAGCGGCTACGTCGAGGGCAAGTCGTCGAACCTGCTCGGGCGGTTCACGACGGGCGGCCAGGAGGTCAACATCCGTGGCCTCGGCACTGGCCGGACCCTCGTGCTCCTGAACGGCCGCCGTCTCGCGGACTACCCGCTGCCGTTCGGCGGCGAGCAGAACGGCGTCGACATCGGCGCGATCCCGGTGTCGGCGCTCGCGCGCGTCGAGCTGCTGTCGTCGGGCGCCTCGGCCATCTACGGGTCGGACGCCATCGGCGGCGTGCTCAACTTCATCACCAAGCGCGACATGGAACAGACCGAGGCGAGCGTCACCGTCGGCTCGTTCGAGGACGGCGTCGGCACGACCGTCATGGGCTCGGTGATCACCGGAAACTCGTTCGAGCGCGGCTCCTTCACGTTCGGGCTCGACGCCTTCAACTACGACCAGATCCTCGCGAGCGACGTCGACTGGCTGCAGCAGAACGCTCCCTTCGATGCGGGCATGGTGTCCATCCAGCGCAACACGCCGCCGGCCCCGATTCAGTCCGCCCTGCCACAGGAGGCCTGCGCCCCGCTCGGTTTCGAGTACGCCGGCGAGGCGTGCCAGCAGGAAGTGAGCAACACCATTTCGCTGCAGCCCGGCATCCGACAGGTGTCCGGGTACTTCGACGGCCGTTACGACCTGGCCGACAACGTCGAGCTGTTCGCGACCGCGATCCTCACGGACAACGAGTACGAGACCCGCAGCAACGTGCTGTTCTGGAACGGCGTCGTGGCGCGCGACGACTTTTCGTCGGCCATCTTCACGACGCGCGGCTTCTCGAAGCAGGAGCTCGGCTCGTCTGACGTCGATTCGAGCCAGCAGGCCTGGACGTTGACGACGGGCGTCAAGGGCGGGTTCGACGTCGGGGCCGAGCGCTGGCACTGGGACGTCGCCTACTCGTACTCCGACTACCAGACGCGCGAGTCGTCGATCAACCTGAAGGAGGAAGGGATCCGCAACTGGATCCTGGCCGGCGCCTCGAGCGTGGTGGCCGACCCGAACCAGCAGGACACGTACGTCGTCGACGCCGATTTCTACGACAACCAGCTGATCGACAACATCCTGAGGCCGGTGCAGTCGTCGGACGTGCCGGGCCTGATCGGCAAGAACCGTCTGCGCGCCGATTCGTCCTCGAATTTCCTGACGCTGACGCTCGACGGCACCCTCGGCGACCTCGGCTTCCTGTATGCGCCGCTCAAGTTCGCGCTGCGCTCGGAGATCGCCGAGCAGTCGATGGAGATCCGGCCCGACGCCCGTTCGCTCAATACCGAAGGCGAGGGCTGGTACAACATCGGCGCGATCGAGGCGGAGGGCGACCGCGACCGCAAGGCCCTCGCGCTCGAGTTCGCCGTGCCCGTGCTTGCAAAGCTCGACGCCTCGCTCGCGGCGCGGGTCGACCACTACAGTGACGCGTCGGACATCTCAGGCCAGCTCTCCGGCCAGGTGAAATTCCTCTACCGCGCGACCGACTGGCTCAAGCTGCGCGGCGGCTATTCGCAGACCTTCCGCGCCCCGGACATGTTCAACATCTACGGACAGTCCGAGGGCTTCGCGCCCGTCGCGGACTTCTCGGCGCCGGGCTGCTTCGACGGCGAGGTGTACGTCTGCGGCTTCACCACCGTCGCCACGACGCGGCGGCCCGATACCAGCCTGACCGAGGAACACGGCGACGACCTCGGCTTCGGCTTCATCTGGCAGCCGGTCACCGACTTCATGATGACGCTCGACTGGTACCGGATCGAGCTCGAGGACCTCGTGATCACCGACACCGCGTACGACACGCTGCTCCGTGAGTGGCAGTGCGACAACGGGGTGCTCGACAGCTCGTCGCAACTGTGTGCCGACGTCCGCAGCCGCATCACGCGCAACGGCTTCGGCGCCGTCGAGCGGGTGATCACGCAGCCGATCAACCAGGACAGCCTCGAGCGCGAGGGCGTCGACCTGCGCGCGACCTATACGTTCGAGTCCGAGCGGTTCGGCCTCTTCTCCTCGAGCCTGAGCTACTCGAAGGTGCTCAAGTTCGACCTGAACCGCTTCGCCGACGACGAGACGGTGAACCTCCGCTACGGCTGGGCCGGCCAGGCGACCCCGGAGAACTCGATGGCGCTCACGCTGGGGTGGGACAATCCGCTCTCGGCGGGCAAGGCGGTGGGCGCGACGATGTTCATGCAGCGCGACGACGGCATCTACAATTTCTCGCAGACGCAGTTCATGGAGCCCATGTACAGCGTGAACGTCACGGGCCGCTACCAGTTCAGCGCGCAGGGCGAGGTGGGCCTCATCCTGAACAACCTCATCTACACGTCCCCTCAGGACAACGGCGGCGGGATCTGGCCGTACTACTGGCCGCAGCTGCAGAGCGGCAGCGCGCTCGGCCGGGCCGCGTACGTCACGCTGCGCTACTCGTTCAACTGACATGAGGGGTGGTCACGCCGCGGCGCTGGTCGCAGGGCTCGCGTTCGCGCAGTTCTGGAGCGGCGCCGCGCCTGCCGCTGCCGTCGCGTCGGGCGTGGAAGCGGGCTCGCCTCTCGAGCTCACCGAGATCATCGCGCGCCCGAAGGTCGTGGACCTCAAGGTTTCGCCGGACGGCAGGCATTACGCCACGACGGCCGTGACGGACGACGGCAGGACCATCCTCCACATCCTCGACCGCCGGACGATGGCGGTCGTGCACAGCGAGGTCTACGGCGGTCCGCTCGGGGTCGGCGAGTTCGGCTGGCACGATGCCGACCACCTGCTCATCACCTCGACGTACAAGAGCGAGCTGGCGGAGGGCCGGGGCAGCGCCGGAATCTTCATCCTGAACGTGAAGACGAAGGAAATCCGCCGCGTCTGGGGAGGCGAGGGCACCTCCGACTACGGCGGGTTCGAGGGCGGCGATCTCGGCGCGCGCATCGACGACCGGCATTACTGGCTCACCGTCGGGCCGTCCGGCTCCACGTATTCCGAGTTCCCGTTCTTCTACCTCTACAAGCTCGACATCTTCACCGGGCGGGCGACGAAGGTGCTGAAGTCGCCGTCTCGAGCGGCGAGCTTCGTGTTCGACAAGGACAACCAGGTCACCCACGCGATCGGCTTGCCGCCGGACGATTTCGACACCACGGTCGTGCACCGCCGCAAGGGCGACGAGTGGGTGCTCGAGGGAACCTACAGGAACGCCGAAGGCGTGAGCGTGCCCGTGCGCTGGCACAAATGGGACACCAACCGGATCCTGTACCGCGACAACCGGGACGCGCAGACGTTCGGCTATTACTGGGTCGACGCGACGACCGGCGCGAAGGAACTCATCTATCGTGAACCGCGGGTCGACGCCGACGAAGTAGTGTTCGACGAGGATGACGTCGCGATCGCGGCCAAGCACCAGTACGACTACCCTACCTACGTTCCGCTCAAGCCGGACCATCGGCTCGTCGTCCGCCGGCAGCGGCTCGTGGCCGCGTTTCCCGGCCAGCAGGTGTCGATCGAATCGTCGACGGCAGACGGCATCGAGCACGTGCTGCGGGTCCACGGCGACCGCGAGCAGGGCCAGTTCTACCTCTGGAACGAGTACGACGGGAAGATCCGCCACCTGCTCGACCCGCGGCCGAACGTCAAGGCCGCCGACATGCCGGCCACCCAGGCGGTGCGGTTCAAGGCCCGCGACGGGATGGAACTCGTGGGTTACCTGACCGTGCCGCAGCACAAGCCGGCGAAGAACCTGCCGCTCGTCGTCCTGCCTCACGGCGGCCCGCACGGGGTGCGCGACAGCTGGGGCTACGACATGGAGGCGGCCGCGTTCGCGAATGCCGGATACGCGGTGCTCAAGATCAACTACCGCGGCTCGGGCGGCTACGGCAAGGACTTCCACTACGGGTGGTACCGCCACTGGGGCCTCGAGATGCAGGACGACCTCGAGGACGGCGTGCTCTGGGCCGCGGGTGCCGGCATCGCCGACGTCGACCGCGTGTGCATCTACGGCGCGTCGTACGGTGGATACGCGGCGCTCATGGGCGTCGTGAAGACGCCCGACCGCTACCGGTGCGCTATAGGCTACGTCGGCGTGTACGACCTCAACATCATGCACGAGTCCGGCGACATCAGCCGCTCCAAGGCGGGCCGGAAGTACCTGGACGACGCGCTGGGCACCGATCCCGCCGACCGCGCGGCGCGCTCGAGCACGCCGCACGTCGACCGCATCGAGGTGCCGGTGTTCCTGGTGCACGGCATGCAGGACGACCGTGCGCACTTCCGGCATTACGAGGAGATGCGCGAGGCGCTGAAGGCGAAGAACCACCGGTTCGAGACGCTGCTCGTGCCGCGCGCCGGCCACGGCGCGCGCGATCTCGCGAGCGTGCGCGAGGTGACCTGCCGCATGATCGACTTCCTCGACCGGCACATCGGCGACCGAGAGCCGACGGACCCGCCCGACGAGTGCCAGTTCCCCGGCTCGAAGAAGCTGCCCTACGAATACTTCGAGGGGACGTCGTGATGCGGCCTTTCGCGTCCGTGCTCATGGCCCTCGCGCTGGCCGCGCCGGTGGCCGTCCAGGCGCAGGCCGCTTTCGAGCGGCCGAAGTGCCCCGCCGCCGACACGACGCCCGGCGCCGAGAGCCGCTGCATCCGCGACGTGCGCAAGCAGTGGCAGGAGGCGAACTTCGCCGCGCTGCAGAAGACCGGCCTCGTCTTCAAGTACATGGCAAGGCCCGACGTCGAGGCGAGCCCGGCTGCGAAGGCGGTGCTCGAGCAGAAGACGGAGGGCTCCTTCACGGTCCGCTTCTCCGTGGCACCCGACGGAACCGTATACAATGCCGCCGCCGTCGACGTCACCGACGGCATGGCGCCGCTCGCGAAGCTGTGGGCGGACACCATCAGCCAGTGGACCTTCCTGAAGACCGCTGCGGCCGTGACCGACCTCGAGCACCGCCGGATCTACATGTATCCGGCGGACGACGACGGCGAGTCCACGCGGAAGGCCCCGGGCAGTTCCTTCTGAGCGCGCTCCGTCGAGGCGCTCACCACGGGTCCCCCGGAGCGGGAGGCGGACATGTCTAACGACGCTGGCGAAACGAACTCGGTGGACGCTGCTGCCGACGCCGCGCCTGCCGACGCTCAGGCTGGTACCACCAACGCCCCGAAGCCGCCCGAGCCGGTGCGGAAGTCGTGCACGCCGGGCCTTCCCGCGTGGATGAAACGGAACCGGCTGTCGATCGCCTTCACGTCCTACCAGAGCGGTCGGCTGTACCTGCTCGGCGCCGACCCGAAGGGACGGCTGTCCTTCCACGAGCGCATCTACCAGCGCGCGATGGGCATCGTCGGCAACGGGCAACGCCTCTTCATGGGCGGCCTGTATCAGATCTGGCGGTTCGAGAACATCCTGCGCCCGGGACAGACGGCCAACGAGATGTTCGACAGGTGCTACGTGCCGCGGAATGCGCAGTACACGGGCGCGATCGACATCCACGAACTCGGCATCCGCAGGGGCGGCACCGTCGTGTTCGTCAACACGAAGTACAACTGCCTGTGCGTGCCGAGCGTCTCGCACAGCTTCAAGGCGATCTGGAAGCCACCGTTCATCAGCAAGATCGTCGCCGAGGACCGCTGCCACCTGAACGGCCTCGCGATGAAGGACGGCCAGCCGAAGTACGTCACCGCCGTCTGCCGGTCGGACACGATCGACGGCTGGCGCGACCGGCGGCACGACGGCGGCGTGATCATCGACGTCGAGACCGGCGAGATCGTGTGCGAAGGGCTCTCGATGCCGCACTCGCCGCGCTGGGTCGACGGCAAGCTCTGGGTGCTGAACTCGGGCACGGGCCATCTCGGCACCGTCGATTTCGCGACCCGCCGCTTCGTCCCGCACGTGTTCTGCCCGGGGTTCCTGCGCGGGCTCGCGATCAAGAACGGCTACGCCGCGATCGGCCTCTCAAAGCCGCGCAGCCAGCGCTTCGACGGCCTCGAGCTGCAGAAGAACCTCGAGGAGAAGGACAGCGAAGCCTGGTGCGGCGTGCAGGTCGTCGACCTGCGCTCGGGATCCGTCGTCGAATGGGTCCGACTCGACGGCCCGGTGAGCGAGCTGTTCGACGTCACGTTCCTCGACGACGTCGCCTGCCCGATGGCGCTCGGCCAGCAGAGCCCCGAGAACCTGTCGCTCATCTCCGTCGAGGACGGAACGGGCGCGGGCCGCGCCGACGGCTGACGCGCGGTAGCGCAGCCTGCGGCCGACCGTCTACTGCAGGCCCGGCTGGATCGATCCCGCGGCTTCGTCGCAGGCCCGCGCGCACTGCTCGCAGGACTCCGCGCAGATCGAGCAGTGCTCGTGATGCCGCGCGTGCCGCCGGCACTCGGCCCCGCAGGTCCGGCACGCTTCGGCGCACAGCCCGAGCGCCGCCTGCAGCAGTGCCTCGTTGCTGCCCGTCCGGCGCGTGCCCAGCCGGCCCGTCATGGAGCACACGTCCGCACAGTCGAGGTTCAGGCGGATGCACTGCCGGAGCCGGTCGACCTCCTGCTCGGCGAGACAGGCGTCGGCGCAGGCGATGCACGCCTGGGCACAGTCGAAGGCCGCCTCGACGGCGCGCAGCAGCGTGTCGTTGGTGGAACCCCGTACGTCGGGGTGCGTGCGGATGATTTCCTGGTACTGCATGGGTCCGCTCCATTCGATCGGGTGTGACCAGAGTCTGCGGGTCACGGATGCCTCCGGTCTGTCGGCCGCGGGACCACATGCCCGCGGGCTCACTCCTGCATGCCGTGATAGAGCAGGCGCATGAAGAGCCGGATGCCGTCGTTGTTCTTGAGTTCCTGGTAGCGGGGCCCCGAGCGGCCGCCGATGTCACGGATGTCCGCCATGAGTTCCGGGTGGAACTGGCAGGTGAACGAGCGGCGGATCCGCCGCGTTTCCCAGTCGCGATAGTAGATTGCGGTCGCGCTCACCTCGGTCCAGTTGGACTCGTCCACCTGCGTGCGGCCGAGCAGCTCGACGGCGTAGGGCAGGGCGAGCAGCCACGCGAGCGGGCTCACGGCCAGCGCGTGCCGCATCGGCACGATGGCGTCGTGCAGCGACTTGTAGGCCCAGTTGGCGAAGAGCGCCGCTTCCTCGTTCACCTCGTCGCCGTGGAACATCGCGACCGTGAGCTCGCGCTCGTGCGCCATGAGCACGTCGATCACGCCGTCGAGCTCGTCGGCGACGAGTTCATGTGTCGCATGCAGCTCGGGTGGCACGTGCGAGCCCCTGGCGCCCGGTGCGTAGGGCAGGAGTCGCCGGGTCCCCACCTCGACGCCCTCGTTGCGAGCCACCGCGAAGCGACGGTCCTGCCATCCCCGCGCGACGACCTCGCCTGCCTTCACGATGGGCAGCGCGTTGCCGATCCCGGCGATCCGCTCGCACAGCTGCCGGAGCGCGCCCAGGGCACGGCCCGTCCGGTCCATCGGCAACCGGTCGAGAGCCAGCGTTTCCTCGACGGCGCGCCGCAGGAGCCGCACGTGCGAAGCGGCGGCGAGCTGGTGCCCGAGACAGATGAAGATCGTCGGCGCGCTGCCTGCGGAGCGGCGCAGCAACAGCTGGTCCACCAGCGACAGCAGGTCGTCGAGCGTGGCGCGGCTGCCGTCGAAGCTCCGCTCGTCGTGGACCGAGGGGTTGCCCCCCTGCACGATGGTCGCGAGACCCGCGCTCAGCACGCTCGCGAGGCGGTCCGGACGCTCGATGCCGCTGCGCCAGACCGGGTGCAGGATGGCGTCCGCATCGGCCACCTGCTGCAGCACGTAGGCGATGTTCTTCGAGGCGCGCACGGGTTCGCCGCGGGCATTGGTGCCGACGTCGGGCCACGGCTCGACGATCGCGACGCTCTGGCGGTACAGCTCGGGCGACTGGAGCAGGAAGCGCATGTGCTCCGCGCCTTCGATGACTTTCTCGAGCGGCGGCCCGAGGCCCCAGTCGAAGAGCCCCTCGCGCGCGAGCGCGTCGCGCCCGGGGAACGGCGTCGGGGACTCGCGGTCCTTGAGGAAATAGCCGATCAGCGCGTGGACCGACTGCGGGGTGGACGCGTGCTGCCCGAGGATGCCGGGCTTCGAGCGCCAGCCGAGCTGTTCGGGCGAAGGCGGCTTCATGGGATCGGGAGGTTCATCTGGCGACCCGACAAGCAACTCGCATGCCAGCCTTGCAGCGAGGCGGGTTCCCCTGTGTTGCGCCGGCAGCGATGCCGGCGCTGGTCTCGCAGCCGGGCGGCATCTGCACCACGCTGGCCGACCGGCGGCGCGCTCCTGCCCGCTATCGGTGCATGCCTGGAATCCGCGACCGTCGCGTTGACTCGGGTCCAGCGCGGCCGTCCCGTCGACTCGCGCCGGTGCCCGGGCGCGATTCCGGCTAGAATCCGCGCCGCACTCGCCGGGTGCGCCTGCGAAAGTGGCGGAACTGGTAGACGCGCTGGATTTAGGTTCCAGTGGGCAACCCCCGTGAGGGTTCGAGTCCCTCCTTTCGCACCATGCGCTCCGAACCCCTCGGACGGGCGGGGTCGTGGCAGAATATGCGGCTTTTCCGGGCGACCCCCCGGAGCGCTGACCCCGAGGATCGACCAGCATGCAGGTTTCAGTCGAGACGACCGGCGCCCTCGAGCGCCGCATGGAAATCAGTGTCCCCCGCGAGCGGATCGAGCAGGCCATCGACGAGCGCCTCAAGCGCGTGAGCCGCACGGCGAAGCTCAAGGGCTTCCGCCCCGGCAAGGTGCCGATCACCGTCGTCCGCCAGCAGTTCGGGGCGCAGGTGCGGCAGGAGGTCCTCTCGGACCTGATGCAGTCGAGCTTCGCGGAGGCGGTGACGCAGCAGAAGCTGACCCCGGCGGCCGGACCTCGCATCGAGCCGCTGTCGATCGACCCGGGCAACGACCTGCGCTACCGCGCGACGTTCGAGGTCTACCCGGAGATCGAGCTCAAGGGCGCCGACGGCATCAAGGTGACGCGTCCCAAGGTGGAGGTCACCGAGGCCGACGTCGACGCGATGGTCGAGAACCTGCGTGAGCAGCGGCCGAAGTTCGACGCCGTCGACCGCGGATGCCGCGAGGGTGACCGCGTCACGATGGACTTCGAAGGCCGCGTCGACGGCGCGCCGTTCGAAGGCAGCAAGGGCGAGGACGTGGCGGTGCTGCTCGGCAGCGGCCGCATGCTGAAGGAGTTCGAGGCCGGCATCCTCGGCATGAAGGCGGACGAGCGCCGTGAGATCGCCGTGCCGTACCCGGCCGAGTATCACAACGCCGCGCTGGCGGGCAGGACGGCGTCGTTCGACGTGCACGTCAAGCGTGTCGAGGAGAAGCGCCTGCCGGACCTCGACGACGAGTTCTGCCGCGAGTACGGCGTGCTCGAAGGCGGGATGGCCCAGCTGCGCACGGAGGTGGGCGACAACATGCGCCGCGAGCTCGGCGAGAACGTCCGGGCGCGCATGAAGCAGCAGCTGCTCGACGCGCTGCTCGCGGCGAATCCCGTCGAGGTGCCGAAGAGCCTCGTCGACGCACAGGTCCGCGAGATGCAGCTCGAGGCCGGGCGCCGCATGGGCGCCAAGGACGCCTCCCAGCTGCCGCCCGCCGACCCCTTCGTCGAGACGGCCCGCCGGCGGGTCGCCCTCGGCCTCCTGATCGGCGAGCTGATCCGCAGCCGCGGCATCCGCCTCGATCGGGCCCGCGTCGACGCCCGGCTCGCCGACCTCGCGTCGAGCTATCCGGACCCCGAGGCCATCGTGAAGGCCTACCGGCAGAACCCCGACGCGCTGCGCCAGGTGGAGAACGTCGTGCTCGAGGACCAGGTGGTCGACCTTCTGCTCGGGGAGGCGAACGTCACGGAGCAGCCGTCGACGTTCAGGGAAATCATGAATTTCGGTGCGTGAAGCACGAAGGGAAGGGGGTAGGGAGCAAGGGCACAGTACAGGGGACGGTGGACGGAGGGGGAAAGCGCTTCGCTGGAACCATCGCCGCGCTGCGTTGCTCCAACCCTTCGGATCCGTTCGTTGCACCGAACGCCGGCTCTTTCCGTAAACTATCCCCTGTCCCCTAACTCATTTCCCCACTCCCCATGCCACTGACCCAGCCCGCCGCCTTGAACCTCGTCCCCATGGTCGTCGAGCAGACGGCGCGGGGCGAGCGAGCCTACGACATCTACTCGCGCCTCCTGAAGGAGCGGGTGATCTTCGTCGTGGGTCCGGTCGAGGACTACATGGCGAACCTGATCGTGGCGCAGCTGCTGTTCCTCGAGTCGGAGAACCCCGAGAAGGACATCGCGCTCTACATCAACTCGCCGGGCGGTTCGGTGAGCGCGGGGCTCGCGATCTACGACACGATGCAGTTCATCAAGCCGCAGATCAGCACGATCTGCGTCGGGCAGGCGGCCAGCATGGGCGCGGTGCTGCTCGCGGGCGGGGAGAAGGGCAAGCGGTTCTGCCTGCCGCACTCGCGGGTCATGATCCACCAGCCGCTCGGCGGCTTCCAGGGCCAGGCGACGGACATCGAGATCCACGCGCGCGAGATCCTCGACGCTCGCGAGCGCCTGAACCGCATCCTGTCGCTCCACACGGGCCAGGGAATGGACAAGATCAAGCAGGACACCGACCGCGACAACTTCATGACCGGCGAGCAGGCCGTCGCGTACGGCCTCGTGGACGCGGTGCTCCAGCGGCGCGGCCTCAGCGGATTGGCCGACAAGGTATGACGGCTTTCGGCGATAAGTTACTGTCGTAACAGGCTTTTTTGCGCGCCCACCGGGGGCGTGGTATAAGCCGGATCAGGCCGCGACGGGCGGCCGCAAAGGCCCTCACGGGCGGCAGGCAAGGCACGCATGGCGGACGACTCTCGCGGCAAGCACGATGACGGCAAGCTCCTCTACTGCTCCTTCTGCGGGAAGAGCCAGCACGAGGTCCGCAAGCTCATCGCGGGTCCTTCGGTGTTCGTCTGCGACGAGTGCGTGGAACTCTGCAACGACATCATCCGCGAGGAACTCGAGGAGAAGGCCGAAAAGTCTCGTGAGAAGCTCCCGAAGCCCCACGAGATCAAGCGCGTGCTCGACGAGTACGTCATCGGCCAGGACCGGGCGAAGAAGGTCCTCTCGGTAGCGGTCTACAACCACTACAAGCGGCTGCAGACCAAGGGCGGCGAGGGCAAGCGCGACGAAGTCGAGCTCGCCAAGAGCAACATCCTGCTGATCGGCCCGACGGGCAGCGGCAAGACGCTGCTCGCCGAGACGCTCGCCCGCCTGCTCAACGTCCCGTTCACGATCGCGGACGCGACCACGCTCACCGAGGCGGGCTACGTCGGCGAGGACGTCGAGAACATCATCCAGAAGCTGCTCCAGAAGTGCGACTACGACGTCGAGAAGGCGCAGACGGGCATCGTGTACATCGACGAGATCGACAAGATCTCGCGCAAGTCCGACAACCCGTCGATCACGCGCGACGTCTCGGGCGAGGGCGTGCAGCAGGCGCTCCTCAAGCTCATCGAGGGCACGATCGCCTCCGTGCCGCCGCAGGGCGGCCGCAAGCACCCGCAGCAGGAGTTCCTGCAGGTCGACACCGGCAACATCCTCTTCATCTGCGGCGGCGCCTTCTCGGGTCTCGAGAAGATCATCATGAACCGCACGCAGAAGAGCGGGATCGGCTTCGTCGCCGACGTCCGCGAGCAGAGCGCGCGCCCGCACGGCGTCGACCTCTTCCACGACGTGGAGCCCGAGGACCTCATCAAGTACGGCCTGATCCCGGAGTTCGTCGGCCGCCTGCCGGTCGTCGCCACGCTCGACGAGCTCGACGAGGCGGCGCTGATGCAGATCCTCACCGAGCCCAAGAACGCGCTCACGAAGCAGTACCGCAAGCTCTTCGACATGGAAGGCGTCGAAATCGAGTTCCGCGAGGAGTCGCTGCGCGCCGTCTCGCGCAAGGCGATGCAGCGCAAGACCGGGGCGCGAGGCCTGCGCACCATCCTCGAGAACGTGCTGCTCGACATCATGTACGACCTGCCGGGCATGCGTAACGTGCAGAAGGTCGTCATCGACGAGGACGTGATCCTCGGCGAGAGCAAGCCGTACCTGGTGTACGGCGTGGAGGAGGCCCGGCTCGCCGCGGTCGAGGAGCGCCGTACCGGCTCCGATAACTGACTGCAGCGGAAAATTGCCGCCTCCGCCTCGCCGGAATCGGTGTTTGCCCGCTTGAATCCCCGCCGGTCATCGCCAAAGATGACCGGATCCGACGGACGGACGCGCGAGCCATCCCCGGCCGCGCGCCGATCCCCTGGCATCCGTCGCCGGAGACACCTTCCTTGAGCACCCCCGAATCCGCGCCCCGTCCCGTTGCCACCACCGACGCGCTGCCGGTGCTGCCGCTGCGCGACGTGGTCGTCTATCCGCACATGGTCATCCCGCTGTTCGTCGGCCGCGAGCGCTCGATCCTCGCGCTCGAGCAGGCGATGAAGGTCAACAAGCAGATCCTGCTGCTCGCGCAGAAGCAGGCCGACGTCGACGATCCCGGCGCCAAGGATCTCTACGACGTCGGCACGATCGCCACCATCCTGCAGCTGCTCAAGCTGCCGGACGGCACCGTCAAGGTGCTGGTCGAGGGCGTCGAGCGCGCCCGCGTCGAGCAGCTCGTCACGGGTGAATTCTTCGCCGCCACGGCCGGCCCGCTCGGCGAGGGCGAGGCGTTCGACGAGCGCGAGATGGACGTCCTCGTCCGCTCGGTCGTCTCGCAGTTCGAGCAGTACGTGAAGCTGAACCGCAAGGTGCCGCCGGAGATCCTCACCTCCCTCGCGGGCATCGAGCAGCCCGGCCGGCTCGCCGACACGGTCGCCGCGCACATGTCGCTCAAGCTCGACGCCAAGCAGAAGATCCTCGAGATCCAGGACGTGCGCAGTCGCCTCGAGCACATCCTCGC
>RPQJ01000049.1 GCA_003819815.1 Lysobacterales bacterium
CGGGTGGCGCGTCGGCCTCGTCGGCGCCAACGGCAGCGGCAAGTCGAGCCTGTTCGCGTTGCTCCGCGGGGAACTGCACCCCGAATCGGGCGACTGTGAGGTGCCGCGCGGCTGGCGCATCGCCTCGGTGAGCCAGGAGACGGAGCCGCTGCCGCGGGCCGCGATCGATTTCGTGCTCGACGGCGACGAGGAACTGCGCTCCGTCGAGCGCGCCCTCGCCGAACCGTCCGACCCCGCGGACGGCGAGTCCATCGGGGAACTCCACGCACGCTACGCGGCGATCGACGGCTACACGGCTCGCGCGCGCGCCGCGGCCGCCCTCGCCGGCCTCGGCTTCCTGGCGAGCGACCTCGAGCGACCCGTCGCGGACTTCTCGGGCGGCTGGCGCATGCGCCTCAACCTCGCCCGTGCGCTCACGAGCCGCGCGGACCTGCTGCTGCTCGATGAGCCGACCAACCACCTCGACCTCGACGCCGTCGTCTGGCTCGAGCGCTGGATCGCGGACAGCCGCGGCACGGTAGTCGTCGTTTCCCACGACCGCGACTTCCTCGACGCCTGCGTCACCCACGTCGTGCACCTGCACGGGCGACGACTCGCGCTCTACTCCGGCAACTACACCGCGTTCGAGGAACAGCGCGCGGCGCGCCTCGCCGTCCAGCAGTCCTATTACGAGAAGCAGCAGCGCGAGATCGCCCACATGACCGCGTTCATCACGCGGTTCAAGGCCAAGGCGAGCAAGGCGCGCCAGGCACAGAGCCGCCTCAAGGCGTTGGCCCGCCTCGAGCACGTGGCGCCCGCCCACGTCGACACGCCATTCGACTTCGAGATCCCGGCGCCCGAGCGGTCGCCCTCCCCCCTCCTCACGCTCGAGGAAGCCTCGCTCGGCTACCCGGACCGACGCGTGCTCGCCCGCGTGCAGCTCACGCTGCGCCCGGGCGCACGCATCGGGCTCCTGGGCGCGAACGGCGCCGGGAAGTCCACGCTCGTCAAGGCGATCGCCGGGGAGCTCGCGCCGCTGGAGGGACGCCGCGTCGAGGGCCAGGGCCTCGCGATCGGCTATTTCGCGCAGCACCAGCTCGAGCAGCTGCGCCCCGGCGAATCGGCGCTGCAGCACCTCGCCGCCGTGGACCCGCGCGCACGCGAGTCGGAACTCCGCAGCTACCTCGGCCATTTCGACTTCGGCGGTGAAATGGCGGACGCGCCGGTGGCCTCGCACTCGGGCGGCGAGCGGTCGCGGCTCGCGCTCGCGCTGATCGTGCGCCGCCGTCCGAACCTGCTGCTGCTCGACGAGCCGACCAACCACCTCGACCTCGAGATGCGCCACGCCCTGACCCGCGCGCTCGCGGGTTACGAAGGCAGCCTCGTGCTGGTCTCGCACGACCGCGCGCTGCTGCGGACCGTCTGCGACGACTTCCTGCTCGTCGCGGACGGGAAGGCGTCCGGATTCGACGGCGACGTCGACGACTACCTCGAGTGGCTCGCCGCGCGCCGCGCGCAGGACGGGGGCGCGTCCGCCGCGGCCCGTCCCGAGCGCGTGGAACGGCGCGTCCAGCGGGAGCAGGCATCCGTCGCGCGGCAGGAGCGCATCACGCGCCGGCGTCCGCTGGTGAAGGAGTCCACGGCCCTCGAGCAGCGCATCGCGGCCCTCGAGGCCGAGCAGCGCGCGCTCGAGGTCCGCCTCGCGGACCCCGCGTTCTACGCAGGCTCCGGCGTCGCTGAAGTGCAGGGCGCGACGAAGCGGGCCGGGGAGTTGCGGGCGGAACTCGACGCCGCCGAGGAACGCTGGCTCGCGGTGCAGCTCGAGCTGGAGGAGATCGGCGAGCCCTGAGGCGCGCGCCGGCTCAGCTGCGGATCAGATGGCGGCCGAGCTCGCCGAGCGCCCGGCAGCCGACGAGAGCGAGCGCCCGCTCCATCTCCGCGCGCAGCAGCTGCAGCACGTGCGCGACGCCGGCCTGGCCGCCGGCTGCGAGACCGTAGAGCGGCGCGCGGCCGATCATCACGCCGTGCGCACCGAGGGCGATCGCCTTCAGCACGTCGCCGCCGCGGCGGAATCCGCCGTCGACCAGCACCGTCATGCGCTGCCCGACCTCGGCCGCGACGGCGGGCACGATCTCGACGCCGGAGACGCACGAATCGAGCTGGCGGCCGCCGTGGTTCGAGAGCACGATGCCGTCCGCGCCGATCTCCGCCGCTCGCCGTGCATCCTCGACGCACAGGATGCCCTTCAGGACCAGCTTGCCCTTCCAGCGAGCGCGCATCCGTTCCATGTCGGCCCAGTCGAGCTTCGAGTTGATCTGCGTGCCCATGTAGCGTGCGCCGACGAGCGCCGACTGGCTGCCCGGCGGCAGGAACTCGGTCAGGTTCTCGAACCGCGGGGCGCCCTTCGGCAGCATCACGCGCCGCAGCCAGCCCGGATGGGCGAGCACGTCGAGCTTGTTGCGCAGGTCGAGCTGCATCGGCGCCCGGTAGTTGCGGAAGTCCCACTCGCGGGCGCCGAAGGTCGGCACGTCGGTCGTGACGACGAGCGTGCGGCAGCCCGCGGCCTGTGCCCGGTCGACGAGGCCGTCGCAGACCTTCGCGTCCCGCACCGGGTAGAGCTGGAACCAGGTCGGGCCGGGCGAGTCGGCGAGCAGGTTCTCGAGCCGGTAGTTCGAAACGGTGCTGAGCGTGAACGGGACGCCGGCCTCGGAGGCCGCGCGCGCGAGCGCGAGATCGCCCTGCGGCCACAGGAGCCCGTTGAACCCGGTCGGGGCGATCACGAGCGGCAACTGGCACGCGTTGCCCAGGATCACCGTCGAGAGGTCGGGGGTGCCGACGCCGGCGAGTGTGCGCGGCAGCCAGGTGATGCGCTCGAACACGTCGCGGTTGCGGCGCAGGCTCACCTCGTCCTCGGCCCCGCCCTCGACGTACTCGAAGCTGAAATTGGGCAGCGCGCGGCGGGCGAGCCGGCGCACGTCCTCGACGTTGACGGAGCGGCGGAAATCGCGCCCGGCGTAGTGGGTTCGTCGCACGGTCAACGGCCTCCCTCGGCGACCATCTCGGTGATGCGGATCGCGGTCTCGAGCGCGCGCAGCCCGTCCTCGCCCGTGACGGCCGCCGGGCGGCCCTCGCGGACCGCGCCGAGGAACGCCTCGATCTCGAGCCTGAGCGCGTCGCCCTGCTCGTAGCTGCGCTCCTCGATCACGACCTGGCCCGGCGCCGCACCCGTGCCGGCGGGCGGCTTGCGCACGATGGTGAGCACCTTCTGCTGCATGTCGATCGACACGTAGGCATCGTCCTGGAACAGGCGCAGTTTGCGCTCCGTCTTCATGCTCACGCGGCTCGCCGTCGTGTTGGCGACGCAGCCGTTCGCGTAGCGGATGCGCGCGTTGGCGATGTCGAGGCCGGCCGAGAACACCGACGTGCCGACGGCGTCGATCGAGACGATCGGCGAGCCGACGAGGCTCTGGATCAGGTCGATGTCGTGGATCATGAGGTCGAGCACGACGTTGACGTCGGTGCCGCGCTCCTTGAACGGCGCGAGCCGGTGCGACTCGATGAAGCGCGGCACGCGGAGCGTCCCCTCCAGCGCGAGGATCGCGGAGTTGAAGCGCTCGAGATGCCCGACCTGCAGCAGCCGCCCGCGGCGGGCGGCCACCTCGATGAGCTCGCGCGCCTGCGCCGCCGTCTCGGTGATCGGCTTCTCGACGAGGACGTGCACCCCGTGCTCGAGGCAGTCCCGGGCGATCGGATGGTGCAGCGGCGTCGGCGTCGCGATGCTCACGGCGTCGACCTCGCCCAGGATCTCCCGATAGTCGGCGACGGCGCGGCAGCCGACCTCGGCGGCGACCTGCTCGCGGGCGTCGGCGCGCGCATCCGCGACGGCGACGAGCCTCGAGCCCGGCAGGGAGGCGTACTTCTGGGCGTGGAATCGCCCCAGGTAGCCGACGCCGATGACGGCTGTGCGGACGGTCTGCATGGTCCGGATCATACCCGCTGGAGGCGCTTGCGGTTCCGCTGCGGAGCCTCCAGCATGGGCCCATGGGCTCGAAACGACTCTGGCCGTGGACCGTTGCCGCACTCGCCTTCTCGGGCCTGGTGCTGCCGTTCCTCGTCCATCTCACCGGCACGCGGACCCTGGGTGCCTACGCCTCCGGGGGCGCGCTGCAGTTCCTCGCGGACTACTACGCGAGCCTGGGGCGGTTCGAGCCGGCCGCCTGGATGCTCCTGCTCGGACCTGTGATCCTCGTCCTCGCCTGGCGAGGTCTCGTGGCCTACGCTCGCAAAGGAACCGATTCCTGAACGACCGGCCCGGGGGAGGCCCCATGGGACGTCTGCTCGACTGGTGGCGACGAGTACGCGGACACGAGACGGTCCGGCGGGCGCCGGCGGACCACGACCGCCGCGAGGCGCCGAAGCCTGCCGCGCACGGCGAACTCGGCCTGCTGGACGATGTGCAGCCGAAGCGGCCATCCAGGGTCGGGGCGGCCGGTTTCGACCCGTATTCGAGCGACGCGGGGTACAGCAAACCGCACTCCTGGGAGCGCGTCGACCACGACTGAGTCCGGCCGCGGGCGCCTTATGGGCGCGTAGACCAGTAGAACGCCGCGAGTGCCGCCAAGGTGCCCCAGAGCACGAGTTGAGCCCAGCGGCGCCAGGGTCGCTCCCGCGCCAACCCGACGAAACTGATGCCCGCCACGGTTGTCAAAGCGACGAACACCCCGAGATATATGCCCAGCATCGGCAGTTCGGCCCGGAATCCGGGGTTCTCCCCCGCGAGCACGACGAAGACGACCAGCGTGGCGAACAACCCGAAGGTCGTCGCAGCGGCGGAACCGAGCACGATCCCGGTGAGAACGGTGAGCGGTCGCATGTATCGTGGGTCCCTGTCGGGTCCGGCCCTTGATCGGGGGCCGGCCTGTCTCTACCTTGTTCGGACCAGGTGGTCGAGGTAATCCGCAAAGTGTATCAGCCAGTTCGAGGAACCGAGTCGGGCGCACGTCAGTCAGGACTGCGCCGCGCCTGGCCCGTGGCCGTCGCCGGCGCCGTGATCGGCGTGGCCGCCCTGCTGCTCGGGACGGCGCGGACCCCCACCACGGCCGCCACCGTGGACTTCGCACCGACGGAGCGGCATGCCCGTGTCGCGCGCCTCGTGAGCAGCATGTTCGAGCGCTCGCATTACCGCCAGGCCCCGGTCAACGACCCGGTGTCCTCGCTGGTGCTCGACCGCTACCTGGAGTCGCTCGACGGCTCCCGCAGCTACTTCCTCGCCTCCGACATCGCCGACTTCGAGCGCTACCGCTACCAGCTCGACGACGCGATCACGAGCGGCCGGGTCGAGCCTGCGTTCGCCATCTTCAACCGCTACCAGGAGCTAAGCCGCGAGCGCATGAAGTTCGCGCTGTCGGTGCTCGAGAAGGAGCCGGACTTCGCCCTCGACGAGTCCTTCGAATTCGACCGCCGCGAGGCCCCGTGGGCGAAGAGCCGGGAGGAGCTCGACGAGCTCTGGCGCAAGCGCGTCAAGAACGACGCGATTTCGCTGATGCTCACCGACAAGACCTGGCCCGAGGCTCGCGACGTGCTGCGCAAGCGCTACGAGCGGGCCGCCAAGCGCGGCGAGCAGATCACGCCGGACGACGTGTTCGAGAATTTCATGAACGCGTTCGCGCACGTGTTCGACCCGCACTCGAGCTATTTCTCGCCGCGGAATTCCGAGGAATACCGCATCCAGATGAGCCTCTCCTACGAGGGCATCGGCGCCTCGCTGCAAATGATCGACGACTACGTCACGGTCATGGAGATCCTGCCGGGCGGCTCGGCCCAGCAGAGCGGCGAGCTCAAGGCGACCGACCGCATCGTTTCGGTCGGGCAGGGCAAGTCCGGCGAGATGGTGGACGTCGTTGGCTGGCGCCTCGACGATGTCGTGCAGCTCATCCGCGGCCCGCTCGGCTCGCACGTGCGCCTGCAGGTGCTGCCCGGCAAGGCGTCGCCCGGCACGGCCGAGAAGCTCATCGCGCTGCCGCGAGCGAAGATCACGCTCGACTCGCAGGCGGCGAAGAAGGAGCTCAAGACCATCGACCGGGGCGACGGCAAGATCCGCGTCGGCGTCATTACGGTCCCCTCCTTCTACCAGGACTACAATGCGCGGGCGGCCGGCGACGAGAACTTCCGCAGCACCACGCGCGACGTGCGCCGGCTGCTCGAGGAGTTCGAGGCCGAAGGCGGCATCGACGGGCTCGTGCTCGACCTGCGGGAGAACGGCGGCGGACACCTCACCGAAGCCATCGACCTCGTCAATCTGTTCGTCCCCAAGGGTCCGGTCGTGCAGTTGCGCGAGACGGGCGGCCGCGTCGAGGCGCTCGAGTCCGAGCAGCGGGAGCCGGCCTTTACCGGCCCGCTCACGATCCTCGTCGACCGCTTCAGCGCCTCGGCCTCCGAGATCTTCGCCGCTGCGATGCAGGATTACGGCCGCGGCGTCGTGATCGGCCAGGAGACCTACGGCAAGGGATCGGTGCAGAACCTCTACCCGCTCGACCGCTACGCGATCGGCCAGGACCCGGGGTACGGCCAGCTCACCGTGACCATCGGCATGTACTACCGGGTGACCGGCGATTCCACGCAGAACCGCGGGGTGCAGCCCGACATCCGCCTGCCTTCCGCCATCAGCCCGGAAGAAGTCGGCGAGAGCTCGCGCGAGTCGTCGCTGCCCTGGAACCGCATCCGCCCCGCGGACTTCAAGCGACAGGACTCGCTCGCGCCCGTCATCGCGGACCTGCAGACCCGCCACGACAAGCGCATCGGCGCGGACCCCGACTACCAGCACATGCTGCGCGAGATCTCGGAACTCGAGCAGATGCGCAAGCAGAAGTCCGTTTCGCTGAATCTCGAGCGGCGTCGCGCCGAGCGCGCCAAGGCGACCAGCGGCCAGCTCGTCCGCGAGAACGAGCGCAGGGCCGCGCTAGGCGTCGAACCGCTCGACGAGGCGTCGGAGATCGAGGACCTGCCCGACTCCCTGCTGGCCGAGGCGGCGCAGATCACGGCGGACCTCACCGAGGTGGAACCGCGTTACGTCGCCCGGAATCCCGGCAGCCCGAGCACCTGACGCCTGCGCCGCGTCGCATCGCTCGCTGGCCGCAGCCGCGGCCGCTGGGTGAGCCTGCATTAACCGAATCGAGTCTAGTGTTTTACTTGACTAGAACACTAGCGAGACCTAGCATGCCGGCATCTTGGAGCCCGGACCCTGGGAGACGTCGGACGTGACCAGCATTCGCCACCCTGCCCGCCTGTCGCTGGCCCTGTTCGTTGCGGCTGCCCTTGCCGTCGGCTGCAGCAACGGCAAGGCGAAGGACAAGGACCCGGAGTCCGCCACGGCCGATTCGGCGGTGCCGGTCGAGACGCAGCCGTTGCGGCGCGCGCCGATCGTCGCCGTCTACTCCGGGACGGCGCCGATCGAGGCCCACGAGGAAGCGGAAGTCGTCGCCAAGGTCGGCGGCGAGGTCCGGCAGATCTTCGTCGAGGAAGGCGACGTGGTTCAGGCCGGCAAGATCCTCGCGCGGCTCGACGGCGACCGCCTGCGCCTGCAGGTCGCCGAGACCGACGCGAACCTCCGCAAGCTCGAGCGCGACTACAACCGCCAGCTCGAGCTGAGCAACAAGGGCCTCGTCGCCAAGGGGGTGGCCGAGAACGCCAAGTTCGACCTCGACGCGCTCAGGGCCACCTACGACCGGGCGAGGCTCGAGCTCGGCTATACCGAGATCCGTGCGCCCATCTCCGGCGTCGTGTCCGCGCGGCACATCAAGGTCGGCAACACCATCGCCGAGGGCACGCCGACGTTCCGCGTCACGAACCTCGACCCGCTCGTCGCCTACGTGCACATCCCGGAGAAGGAGTTCCGCAAGCTCGCGCCGAACCAGACGGCCGACGTGCTGGTCGACGCGCTCGGCGGCGAGCGGTTCACCGGCACGATCTCGCGCATCAGCCCCACGGTGGACCCGAAGACCGGCACGTTCCGCGCGCGCGTCGAGGTCCCCGACCCGTCGCGGCGCCTGAAGCCCGGCATGTTCGCGCGCGTCAACATCGTCTACGAGCGGCGCGACGACGCGCTGCAGCTGCCCCGCAACGCGATCGTCGAATCGGACGGCGAGCAGATGGTGTTCGTCGTCGTGAACGACAAGGCGGAACAGCGGCTCGTCCGCACCGGGCTCGCCAACAGCGGCTGGATCGAGGTGCTCGAAGGGCTCCAGGGCGACGAGCGCGTCGTCGTGGTCGGCCAGGGTGGCCTCAAGACCGGCACCGCGGTCAAGGTCGTCGAGGACACGAAGCCGGCCGCCGCCGGCTCGGCCGGCGCCGCCGCCAAGGCGCGCTGAGCCTTACGGCGGTCCACCGCGCCGTTCCGCTGCCACCGGGGAAAGACATGCAGCTGATCGAATTCGCGATCCGGCGCCGGGTCACCATCGTGATGTGCACGGTGGCGATCGCGCTCTTCGGCGGCGTGTCGCTGACTCGCCTCAAGCTCAACCTCCTCCCCGACCTCTCCTACCCGACGCTCACGATCCGCACGGAGCTGCCGGGGGCGGCGCCGCTCGAGCTCGAGACGCTCGTGACGCGCCCGGTCGAGGAGGCGGTCAGCATCATCCGCAACGTGCGCCAGGTGCGCTCGGTGTCCCGCTCCGGGCAGTCCGACGTGACGCTCGAGTTCGTGTGGGGCACCGACATGGACCTCGCCGGCATCGACGTGCGCGAAAAGCTCGACCTGCTCCAGCTGCCGCTCGAGGCCAGGCGCCCGCTGCTGCTGCGGTTCGACCCGGCGAGCGAGCCCGTGATGCGCCTCGCGTTCCTCGAGGAGACGGAGCGCGCGGGCGAGGAGTCCGTGGAGCGACTGAAGGCGCTGCGGCGCTTCGCCGAGGACCGCCTGAAGCCGGACCTCGAGGCGGTCGAGGGCTCGGCTGCCGTCAAGGTGAGCGGCGGTTTCGAGGACGAGGTCCAGGTCTTCGTCGACCAGCAGAAACTCGCACAGCTCGGGCTGTCGATCGACGTCGTGACCGAGCGCCTTCGCGCCGAGAACGTGAACCTGTCGGGCGGCCGGCTCGAGCAGGGGATGCAGCGCTTCCTGGTGCGCACGCTGAACGAGTTCGAGAGCATCGAGCAGATGGCCGACTCGATCATCGCGACGCGCAACGGCCAGCCCGTCTACCTGCGCGACGTCGCGACCGTGACGAGCGGCTACAAGGACCGCGAGGCGATCACCCGCGTCGACGGCCGCGAGGCGATCGAGCTCGCGGTCTACAAGGAAGGCGACGCGAACACCGTGCTGCTCGCCGAGGGCGTCAAGGAGCGGGTCGCCGAGCTCGGCAAGTCGCTGCCCTCCGCCGCGACGATCCGCACCGTCTACGACCAGTCGACGTTCATCGACGCGGCCATCAGCGAAGTGAAGGACGCGGCGCTCATCGGCGGCCTGCTTGCGATTCTCGTGCTCTACGCGTTCCTGCGCGACGTCCGCACGACGCTCATCAGCGGCATCGCGATCCCGGTCTCGGTGCTGGGCACGTTCGTGCTCATGTACGCATTCGACGTCACGCTCAACATCATGTCCCTCGGCGGCATCGCGCTTGCGGTCGGCATGCTGGTCGACAACGCCGTCGTCGTGCTCGAGAGCATCGTGCGCAAGCAGGAGCACGGCATGGAGCGCCGCGAGGCCGCCCGGAGGGGCACCGCCGAAGTCGCGATGGCCGTCACGGCCGCGACGCTGACGTCGGTCGCCGTGTTCTTCCCGATGGTCTTCATCTCCGGCGTCGCGGGCCAGCTGTTCCGCGATCAGTCGCTCACGGTCACCTTCGCCCTGGTCTTCTCGCTGATCGTCGCGCTCACGCTGGTGCCGATGCTCGCGGCCGGGCGCGACCCCTCGCCGGTCGCGCATCCGGGCAGCGGCCCGGCCCGCCGCCTGCGGCGCGTCGAGAGCGTGCTGGCCGCGGTCGCCAGCGCTGCACGGCGAGCGTTCGGCTGGCTCGGGAGCGGCTTTGCCCTCGCCCTGAGCCCGATCGTCGGCGGGGCGCAGGGGCTGAGCCGCTGGGCGGAGAGCCGCTATCCGCGCGCGATCCTCTGGGCGCTCGACCACCCCGGCAAGGTGATCGGCAGCGCCGTGGCGCTCTTCGCGTTCACGATGCTCGTGATTGCGCCGCGGCTCGGCACCGAGCTCATTCCGCAGATGTCGCAGGGCGAGTTCAACGTCGACCTGCGACTCCCGCCCGGCGCACCGCTCGAGCAGACCGACCGCGTCGTGCAGTCGGTGCAGCGGGCGAGCAGCGAACTCGGCAACGTCGCACTCGCCTACTCCGTGGCGGGCACCGGTAACCGGCTGGACGCGAACCCCGTCGACGCCGGCGAGAACACCGGCCGGCTCAGCCTGACGCTGGTCCCGGGCTCGACCCGCGAGGACGAGGAATCGGCCATGCGGGAGCTGCGCACGGGCCTCGAGGCGATGCCGGGCGTGCAGCACCGGTTCAGCCGCCCGAGCCTCTTCAGCATGTCGACCCCGCTCGAGGTGGTCGTCTCGGGTTACGACCTCGACCGGCTCAAGACCGCCGCCGAGCAGGTCCGGGCGCGCATGCTCGCCGACGGTCGCTTCGCCGACGTCAAGACCACGATGGAGGCCGGAAACCCCGAGATCCAGATCGTGTTCGACCAGGAGCGGGCCGCGCAGCTCGGACTCGTCGTCCGCGACGTCGCGGACCGCGTCGTGAACAGCGTGCGCGGCGAGGTCGCGACGCGCTACAAGCTGCGCGACCGGCAAATCGACGTGCTGGTACGCAGCGTCGACTCGCGCGCCGCCTCGGTCGAGGAAGTCCGCGGGCTCATTGTGAATCCCGGCAGCGATTTTCCCGTCACGCTGAGCTCCGTCGCGGACGTGCAGCTTGCGGTCGGCCCCGCCGAGGTCCGGCGCCTCGGCCAGGAGCGCGTCGCGCTGATCTCCGCGAACCTCGCCCATGGCGATCTCGGCTCCGCCGTGGCACGCCTGCACGAGATCGTCGACGAGGTCGAGCTTCCGCCCGAGACGACCGCCTTCCTCTCGGGCCAGAGCGAGGAGATGCAGGAATCGTTCCGCTCGCTGCAGTTCGTGCTGCTGCTCGCGATCTTCCTCGTCTACCTGGTGATGGCGTCGCAGTTCGAGTCGCTCGTGCACCCGTTCGTGATCCTGCTCACGATCCCGCTCGCCATCATCGGCGCGGTCTGGGCGCTGTGGCTCACGGGCACCACGGTCAACGTCGTCGCCTACATCGGACTCATCATGCTCGCCGGCATCGTCGTCAACCAGTCGATCGTGCTGATCGACGCGGTGAACCAGGCACGCGAGCGCGGCTTCTCGAAGCACGACGCGATCGTCGAGGCCGGCCGGCTGCGCCTGCGCCCGATCCTGATCACCAAGCTCACGACGATCCTGGGCCTGCTGCCGATGGTGCTCGGCCTCGGCGAGGGTGCCGAGGTCCGCGCGCCGATGGCGATCACCGTGATCGGCGGCGTGCTGCTCACCACGTTCCTCACCCTGCTCGTGATCCCGGTGGTCTATTCGGTGCTCGACCGCGGCCGGCCCGAGCGGCGCTCCGCGGTCGCATCGGCGTCCGAGTCGGCCCCCGAACCCGCTGCCGGCTGAGGCACCGCCGTGCGCCACACCCGCCTCGCGCTCGAGCGACCCGTCACGACGATCATGGTGTTCCTCGCCGTGCTCGCGGTCGGTCTCATCTCGGCCCGGCTGCTGCGCCTCGAGGCGTTCCCGGACATCACCTTCCCCGGCATGCAGGTGGTGATCCCCTACCCCGGCTCGACGCCGGAGGAGATGGAGGAACTCATCGTGCGCCCGGTCGAGGAGGCGCTCGCGACGCTTTCCGGCATCGTCGAGATCCGCGCGACGGCACGTGCCGACGACGCGACGTTCGTCGTGCTGTTCGACTGGGATCGCGATCCGGACGCCGCCGCATTCGACGTCCGCACCAAGCTCGACTCGATCCGGCCGCAGCTTCCCGAAGGCGCCGATCGCCTGATCATGCAGTCCTTCAGCGCCTCGGACGAGCCGATCACGGTGATCCGCATCGCCTCCGACCGCGACCTGACCGACCAGTACGAGATGCTCGAGAAGTACCTCAAGCGGCCGATCGAGCGGCTCGACGGCGTGGCGCGAGTCGAGCTCCAGGGCGTCGAGCCGCGCGAAGTCCGCGTGCTCGTCGATCCGACGCGGCTCGCGGCGTACTCCGTCGACGTGCAGGACCTGCGGCAGCTCCTGGTGGCGAGCAACTTCTCGGTGAGCGCGGGCGAGATCACGGAGAACGGCCAGCGGTTCACCGTGCGCCCGATCGGCGAGCTTCGCTCGCTCGACGACGTGCGGCGGCTCTACATCGCGAACGGCGTGCGCGTGGGCGACGTGGCGCAGGTCGCGCTCGTCGCGCCGGAGCTGCCGGTCGGCCGCCACATGGAGGGCCGGCCGGCCGTCGGCATCGACGTCTTCAAGTCGACGCAGGCGAACGTCGTCGACGTCGCGGACCGCGTCATTGCTGCCGTCGAGGAGGCCCGCCAGGTCCCGCAGCTGCAGGGCATCGACCTGCTCGTCGTGGGCAACCAGGCCGACAGCATCCGCAGCTCGCTGCGGGAGCTGCGCATCGCGGGACTCGTGGGCGCCGGGCTCTCGTTCTTCATGCTGCTGCTGTTCCTGCGGCACCTCCCGACCACGCTCATCGTGAGCCTCGCGGTGCCGGCGTCGCTGCTGGTCACGCTCGGCGCGATGTACTTCCTGGGCCTGTCGCTCAACGTGCTCAGCATGATGGGCATGCTGCTCGCGGTCGGCATGCTCGTCGACAACGCCGTCGTGATCACCGAGAGCATCTTCCGCCACCGGCAGACCATGCCGGGCCGGCCGATCGAAGCCACGCTCGCGGGCGTCCGCGAAGTCGGGCTCGCGACGCTCGCCGGCACGTTCTCGACGGTGATCGTGTTCCTGCCGCTCGTCTTCGGCGAAAAGAACGAGATGTCGCTGTTCCTCGTGCACGTCGCGATCCCGGTCGTCGTCGCGATGCTCGCCTCGCTCCTCGTCGCGCAGACGCTGATCCCGATGCTCGCGGCGCGCATGTCGCCTCCGCCGCCGGTACCGCCGGGCTCGTGGTTCGGTCGCCTGCAGGGCGCCTACACCCGCGCCCTCTCCTGGGCGCTGGCGCACCCGAAGTCGATGGCGCTCGCAACGGTGCTGATCCTCGCCTCGCCCGTGCCGCTCTTCGCGCTCAAGATCGCCAAGGTCGATCCGTTCCCGCAGGAAGCGAGCCGCACCCTGTTACTGGCGTACCACCTGAACGGCTCCTATCCGATGGAGCGGGTGCAGCAAGCCGTCGAGCGCGTCGAGGGCTACGTGGCCGCCAACAAGGAGCGGCTCGACGTCGACACCTACTATTCGTTCTGGCTGACCGACGAGGCTTACACGCGGCTCTACCTGCGGCCCAAGGAAGACGCCACCATCGAGGCCGCCGACGTCATGAAGATGGTCCAGGAGGAGCTGCCGGAAATCATCATCGGCAAGCCGAGCTTCCAGTTCGACCAGGGCGCGGGCGGCGGCACGAGCTTCAGCCTGCAGCTCTCGGGCGAGTCGACCGAGCGCCTCGCGGACCTCTCTTTCGAGGTCGCGCGCCGCCTCTCGTCGGTGCCGGGGCTCGAGGCCGTCCGCTCCGAGGCTCGCTCCGGCGACGAGGAAGTGCGGGTCATCGTCGATCGTGACCGCGCCTCCCAGCTTGGACTCACGACGCAGGACGTCGCGCTCACGGTCGCAGGCGCGATGCGCGGAGACAAGCTGCCCGAACTGCGCGGCAACGACCGCGAGCTCACGATGCGGCTCGCGTTCCGTGAGTCCGACCGGCAGTCGCTCGAGGACCTCGCCCGCGTCCCGCTCATGCTGCCGGACGGCACCCAGGCAGACCTGGGCGCGGTCGCGCGGTTCGAGGTGCGGCCGAGCGACCGGGAGATCCAGCGCCTGAACCGCCTGACGACGGTGGTCATCGACGCGAACATCGCCAAGGGCTCGACGATGGAGGAAGTGCGCGAGCGGGTCGAGCCGATCATGAAGGACTATCCGCTGCCGGCCGGTTACTCCTGGCAATTCGGCCGCGGCTTCGACGACAACGAGGAAGCCGTGCAGACCATGGTGCAGAACATGCTGCTCGCGGTCGTGCTGATCTTCCTCGTGATGGCCTCGCTCTTCGAGTCCACGCTCTACCCGCTGTCGATCATCACCTCGATCCTGTTCGCGATCGTGGGCTCGGTATGGTTCCTCGCCCTGACCGGAACCACCATCACGATGATGGCGATGATCGGCTTCATGGTGCTGATCGGGGTCGTCGTGAACATAGGCATCGTGCTGATCGCACACGTCATCGACCTGCGCGCGGCGGGCCTGCCGCGGGAGCAGGCGATCCTGCAGGCAGGCCGCGATCGTCTCCGGCCGATCCTGATGACCGTGCTCACCACGCTGCTGGGCCTGCTGCCTCTCGCGATCGGCGACGCACAAGTGGGTGGCGGCGGCGCCGGTGAAGGTCCCGCCTACTACCCGATGGCGCGCGCCATCATGGGCGGCCTCGCCTTCTCGGGCCTCGTGTCGCTCCTGATCGTGCCGATGTTCTACGTCTGGTTCGACGACCTGAACGCGTGGCGGGTGCGCATCTTCTCGCGGCAGGCCGCCGCACCCGCCGGGACCCTCCCCGCGCCGGCCGGCGAAGCCGCGTCGACACCGCGCTGATCGGCGGCGGGCGCTGCCGGGGCGCCTGCCCACTCAGCGCAGCAGCGTCTTGTAGACGTCCCAGTAGTCTTCGAGCAGCACCAGCGACGAGGCCTGCAGGCTCTCGTGCAGCGGCACCGTCTCGCCATCACTGCGGTACTTCGCAGTGCGCCGCAGCCTGTCGGTGCGCGCCTTGACGTCGGCCAGGTCGTCGTGCGTCCGCTCGAGATCGTCGATCAACCTCGACGTCCGCTCCATGATCGCCTGGCATTCTTCCCGGCTGCCATAGCTCGAGTCGTACACGCGCCGCAGCGTGCTCTGGCGCACGAGATCCGAAAGGGCCGCCGACGCGAGCCGGTCGTGCAGCGCCTCGGCGTAGGCGATCACGGCGAGATTCACGGCCCGCCGCCCCTCGAGCGACAGGCCGTCGAACAGTGGCGGCGGCTCCGCGGCCGCGCGCCCACGGCGCTCCTCGAGCTCGACCACCTGTGCCATGGAGGCGTCGATGCGGAACCGCCGCGCCTCGATGGTCTCGGCCAGCTTGCGGCGGCGGAAGTAGTTCCAGAAACCCGCGAGGCCGGCGAGGCGCTGCTCGGCGAGTCGCTGCTCGGCCTGCAGCTGGTCGGCCAGCACGCGGGCCTCGGTCAGTTCCCGGTCGACTTCGCCCAGGCGGAGCGAGCGGGCGCGCTCGAACTCCGTGAGCTGCTGCTTGCGCTCCCTGTCCTTCTGCTGCCGCGCCAGCTCGGTCGCGAACTGCTCGAGCCGCCGCGACGCGGCTCGCCATGCGGCGCGCAGCTGGAAGTACGCGAGAGTCTTGTAGCCCTCCTCGGGCCGGCCGAGGTACTGCTCGAGCGCGGCGAGCTGTTCCTCGACGCGCATCGTCGCGCCTTCCTGCAGTTTCAGGCGGTCGAGCAGGCGGTGACGCTCTTCGTCGAGCGCGGTGAGTTCCTTCTTGAGCTCGGCGCGGTTGCGGAACAGCTCGACGAGGCGCTCGTCCTCGACGGAAACGTCGTGCCCCGCCATGCGCCGCGCTGCACGCCGCACGCCGTCGAAGAGCCGCATTCAGGGAGCCGGCGCCGCCACGAACCGGTGGCCCCGCTCGGCGCAGTAGTCGAGCCACTTGTTCAGCAGCATGTTGCGACGCCAGCGCTCCCCTAGCGTCGCCGGCACCGCGCCGCGGATCCTTGCGAAGGCCGGGTGCCGCTCAGGGCTCGCGCAGCGGCTCGCCTCAGCGAGGCGCGCGTCGTGATAGACCCGTATCTCGAGGTCGGGCTCGGCGATGGGCGCGTGGGCGGCGTCGAAGAGGTACGTGAGCCGGAGGATCGTCGTGTACGGGCTCTGCTCGAGCGGCTCGAGATGGAGGTCGACGTCGCCAGGCGTGCGCGACACGGACGCCGCTGCGAGGCCGCGCACGTCGCCCACAAGCGCACGGAGCCGGATGTAGTTGCTCTCGTACAGCGTCATCAGGCTGACGAAGCTTGCCGGCCGCGCTCGCCAGGATGTCAGGCAAAGGCTGTCCACGCTCACCGTTCGACTATAGCACAGGGGTTTCGCGCGACCGTGACGCACGGCACGCGGTCGCGACGAACGGCCTCGAGTTGCGCGAGTGGTTTCCCGGCGGTATAGAGGCCGGCATCGAGTGCGGTGCCGGGATGAGATGACGCATCCCCCCGCGAAATGAGATTTCGCGAGGGGACGCGTCATCCCACCCCTCGTGCCGCGCCTGAGCTGCGTCCTCGTGGCCGAGGACTTCGCACGGCGCCCGCGCGTCGAGATCGCGTCGGAGCGACGTCGCCGCGCTCGTGTGCTCGGTCGGCCAGCCCGGGGAGTCGTCCTGGGGCGCGATGCCGCACCCCCCCGCGAAATGAGATTTCGCGAAGGGACGCGTCATCCCGCCCCTCGAGCCGCGCCTGAGCTGCGTCCTCGTGGCCGAGGACTGCGCACGGCGCCCGGCGCATCGAGATCGCGGCGGAGCGACGTCGCCGCGCTCGTCGCTGGAACCGGTCGACGTTACTTGCGCCGTGCGAGTTTTCCGGCCCGGCGGAAAACTCGCTCAGGCGCCGTGCATCCAGCGTGGGGTTCGGGGTCTCTGCCGACGCGCATGTCCTCTTCGCGCGCCGGCAGAGACGCCGAACCCCACGCCTGAACCACGACTCAGGGGCGCAGCCGCCGCTCGATGCCCTGGCGCTCGATGACGCGGCTCGCGATCTCCTCGATCGAGCATTCGGTCGTGTCGAGCGTCGGGATGCCGTAGCGTTCGAACAGCGCCGCGGCCGAGCGCACTTCGAACTCGCACTGCGCGAGCGACGAGTAGCGGCTTGCGGGCCGCCGCTCGTTGCGGATCTGCTGCAGGCGCTGCGGGGTGATCGTCAGCCCGAAGAGCTTGGGCTGGAACGGCCGAACCATCGGCGGGAGTTGCTTGCTCTCGAAGTCCTCCTCGGTGAGGGGGTAATTCGCGGCGAAGACGCCGTACTGCATCGCCATGTAGATGCACGTGGGCGTCTTGCCGGAGCGCGACACGCCGACCAGGACCACATCGGCGCGCTGGTAGTCCGCCGCGACGCCGCCGTCGTCCGCCGCGAGCGCGAAGTTCGTGGCCTCGATGCGCGCATTGTAGACGAGCTTGTCGGCCATGCCGTGGGCGCGCCCCGCGCGTTCCGACGACTTCATCCCGAGCTCGGACTCGAGCGGCCCCAGGAAGGCGTCGAAGAAGTCGAGGAACAGGCCCTCGCTGCGCTTCACGGCCGAACGCAGGTCGTCCTTCACGAGCGTACTGAAGACGATGGGGCGCCGGCCGTCGGCGGCGGCCGTGGCGTTGATCTTCCGCACGGCCTCCTCTGCCTTGTCAACGCTGGCGATAAATGGCAGAGTCACCTGCCGAAATTCCTGGCCCTCGAACTGCGTGAGCAGGCTGTGCCCCATCGTTTCGGCCGTCACGCCGGTCTGGTCAGAGACGAAGAATACGGTCCGACGATTCATCACCACGCAGCACCCTCGTCACCGGTCGCGATCGCAGTCTTTCACCTGCACCCTTGACGTAGCAAGAGGCCCGGCTTGATCCGCTACACGATTCCGCTCGCCGAGCTCGGCCGGCACGACGTCGCCTCGGTCGGCGGCAAGAACTCGTCGCTCGGCGAGATGATCTCGAACCTCGCAGCCCTCGGCATCACGGTGCCCGGCGGCTACGCGACGACCGCCGACGCCTACCGCGAGTTCCTCGCCCGCGACGGCCTCGCCGATCGCATCCGCGACGAGCTCGCGCCGCTCGACGTCGAGGACGTCGCGAAACTCGCCGAGACCGGCGCGCGGATCCGCGGCTGGATTCTCGCGACGCCGTTCCCGGAGCGCCTCGAGCGCGAGATCCTCGAGGGCTACGACGCCATGTGCGCCGGCGGCGCCGAGGCCGCGGTCGCCGTGCGCTCCTCCGCCACCGCCGAGGACCTGCCCGAGGCGTCGTTCGCGGGCCAGCAGGAGACGCTCCTCAACGTGCGCGGTCGGGACGCCGTCGTGCGCGCAGTGCACGAGGTTTTCGCGTCGCTCTTCAACGACCGCGCGATCGCCTACCGCGTGCACCAGGGCTTCGACCACTCGCAGGTCGCGCTGTCCGCGGGCGTGCAGTACATGGTGCGCAGCGACGTGGGCGCGAGCGGCGTCATGTTCACGCTCGACACCGACTCTGGGTTCCGCGACGTCGTGTTCATCACCGCGTCGTGGGGCCTCGGCGAGACCGTCGTGCAGGGCGCGGTGAACCCGGACGAGTTCTACGTCTACAAGCCTGCGCTGCGCTCCGGGCACCAGCCGATCCTGCGTCGGACCCTCGGCGGCAAGGCGATCAAGATGGTCTACGCCGCACCCGGCGAGACCGGCAAGCGCGTCCGCACCGTGGACGTCCCGGAGGCGGACCGGATGCGCTTCTGCCTCACGGACGAGGACTTGACCGCCCTCGCGCGGCAGGCGCTCGTGATCGAGCAGCACTACGGCTGCCCGATGGACATCGAGTGGGGCAAGGACGGCGAGACCGGCCGCCTGTACGTGCTTCAGGCCCGGCCGGAGACGGTCCAGAGCCGCGTGGGGCGCACGCTGCAGCGCTACACGCTGAAGGGCCGCGGCCCCGTGATCGCGCAGGGTCGCAGCATCGGTCACCGCATCGGCGCCGGCCCCGCCCGGATCATCCGCAGCGTGAAGGAGATGGCGCGCGTCGAGACGGGCGACGTGCTCGTCGCGGACATGACCGACCCCGACTGGGAGCCGGTGATGAAGCGCGCCGCCGCGATCGTCACGAACCGCGGGGGGCGCACGTGCCACGCGGCGATCATCGCGCGCGAACTCGGCATTCCCGCCGTCGTCGGCTGCGGCGACGCGACGCGCACGATCCGCGAGGGCCAGCTCGTCACGGTGTCCTGTGCCGAGGGCGACACCGGCCACGTCTACGAGGGCGCGCTGCAGTACGAGCAGTCGCAGGTCGAACTCGACGCCCTGCCCGCGCTGCCCGTCAAGATCATGATGAACGTCGGCAACCCCGACCGCGCCTTCGACTTCGCGGCGATCCCGAACCACGGCGTCGGACTCGCGCGGCTCGAGTTCATCATCAACCGCATGATCGGCGTGCACCCGAAGGCGCTGCTCGAGTTCGACCGGCTCGACGGCGATCTCCAGGACACGATCCGTCGCCAGATGGCGGGCTACGACGACCCCGTCGAGTTCTACGTCGACAAGCTGTGCGAAGGCGTCGGCACGATCGCTGCCGCCTTCGCGCCGGAGCCCGTGATCGTGCGGCTCTCGGACTTCAAGTCGAACGAGTACGCGAACCTGATCGGCGGCCGGCGCTACGAGCCGTCCGAGGAAAACCCGATGCTCGGCTTCCGTGGCGCCGCGCGCTACGTCGACGAGAGCTTCCGCCCGTGCTTCGAGCTCGAGTGCCGCGCGCTGAAGCGCGTGCGCGGCGAGATGGGACTCGACCACGTGTGGGTCATGGTGCCCTTCGTGCGCACCGTCGAGGAGGCGCGGCAGGTCGTCGAGCTCCTCGCCGCGAACGGTCTCGAGCGCGGCAAGGACGGGCTCAAGGTCATCATGATGTGCGAGCTGCCCACCAACGCGCTGCTGGCCGAGCGCTACCTCGAATACTTCGACGGCATGTCGATCGGCTCGAACGACATGACGCAGCTCACGCTCGGGCTCGACCGCGATTCGGCGATCATCGCCCGGCTCTTCGACGAGCGCGACGATGCCGTGAAGGCTCTGCTGCACCTCGCGATCCAGGCCTGCCGCAAGGCCGGCAAGTACATCGGCATCTGCGGCCAAGGCCCCTCGGATCACCCCGACTTCGCGCGCTGGCTGCTCGACGAAGGCATCGAGAGCATTTCGCTGAATCCGGACACGGTCGTCGAAACGTGGCTCTTCCTCGCGGGTGATCGCTCGACGGTTGGCTGACCCGCGGGGCTGCGCGCAGGGGCGGTTCGTTCACGGGAACGGCGCGTTCAGGACGGTGCCGGGGCGGGATGACGTATCCCCCCGCGAAATGGGATTTCGCGAAGGGACACGTCATCCCACCCCTCGGCCTGCGCCTGAGCTTCGTCCTCGTCGCCGAGGACTGCGCACGGCGCCCGCCGCATCGAGATCGCGTCGGAGTGGCATCGCCGCGCTCGTCGTCCGGGCCCGGTCCCTTGAAGCGTGGTCCTGGGGCGCGATGCCGCATCCCCCCGCGAAACGAGATTTCGCGAAGGGACGCGTCATCCCGCCCCTCGAGTCGCGCCTGGGCTGCGTCCTCGTCACCGAGGACTGCGCACGGCGCCCGCTGCGTCGAGATCGCGTCGGAGCGGCGTCGTCGCGCTCGCCGCTGGGACCGGTGAACGTTTCTTGCGCCGTGCATCCAGCGTGGGGTTCGGGATCTCTTCCGGCGCGCATCTCTTCTTCGCGCACCGGAAGAGATCCCGAATCCCACGCCTGAACCGCACCCAACGAGCGACTTCCGCGAAAGCCGGGAACCGACCCGGCCTCAGCCCACGAGCTGCCGCCCCGCGAGCGCGTGAGCGAGCGTACCTCCGTCGACGTACTCGAGCTCGCCCCCGACCGGCACGCCGTGCGCGATGCGCGATGCACGGATGCCGCGCCGCGTGACCACTTCGGCGAGGAAATGCGCGGTCGCCTCGCCCTCCACAGTCGGGTTCGTCGCGAGGATCACCTCGCGGACCTCTCCTTCGCCGAGCAGCCGCTCGAGCGCGTCGATGCCGATCTCGGCGGGCCCGATGCCGTCGAGCGGCGAGAGGTGGCCCATCAGCACGAAGTAGAGCCCGCGGTAGCTGCCGGTCTGCTCGATCGCGACGACGTCGGCCGGCGACTCGACGACGCAGAGCAGGCTCCGGTCGCGACCGGCCGCGAGGCACACGGGACAGAGCTCGCCCTCGGCGAACATCCGGCAGCGGCTGCAATGCCCGAGCTTCTCGAGCGCGGCGGCGACGGCCGTGGCGATCTCGCGCGCGCCGTCGGTGTCGCGCTCGAGCAGGTGGAACGCCATGCGCTGGGCGGACTTCGGCCCCACGCCCGGCAGGCTCCGCAGGGCTTCGACCAGGCGGCTGAGCGACGGCGGATAGAGCATTGCGCCTTCAGCCGCCGAATGGAAGCTTCATGCCGGGAGGAAGATTCAGCCCGCCCATGAGCGAGGCCATCTTTTCCTGGCTCGCCGACTCGAGCCGGTGGACGGCGTCGTTGATCGCTGCGGCGACGAGGTCCTCGACCATCTCGCGATCGTCGAGCGGCACGGACGGGTCGATCTGCACGCGCTTCGCCTCGTGGCGACCGTTCAGCGTGACACGGACCATGCCGCCGCCCGACTCGCCGGTGACCTCCATCGCCGCGATCTCGGCCTGCGCCTTCTGCATGTTGGCCTGCAGCTGCTGGGCCTGCTTCATCATGTTGCCGATACCGCCTTTCATCTGCCTCGACTCCTGGAAACCGTCAGTTCAAGGGTTTGACCGACCCCGGCAGCACGCGCGCGCCGAAGGTCTCGCGCAGGGCGCGCACGTTCGCGTCGGATTCGATCGCCTGCTCGGCCGCGCGCAGTCGTTCGTCGGCCGCCTCGGCCTGCTGGCGCGCGGGCGTCGGTTCGGCGGCAGCGCTCACACTGATGTCGAGCCGCACGGGGGTTCCGAAATGCGTCGCGAGTGCCTGCGCGAGCTTCTGCTCGAGCTGCGGCCGGCGGAACACCTCGCCGGACGGGTCGAGGCGCAGCTGCACGACGTCGCGGTTGCGGCCGATCAGCACGCAGTGCGCGGCGAGCTGCCCCGCCGGACCTGCGAGCGCGAGCGCCTCGATGATCGCGGCCCAATCGTCGCCATTGGCCGACGTCGCGACGGGACGCGGCGAGGCCGAGGGATGCGCCGGCGTCCGGGCGGCTGCATGCGCCGCCGAATGACCCGATGGCTGGCCCGATGACGGGCCTGACGGGTCCGATGCCTGGGCCGGCGGCTCTGCCGGCATCATGGCCCGAACGGGTGTTGCGGCCTGGGCGTCGCTCGAGCGTTGCACGCGATCCCTGCCGGCACCTGCGCTCCGGGTCGGCGGACGGGCAGGCCCGCTCGCCGGTGGCGTCGCAGCGCGTGGCGCGGTCGCGCCGACGTTCATCGCTTCCGGGCGGAACGCGAGCATGCGCAGCAGCGCCATTTCGAAACCGCCGCGGGCGTCCGGC
>RPQJ01000050.1 GCA_003819815.1 Lysobacterales bacterium
GACTGGCCATGAAGCGCTCGCGGCTCGGCCGGCGCGACGTCGAGGTGTTCAGCCTGTCGTTCCTCGACGCGATCTGCTGCGGGTTCGGCGCGGTGATCCTGCTGCTCGTGCTCACGGAGGTCGGCGAGCCGGTGGTGTTCGAGAAGACGCGCGAGGAGCTCGAGGGTCGCGTGCTCAAGCTGCAGGAGGAGCTCTTCGAGATCCGCGGCACGAGCGAGGTGCTGAACCGCGAGCTCAAGGCGCGTCGCGTGCAGCTCTCCGAGGAGCAGCAGAAGATCGCGCGGCTGCGCGGCGACCTGAGTGCCGCCAAGGGGCAGTTCGAGTCCTCGCGCAAGGACGCCGAGGTGGCGAACGAGATCGAGGGCCGGCTCGTCTCGGCGCAGCAGGATCTCACCGAGGAGATGAAGCGGCTGCTCGGCGCTCAGTACCGGCGCCGCGACGACTCCGCGATCGGCGGCGTGCCGGTCGACAGCGAGTACATCATCTTCATCATCGACACCTCGGGCTCGATGGCGAACTACGCCTGGCCGCTGATGCTGCGCAAGATGCAGGAGGTGCTCGACGCCCACCCGACCGTGAAGGGCTGGCAGGTGATGAACGACGAGGGCGGCTACATGTACCCCTCGTACCGTGGCCGCTGGCTGCCGGACACGCCGGGGCAGCGCAAGCTGGTGCTCGACCGGCTGCGCGACTGGTTCCCGTTCAGCAACTCGAGCCCCGTCGAGGGCATCGTCGAGGCGATCCGCACCTACTACGGCACGGGCCGGCGCATCAGCCTCTACGTGCTCGGCGACGAGTTCACCGGCCCGTCGGTCGATTCGGTCGTGCGTACCGTCGACATGGTGAACCGCGAGGACAAGAGCGGGCGCCGTCGCGTGCGCATCCACGCGATCGGATTTCCCGTGCGCCCGGACGCCCCACAGTACACCAGCATCCGTTTCGCCACGCTGATGCGCATCCTCTGCGACCGCAACGGCGGCACGTTCGTGGGCCTGAACGAGCCCGGCACCTACCGGCGCTGAGCCCTGCCGTGCGACCATCGATCCCGATGACTACAGCCATCCCCGACCCGCCGCGCGCGCGGCACGCGGTCCGCGCGCCGGCCGCGGCGATCGTCCTCGCCGCCGCGGTGCTCGCCGCGGGCTGCGGCACGCAGCGCTTCGAGGCGCGGCCGTCGATCCCGATGCCGCTCGTCGACCGCATACCGGCCGTGGTTGGGCTCTACGTCGCGCCCGAGTTCCGGGACTACGTGCACAAGGAGAAGCGCGACGGCCTCGACTACGAGATCGCCGTGGGCCCCGGCCAGTCGGAGGGCTTCGCGCGGCTGCTCGAGGCGATGTTCACGCGCGTCGTCCGCGTGCCGAGCGCCCAGTCCGGCGCGGGCACGGACGCCGAGATCCGCGGCGTGCTCGAGCCGGTGCTCGAGGAACTCTCGTTCATCACGCCGCGCGACGCGGGTGAGCAGCTCTACGCCGTAAGCCTGAAATACCGCATCAACGGATACTCGCCGCAGGGCGAGCTGGTCGACTCGTGGTCGTTCACCGGATACGGCGCGAGTCCCGCGAGCAGCATCCCGGGCCAGGGCACGGACGCGCTGCAGGAGGCGACGCGCCTCGCGATGCGCGACGCGGGTGCCAAGATCGCGACCGAGATCCACGAGCAGGCGATCGTCCGCGGGCTGCTGCCGCCGGAGGCATCGCCATCGGCGCCGCCAGTCGAAGACGCACCGGCCGAGATTCAGCCCCGTTCCTGAGACGGCGCGGCCGCGGCCGGCGCCTCTTCGTCCTTTTCCCTGAGCACGTAGAAGGGCTGCACGAAGCGCACGCCGACGGCCTCGGCCGGCGCCCCGTCGACGAACCTCGGTCGGTAACGTGCGGACTCCGCGGCGCGCACCGCGTTCTCGTCGAGCCGCTCGATGCCGGTGGGCTCGACGATGCGGGCCGTCGTGACGGTGCCGGCCGCACTCACCGTGAGCTCGACGCCGGCGTTGCGCAGCTCGACCTCGTCGGCCGGCCGCCCGGCGTAGCGGTTCCAGCCCGCGGGCGCGTCGTAATAGACCAGCGTCGGCTGGCCGAAGAGCGTCGTCGTGAGCGGTGGCTCGCCGGCCTCGGATGGCGCACGGCTCGCGGCCAGCCAGGCCTGCCGGTAGCTCGAGAGCGCCTGCTCCTTCGAACCCAGCAGCTGGTGCCAGTCGCCGAGCTGCGTGTGCACCTGGGCGGCGAGGGCGGGCGACGGGTCTGGACGGCCGTCGACGATCTCCGCCGCGCGCTCGAGCGCGCGCAGCCCCTCGATCGAGACGGTGCTCATCGACAGCTGGGGCGGGGTCGGCATCACGCGGTCGTGGAACATCGAGGCGCCCTCGCTCTCCGCGGCGGCCTCCCGCGCGCGGGGATCGAGCATCCAGCGCCGCGCATTCCGCGCCAGCGCCGTGAGCGGGCCCACGAGGTCGAGCGAATCCTCTCCCGAGCGCGCGGTGGTCACCTCGATCGCACGCCTGAGCGTCACCCGGGACGCCTCGTACGCGCCGACGCGCGTGTACCAGCGGCCCACGGACTCGAGCGCGTCCGCGTACTCGAGGCTCCCGGTGCCGTAGCGGCGCTCGACGACGCGGAGCGCGTAGCGGTGCGCCTGCAGCGCCTCCTCGGCGCGGCCGAGCTCGGTGAGCGAGTCGGCCTGCTGTTCGAGCAGCGGCAGTTGCTCGGCATTGAAGAGGCCCTCGCTGCGGCGGTTCAAGGCGATCGCGCGCTCGACGGCCGGCTCGGCGAGGTCGTAGCGCTTCGCCGCGTGGTAGGCTCCGGCGAGGCCGGCGTAGGCGCGCGCGAGGCGCGGGTTCGCCGGCCGCCCCGACGCCTCGATAAGCTCGACGACGCGCTGGTAGCTCGACTCGGCACCGACGTAGTCCCCCGCGCGCTGCTGCGCGAGACCGAGGTTCATGAGCGCGACCTGCAGGGCCTCGGTCGAGCCCGTCGCCGGTCGCGCCTCGAGCATCCGGACGAGGGCCTGCGCCTGCTCGGCGGCGGCGGCGTTCTCACCGGTGTCGAGCCGGCGCTTGAACTCGGCGTGCAGCTCGTTGACGGTCGCGGCCGGCGGCGTGACGAGGGCGTCGGGCGAGGTCTGTGCGACCGTCGTGGTCGCGCACAGGACGCTCACGACGACGAGCGCCAGGCGCAGCGGGCCGGCAGCAGGATTGCGGGCAGGAGTCACGACCGCAACACTGACACGGGCGCGGCGACGCGCGCAATCGGCCTCAGCCGGCGGCAGGAGGGGCTGCGGGCTGTCCGGCGGGCTTCTCGAAGAGGTAGTGGGAGACGATCCACTCCCGGCCGTCGCGGTAGCCGAAGAGCTCCGCGCACGACATGAAGAACACGCGCCAGTAGACCCACCAGCGACGGACATCGTGAGCGCCATACGTCGCTTCGAGCACGGGCATCACGCGCTCGCGCTCGCGGTCCATGTTCGCGAGCCAGGCTTCGGCGGTCTTCTGGTAGTGCGTGCCGTCGACCTGCCAGTGCTCGGCCGCGCGCAGGTCGCGCTGGAAGTAGAGCAGCAGGTCGTCGCTCGGCATGATGCCGCCCGTGAAGAAGTATCGCGCCATCCAGTCGCTCTCGTCGCGGACCTCGAACGGGTAGGCGTAGTGCGTGTGCGTGAAGATGTGCACGAAGAGCGTCGCGCCCGGGCGCATCCAGCCCGCGATGCGGCCGAGCAGCACCTCGTAGTTGCGCATGTGCTCGAACATCTCGACCGACACGACGCGGTCGAACCGGCGGTCCGGCGGGAAGTCGAGCACGTTCGCGTCGCAGGTGATCACCTCGACGTTGCCGAGGCCCCGCTCGGCGGCGCGCGCGTCGATGTAGCGCTTCTGGCTCGCGGAGTTCGAGACCGCGGTGATGCGCGCGTTCGGGTAGTGCTCGGCCATCCAGAGCGTGAGCGAGCCCCAGCCGCAGCCGAGCTCGAGGATGCGGTCGCCGTCCGCGAGCCGCGCGCGCTCGCACGTGAGCCGCAGCATCTCGGCCTCGGCCTCGTCGAGCGAGGCAACGCCGGGCCGGAACCAGCACGAGGAGTACTTCAGGTGCCGCCCGAGCACGAGCTGGAAGAAACCGCTCGGCACCTCGTAGTGCTGCTCGTTGGCCTCGCGCGTCGCGATCGCGACCGGGCTTCCGCGAAGTTCCCGGACGAGCCGCATGAGGTGTGCCTGCTGGGCCTCGGGCGTGCCGCGATCTTCCTCGCGGAGTCGCGCGGCGAGCAGGCGGCGGATGCCGGCGCGGATGAGCCAGTCGGGCAGCAGGTCGCGCTCGAGCAGCGCGTAGGGCAGGGCGGTCATGTCAGCGGCGTCGCAGCAGCAGGGACTCGAGATTATCGCCCGGACGGAGCCGCGCGAGCTCGCGCAGCACGTAGACCGCCATCGCGATGTTGCCGAGCAGCATGATCGCCACGAACCAGCCCGCGCGGCCGGCCGCGGCGCGTTCCTTGTAGTACACCCAGGCGTAGAAGGTCAGGAAGCCGAAGTAGGCGTCGGCGAGCGTCGCCCAGGTCCACCACTTGTCGGGCTCGCGCACGAGGCCGCCCCAGTCCCAGAGCGGCTGGTGCAGGCTCGCCGTCGCCGTGACGACGAGCATGGCGAGCAGGATGCCGCCGAAGAGGAGCTGCAGGGCGAGACGAGGAGTCACCGGCGGCGATTCGCCGGCCACGGGCGGGTGGATTCGTCGAGGAGGCGGGATCGCTCAGGAGGCCGCCGGGCCGTCCAGGTCCGCGACGCGCCCCGCCGAGACCGACTCCGTCTCGTAGCGCCACACCCGCAGGTCCGGGGCCCAGAAGCCCGGCTCCCAGCCGGCCTTGTGCTTCAGGTGACGGAGGAACTCAACGGGCCCGGGAAGCTGCTCCCAGACCTTGGGAAGGAAGGTCGCGCGCTGGCCGCGCCACTCGAGCACGAGCCCGTCGCGGCCGACGACGAGCTGGCCGACCAGCTCCGCCTCGCTCCGCACGACCAGCGGCACCTGCGGCGTGAGCACCGAGACCTCGAGGCCGGCCGCACGCCACTCCGCGGGTGCGAGCGGCACGAACCGGCGATCGAGGCTCGCTGCAGCTCGGGCGTTGCGCCATGCGTCGAGCGCGAGTGGCCGAAGCGGCTCGAGCGAACCGCAGCAGCCGCGCAGCGCACCGTCGACCGTGAGCGTCACGAAGCTCGCGCGCCGTTCGCCGAGCGCCGGCCCGAGCGCCGCGGGGTCGGGCGGCGCGGCCCACCCGAGGCCGAGCGTCACCTCGATCGACCGCGCCGCGATCGAGAGCAGCTGCGCGCCGGTGGTCTCGTCAAGCGTCGTACAGCGCGTAGCTCCCATAACCCACCACGCGCGAGCGGTCGCCCGCGGTGTCGCCGGAATTGCGCAGGTCGAGCAGCTCGACGACGAGCCCGCGGCGGCGCGCGAGCTGCATCAGCCCGTTGATGCCTCGCGCCCCGCAGGCCTGCTCGTCGCTCAGGTCGTCGCGACGATCGAGGATCGAGCGGCCGGACTCGGCGTCGAGCTTGCGTGCCTCGTCGTAGGTGTGGTGGTGGCTCAGGTCCGAACTCACGACGAGCAGCGTGTCCGGATCGCTCCAGGCCGCGTCGAGCGCCCGGGCGACCTGCTCGGGCGGCGCGAGACCGATCGCGACCGGCAGCAGCACGAACCGGTCGCCGAGCACGGCCTGCAGGAACGGCAGCTGCACCTCGATCGAGTGCTCGACCGCGTGCGGCGCGTCCGAGAGGCCGACGAGGCCGAGCTCGCGCAGTCGCTGGCGTGCCGCGTCGTCGATCGGGACCTTGCCGAGCGGGGTCTCGAAGGCGTCGAGCGAGCTGACGGCGAGCCCGCGCATCGGCACGCGGTGACTGGGGCCCGCGACCACCACGCGGGCGGGACGCGCGCCGGAATCGCGCAGCGCTCGGTACGCCTGGCCCGCGACCGCCCCCGAGTACGCGTATCCCGCGTGAGGCACGATCAGCGCCCGCGGGATCCGCGCGCCGGCAGACGGCCTCGCGTCCGAGATGCAGGATTCGACGAGGCGCCGAAGCGCAGCGGGGTCGCCGGGATAGAAGAGACCGGCCACCGCCGGCGGCCGCACCCTTGACACACTGCCGGCGAGGCTCAACATTTGAAGTCCATGGAGAGCACTCCTCTCTCTCCGCCTGCACACGCGGGCCACTATCCTTCCGCCCCCTCGAGCGCGGCTAGCGTATGAATACCGACATTGCGGCAATCCCTACGCGACACTGGCAGTCCTTGCCAGACGGACGCGTACAGTGCGACGTGTGTCCGCGCCACTGCCGCCTGCACGAAGGGCAGCGCGGCCTGTGTTTCGTGCGGGGGCGCGACCGAAACGGAGTAGAGCTTTATACCTATGGGCGCTCGAGCGGCTTCTGCGTCGACCCGATCGAGAAGAAGCCGCTGAACCACTTCCTGCCCGGCTCTTCCGTGCTCTCGTTCGGCACCGCGGGTTGCAACCTCGCCTGCAAGTTCTGCCAGAACTGGGACATGAGCAAGTCGCGCGAGATGGACACGCTCGCGGATGCCGCTTCGCCGGGCGAGCTTGCGGCCACGGCGAGGCGCCTCGGTTGCGACAGCGTCGCCTTCACCTACAACGATCCCACGGTGTTCCTCGAATACGCGATCGACGTCGCGGAGGCCTGCCGCGAGGCGGGCGTGCGCAGCGTCGCGGTGACGGCGGGCTACATCTGCCCGGAGCCGCGCGAGGAGTTTTTCCGTGCGATCGACGCGGCGAACGTGGACCTGAAGGCGTTCACCGAGCGCTTCTACCGCCACGTCTGCGGCGCCGAGCTCGCGCCGGTGCTCGAGACGCTCGTGTACCTGCGCCGCGAGACGAGCGTGTGGCTCGAGATCACGACGCTCCTGATCCCCGGCGAGAACGACTCCGACGCGGAGCTCGACGGGATGACGCGCTGGATCGCCGCCGAGCTCGGGCCCGACGTGCCACTGCACTTCACGGCGTTCCACCCGGACTGGAAGATGCGCGACAAGCCGCGCACGCCGCCATCGACGCTGACGCGCGCACGCGGGATCGCAATGGCGAACGGACTGCGCTACGTCTACACGGGCAACGTGCGCGACCGCGCGGGCGGCAGCACGTGCTGCCACGCGTGCGGTGCGCTGCTGATCGAGCGCGACGGCTACGACCTCGGCCGCTGGGGCCTCACACCCGAGGGCGCGTGCGCCGAGTGCGGGACGAAGGCCGCGGGGGTGTTCGCCGCGCAGCCGGGCCACTGGGGATCGCGGCGGCTGCCGGTGCACCTGCACCGGGCCTGAGGCCTTCCGTCAGCGGCGACGCCGCGGCCGCCCCGCCGGTACGTTCGCGTGCAGCTCATCGAGCCACACCGTGGCCGGCGAATCGCTGGGCGCGCGCCAGTCGCCGCGCGGCGACAGCGAGCCCCCCGAGCCCACCTTCGGCCCGTTCGGCATCGCCGAGCGCTTGAACTGGCTGCCCTGGAAGAACCGGCGCAGGAACACCTCGAGCCAATGGCGGATCGCGGCGAGGTCGTACTCGCGCCGCTCGCCCTCGGGCACCGTGTCGGGCCAGTTGCCCGAGGCGCGGTCGCTCCACGCGGCGAGCGCGAGAAACGCGACCTTGCTCGGCCGGTAGCCGAAGCGGCTCAGGTAGTAGAGATTGAAGTCCTGCAGCTCGTAGGGGCCCACGACGGCCTGCGATGCCTGCGCGGGCTCCTCGCCCGAGCCCGGCACGAGTTCGGGCGAGATCTCGGTGTTCACGATGCGGTCGAGCACGCGGGTCGTCGGCGCGTCGAACTGCTTCGTCGCGACGAGCCAGCGGACCAGGTGCTGGATCAGCGTCTTCGGCACGGACGCGTTGACGTTGTAGTGCGACATGTGGTCGCCGACGCCGTACGTCGTGAAGCCGAGCGCGAGCTCCGAGAGGTCGCCCGTGCCCACGACGAGCCCGCCGTGCAGGTTCGCGAGCCGGAAGAGGTGCGAGGTGCGCTCGCCCGCCTGCACGTTCTCGTAGGTGACGTCGTGCACGGGCTGGCCCTTGCCCGCCGGGTGCCCGATGCGCTCGAGCATGAGCTGCGAGCCCGGGCGGATGTCGATCTCCTCGGCCGAGATGCCGAGCGCCTTCATGAGCGCGTGCGCGCTGTCGAACGTGTGGCGGCTCGTGCCGAAGCCGGGCAGCGTGTAGCCGAGCACGTTGCGGCGCGGGAGCCCGAGGCGGTCGAACGCGCGCACGGCGACGAGCGCCGCCTGCGTCGAATCGAGCCCGCCCGAGATGCCGATCACGACCTTGTCGATGCCCGTTGCGGAGAGGCGCTTCATGAGCCCCTGCACCTGGATGTCGTAGACCTCGGCGCAGCGCTCGTCACGTTTCGCCGGGTCCGACGGAACGTACGGGTAGCGCTCGACGCGACGGCGCAGCGGCACCGAGCCCGCCGGCACCTCGACGTCCACCTCGATGCGACGGAAGTCCGGGATCGCGCCCGCGTGCACGGCCGCGTTGTCGCCGAAGCTCGTGAGGCGCATGCGCTCCTGGCGCAGGTGGTCGAGGTCGAGATCCGCCGTGATGATCCCCGGCTCGGTCGGGAAGCGCTGCGACTCCGCGAGGCGCTCGCCGTTCTCGTAGACGAGCGCGTGGCCGTCCCACGCGAGCTCGGTCGTGGATTCACCGGGGCCCGCGGCGGAATACAGGCTCGCCGCGACGCACTTGGCCGACTGCGAGGCGCAGAGCAGGCGACGGTAGTCGGCCTTGCCGACCGTGATGTCGCTGGCCGAGAGGTTCGCGAGCACCGTCGCGCCCGTGAGCGCCGCGAGCGTGGAGGGCGGCAGCGGCACCCACACGTCCTCGCAGATCTCGAGGTGCAGCACGAACCCAGGCAGGCGCGAGAACGGGAACAGCAGGTCGGTACCGAAGGGCACCTGCTGCCCGAGCAGCGCGAGGGTCGATGAGCGCGCCTGCGCGGCCGGCGCGAACTGGCGCCGCTCGTAGAACTCGCGGTAGTTCGGCAGGTACGACTTCGGCACGACGCCCAGGAGCCGCCCGCGGTGCACGAGCACGGCGCAGTTGAAGAGGCGGTCGTCGGCGCGGAGCGGCACGCCGACCGCGAGCGCGCAGCTCAGCCGGCGGCTCGCCTCGGCGACGGCCGCGAGTGCCTCGAGCGAGGCGTCGAGCAGCGCGTCCTGCTGGAAGAGGTCCTCGTTCGAGTAGGCGGAGAGCCCGAGCTCCGGGAACACGGCGAGCACCGCCTGCTCGCGGGCCGCGCGATCGGCCAGCTCGAGCGTCCGGGCGACGTTGTGTCCCGGCGAGGCGACCTCCACGCCGGGCGTCGCGACGGCGACCCGCGCGTACCCGTGCCGGTAGATCGAGTCGAAGGGCAGCGGGTCGGCGGGGCGGCGGGCTCTGGCCATGCGGGCGCTCGGGACGGGTCGGTCCCGGCAGTTTCGGCCGAGCCGGCAGCCGCGTCTAGGGCCGGGCCTGCGCGGGATGAGAAGCGCGTCACGCCCCCGCACGGTCGCCAACCGCTACCCTGCGCCGGAACTGGGGTGGAGACCGCCGGCATGTCCAGCGTACTCGTGAAGCGCGCGATGTCCTTGTTGGGGCGACCCGAAGCCGGGGCTGCGCCCGTCGCACCGCGCAAGGCACCCACCACCTATCACGCCGTCTCGATCGCGCCGGGGCCCAAGGCGTGCGCCGCCGCGCGTGTCCTGCAGGTGCGGCGCTTCCTCTCCCGCGAGGCGCCCGTGCTGCCGCTCAAGGCCTGCGACTGCAGCAACTGCACCTGCCGCTACGTCCACTACGAGGATCGCCGCAAGGGCGGTCGTCGCGCGCGCGACCTCGGCGTCTCCATCGACGGCTACACCGACGACGAGAAGCGCACGAAGGCGAAACGCGGCCGTCGCAAGGCGGATTAGGCGCAGCCGTCGCCCACGAACGGGTTGCTGCGCCGCTCCTCGCCGAACGTCGAGGTCGGCCCGTGCCCCGGCACGAAGCGCACGTCGTCCCCGAGCGGGAAGAGCTTGCCGCGGATCGCGCGGATCAGCGTGTCGTAGTCGCCGCCCGGAAAATCCGTCCGCCCGATCGAGCCCGCGAACAGCACGTCGCCCACGAACGCGAGCCGGTCCGCGCGCGAGTAAAAGACGACGTGCCCCGGCGTGTGGCCCGGGCAGTGCAGCACCTCGAGCTCGATCTCTCCCACGTGCACGCAGTCGCCGTCGTCGAGCCAGCGGTCCGGCACGAACGTGCCGCCGCTCGGCAGCCCGAACATGCGCGACTGCTGCGGCAGCCCGTCGATCCAGAACTGGTCGCCCGGGTGCGGGCCCTCGATCGGCACGCCGAGCGTGCGGGCGAGCTCCGCCGTGCCGCCCGCGTGGTCGATGTGGGCGTGCGTGAGCAGGATCTTCTCGACGGTCACCTTCTCGTCGCGGACGACGGCGAGGATCTTCTCGAGGTCGCCGCCCGGGTCGATCACCGCGCCGCGGCCCGACTCCGCGTGCCAGACCACCGAGCAGTTCTGCGCGAACGGCGTCACCGGGACGATGGCGGCCCGCAGCACCTCAGGCGCTCCGCGGCGGCTGCGGCGAGACGGTGCCGGGTGCGGCGCCCTGCACACCGCCCATCAGCGCGATGCGCATGCCCGCCTCGACCGAGAGCTTCGTGGGCACGAGCATCTCGCGGGGCACGACGAGCGTGTAGCCGCCGATCATGTAGCTCATGGGCAGGTAGACCGCGACCGAATCCGAAGACTCGGGCCCGAGGCCGAGCGCCTCGCCCGACTCGGCCGTCACGAAGCCGATCAGGTGGCCCGGCCCGAACGGCACCATGACGACGCGCTTCAGGTCGCTCGCCTGGCCCGAGGCCGGGAAGAAGCGCATGAAGTCGCGCGTCGCGACGTAGATCGTCTTGACGACCGGCACGCGGGCGAAGAGGCGGTCGCTCACCCGGAGTGCACGCCGCACGACATACGCGTTCACGGCGAGCCCCGCGAGGTAGAGCGTGACCAGGGCCGTGAGCAGTCCGAGGCCGGGCCAGTAGAGCGAGTCCGGCAGCAGCGCCTTGAGCGCGCGCGAGAAGAAGCGGTCGGCGCCCACCACGAGCCAGTAGACCACGTAGATCGTGAGGCCCAGGGGCAGCAGGGCCACCAGGCCCTTCAGCATCGTGTTCCAGATCCGGCGCATGGTCGTCCTCGACGCAGGGCGGGCAGTATGCAGAGCGTCCGCGCCGCCCGCCACCGGGATGCCTTATCATGGCGCGTCATCCCCGGATCGAACCTGATGCACCTGCGCCCGTTGCTGCTGGCCGGCCTTCTTTTGCTTCCCGCGGGGCTGCCCACTGCCCGCGCGACCGATCTCCCGCCCGACGTCGTCCGCCTGCTCGCACAGAAGCGCGTGCCGGACGCGAGCGTGAGCGTCTACGTGCGCGAGCTCGGCCAGTCCGAGCCCGTGCTCGCCCACAACGCCGACGTCGCGCGAAACCCCGCCTCGACGATGAAGGTGCTCACGACCTACGCGGCGCTCGAGCTCCTGGGCCCCGCCTACACGTGGCGCACGCGCGCGCACGCGACCGGCCCCGTGCGCGACCTCGTGCTCGAAGGCAACCTCGTCATCGAAGGCGGTGGCGATCCGTTCATGACCGCCGACCGCTGGTGGGGCTTCGTGAACGGCCTGCGGCAGTCCGGCATCGACCGCATCACCGGCGACGTCGTCATCGACAACACGCTCTTCGCGCCGCAGGGCGACGACCGCGCGGCCTTCGACAACCGCCCGTACCGCAGCTACAACGTGCTGCCGGACGCGCTGATGGTCAATTTCCAGACCGTGAACCTCACGGTCGTGCCCGACGCGGCGGCGGGCTCGGTGCGCGCACGCGTGAACCCCTGGCCCGCGAACCTCGCGATCGACAACTCCGTGCGGCTCGACCGCGGCTCGTGCCGGCGCGGTGCGGGCGGCGTCGTCGTCGCGATGCCCGAGGGCCCCTCCGGCAACCGCATGAGCCTCGCGGGCCACTACGCCTCGGGCTGCGGGCCGCTCTCGCTCTCGCGCGCCGTGATGCGTGCGCCCGACTTCGCGTTCGGCACGTTCAAGACCTACTGGACCCAATCGGGCGGTACGCTCGACGGCGGCTTCCGGCTCGGGCCGGTGCCCGCGAACGCGAAGCTCGTCTACACGCACGAGTCGCTGACGCTCGCCGAGGTGATCCGCCTCGTCAACAAGTTCTCGAGCAACGTCATGGCGCGGACGCTGCTCCTCACGCTCGGCGCCGAGAAGGTCGGCCGGCCCGGCACGACGGCGGGCGGCCGCCAGGCGATCACCGATTTCCTCGCTGCGCGCGGCATCGTGATTCCCGGCCTCGTGATCGAAAACGGCTCGGGACTCTCGCGCACCGAGCGCATCACGGCGCGCGGCCTGTCGGAAGTCCTCGTGGACGCCACGCGCAGCCCGTACTACGCGGAGTTCGCCGCCTCGTTGCCGCTCTCCGCGATCGACGGCACGCTGAGGCGCCGCTTCCGCAACGGCTCGATGGACGGCCGGCTGCGCATGAAGACCGGCAGCCTGCAGGACGTCAGCGCGCTCGCCGGGTACGTACAGTCCGCAGGTGGAAAGACGTACGTCGCGACGATCATCGTGAACCACCCGAGCGCCGACCAGGGCGTCGGCGATGCCGTTTCGGCGGGCGTCGTGGAGTGGATCCACGCCCGCTGACCGGCGGGGTCATCCTTTGGTCGTACGACCCTGCCGGGCCTTCGCCGGCGCTGGCTATACTCCGGCCCTGCGCGGCTTCCGCCGGGGACGCCCATGGCCTACGACCGCAACAACGTGTTCGCCCGCATCCTGCGCGGGGAGATCCCGGCGCACCGGGTGTGCGAGGACGAGCACACGCTCGCGTTCATGGACGTGATGCCGCAGTCCGACGGGCACGCGCTCGTGATCCCGAAGGCCGAGGCCGAGAACCTCTTCGATCTGTCGCCCGCGGCACTCGCCGCGACGATCCTCACGACGCAGCGCGTCGCGCGAGCGGTGAAGAAGGCGTTCGCCGCGCCCGGCATCATGGTGGCGCAGCTCAATGGCCGCGAGGCGGGCCAGAGCGTCTTCCACATCCATTTCCACGTGATCCCACGCTACGAAGGCATCGACCTGCACTTCCACGCGCGGGACATGGCGGACCCGGCCGTGCTCGCCGCCCACGCTGAACGCGTGCGCGCCGCGCTCGACTGAGGCCGCACCGACAACGACGAGGCTCAACGAGGGGAGAGAGACATGCACGTCCAGCTGCACAAGGTGCCCGCCGAGTTCGCGGCCAAGGCGCGGATCCGCCCGGATGACTATCGCCGGATGTACGAGGAGTCGGTCCGCGACCCCGAGGCGTTCTGGGGTCGCATCGGCCAGCGGATCAACTGGATCCGCCCGTACACGAAGGTGAAGGACACGAGCTACGAGGCGGACAAGTTCCACATCCGCTGGTACGCGGACGGACAGCTCAACGTGTCGGCCAACTGCCTCGACCGCCACCTCGCCGAGCGCGGCGACAAGACCGCGATCCTGTGGGAAGGCGACGACCCGGCCGAGTCCGCGCACATCACCTACCGCGAGCTGTACCACCGCGTTTGCCGGCTCGCGAACGCGCTCAAGTCCCTCGGCGTGCAGAAGGGCGACCGGGTCACGATCTACCTGCCGATGATCCCCGAGGCCGCGGTCGCGATGCTCGCCTGCGCGCGCATCGGCGCGATCCACTCGGTGGTGTTCGGCGGCTTCTCGCCCGACTCGCTCGCGGGCCGCATCGCCGACTGCGCCTCGACCGTCGTGATCACGGCGGACGAGGGCGTGCGCGGCGGGCGCAAGGTGCCGCTGAAGTCGAACGTGGACCAGGCGCTCTCCGCGCCCGGCACCGAGACCGTGCGGCACGTGCTCGTCGTGAAGCGCACCGGCTCGCCCGTGCCGATGTACCACCGCGACAAGTGGTACTCGGAGGTGGTCGACGGCCAGCGCGACGAGTGCCCGCCGGTGGCGGTGGATGCGGAAGACCCGCTCTTCATCCTCTACACCTCGGGCTCGACGGGGAAGCCGAAGGGCGTGCTGCACACGAGCGGCGGCTACCTCGTCTACGCGTCGCTCACGCACGAGGCCGTGTTCGACATCCGCGACCCGGACGTCTTCTGGTGCACCGCGGACGTCGGCTGGGTGACGGGCCACAGCTACGTCGTGTACGGCCCGCTCGCGAACGGCTCGACCTCGCTGATGTTCGAGGGCGTGCCGAGCTATCCCGACGTGAGCCGCTTCTGGCAGGTCGTCGACAAGCACAAGGTGACGGTGTTCTACACCGCGCCCACGGCGCTCCGCGCGCTGATGCGCGAGGGCGAGGGCCCGGTGAAGAAGCACTCGCGCAGCACGCTGCGCCTGCTCGGCTCCGTCGGCGAGCCGATCAACCCCGAGGCGTGGGAGTGGTATCACCGCGTGGTGGGCGACGGCCGCTGCCCGATCGTCGACACCTGGTGGCAGACGGAGACCGGCGGCATCCTCATCACGCCGCTGCCCGGCGCGATCGACCAGAAGCCCGGCTCCGCGACGCTGCCGTTCTTCGGCGTGCAGCCCGCGATCGTCGACAACGAGGGCAAGGCGCTCGAGGGCGCGTGCGAGGGCAACCTCGTGATCACCGACAGCTGGCCCGGCCAGATGCGCACCGTGTTCGGCGACCACCAGCGCTTCATCGACACGTACTTCAAGACCTTCCCGGGGCGCTATTTCACGGGCGACGGCGCGCGGCGCGACGAGGACGGCTACTATTGGATCACCGGCCGCGTCGACGACGTGCTCAACGTCGCCGGGCACCGGCTCGGCACCGCCGAGGTCGAGAGCGCGCTCGTCTCGCACGCGAAGGTGGCCGAGGCCGCGGTCGTCGGCTGCCCGCACGACATCAAGGGCCAGGGCATCTACGCGTACGTCACGCTCGTCGTGGACGCGGAGCCCACCGAGGAGCTGCGCAAGGAACTGCGCGAGTGGGTGCGGCGCGAGATCGGGCCGATCGCGACGCCGGACTACATCCAGTGGGCGCCCGGCCTGCCGAAGACGCGCTCCGGCAAGATCATGCGCCGGATCCTGCGGAAGATCGCCGCGAACGAGCACGACCAGCTCGGCGACATCTCCACGCTCGCCGATCCGGGCGTGGTGGCGAACCTGGTCGACGAGCGGATGATCCGCTGAGGAACCCCTCCGTGGCCCGGGGCACCGGCTTTGGTTGCGGTGCCCCGGGTCGGTCTCCCGCGGACTGACACAGACGGCGTCTGCCGCTCGCCGCCGATCGCCGATGCCGTAGGCGTCCCCGCTCCGATGCCCTATTCTCGGGGCCATGTCCCTGCTCGCCGAGCTCAAGCAACGGAAGGTCCTGCGCGTCGCGGCCACCTATGCTGTCATCGCCTGGCTGCTGATCCAGGTCAGCGCCACCGTCGGGCCCGCGCTCAACCTGCCCGACTGGACCTCGACGTTCGTCACCGTCCTGCTGCTGCTCGGATTCCCGGCGGCCCTGGTGCTCGCGTGGACATACGATGTCGTGCGCACCGACAAGGTCGCTGCCGGCGAGCCGAGCGGCATCGCGGTGCTGCCCTTCGCCAACCTCACCGGTGACCCGGAACAGGGACACCTGGTTGACGGCATCGTCGAGGACCTGTTGACGCGGCTGCAGGCCTCGGACCGCATCCGGGTGGTTTCGCGCCAGTCGTCCAATTCGTACAAGGACCGGGCCGCCGATGCGCGCACGATCGCACGCGAGCTCGGCTGCCGCTACGTGGTCGAGGGCAGCGTGCGCAAGCTCGGCGACCGCGTGCGGGTGACCGTGCAGCTCATCGACGCGCCGGCCGACCGCCACCTGTGGGCCGAGCGCTACGACCGGCAACTGCAGGATGCGTTCGCGCTGCAGGACGAGATCTGCGACGCGGTCGTCGCGGCCATCGAGACGCGCATCGGCGGCGGACCGTCCGGCGTCGCGCCGGCGACCGTCAGCGTGCCCGATCCGGCGCCGCGCGCCCGCCGGGCGCTGCCGGGCCGTTGGGTCGTTCCGGCGCTCGTCGCACTGGTCGGGATGGCGGCGCTGCTCACCTGGACCCTGCACAAGCGCGGCCAGGAACGCTGGGCACGCGAGGAGGCGCTGCCGCGGCTGCAGGCACTGATCGCCGCCGACGACTACGAGGCTGCGTTCGTACTCGCCCGCGAGATCGAGGGCGTCACGCCGCGCGACCCGCTGCTGCGCGAACTCGAGCCGTCGTTCTCCGCGAAGGTTGCGCTGAATACCGCGCCGGCCGGCGCGAAGGTGTACTACCGGCCGTACGCCGGCGAGGAGCAGGACTGGCGGTATGTCGGCGAGACGCCGCTGGTGGACATCGCCATGCCGGTCGGCGTCGGGCTCTGGCGCATCGAGAAAGAGGGCCACGACACCGCGCTGATGGCGCTGCGCAATCCGGGGCTGCAGCTCGGCAACGCTCCCGATGCCGACATCCGGCTCGTTGTGAAGGGCAGCGACCTCACGATCCCGCTCGCCGATGCGGCGACGTCTCCGGACGACATGGTGCTCGTGCCGGGGATTCCGGCGGTGATCCTCGTGATCGGCGGCGACACCGTCGAAGTGCCCGCCTTCTTCATCGATCGCTACGAAGTCCGCAACCGGCAGTTCAAGGAGTTCGTCGACGCGGGCGGCTACGCCGAGGCCGGTCACTGGCAGGGTCTGCCGTTCGAAGGCGGCGGCGAGTGGCGTGCGGCCGTCGCCCGGTTCGTCGACCTGACCGGCCGGCCGGGACCCGCGACGTGGCGTGCGGGTACCTATCCCGACGGCAAGGCCGACCACCCCGTGACCGGCGTGAGCTTCTACGAGGCGGCGGCGTACTGCCGGTTCCGCGGCAAGGAACTGCCGACGGCCTATCACTGGTATCGCGCTGCCGGCTCGATCGTCGAGTTCTGGGAGTCGGTATCACCCGCGATCGTGCATGGCAGCAATTTCACGGGCCGCGAGCCCGCGCCCGTCGGCCAGTACGCCAGCCTCGGGCCGCACGGCACCTACGACATGGCCGGCAACGCGCGCGAATGGCTGTGGACGCAGGGGTCGCTGGGACGGTGGGTCGCGGGCGGCGCCTACGACGAGCCGCGCTACCTTTACATGCAGCCCGACGAGGCGCCGCCGGCCGACCGGTCCGCCACAAACGGGTTCCGCTGCATGCGGCCGGCGCAGGCCGGGGCTGCGCACGAGGAACTGCGTCGGCCCATCCCCGCGCAGCCGATCGACTTCGCCTCCATGAAGCCGATCGGCGATGCCGCGTATTCCGTCCTCGCGCAGCAACTCGACTACCGCCAGACGCCGTTCACACCGCGCGTCGAGGCGGCGGCTACGACGAATCCCGCGTGGACGGTCGAGCGGATCACGCTGCCCACCGGCTACGACGACACGTCGTTTGCGGTGCAGCTCTTCCTGCCGGTGGATCGCCGCTCGCGGCCCGGCGTCATCTTCTACCTGCCGCATTCAGGAGAGTTCGTCGCGCCGGTCACGACCGCAGAGTTTGATCCGGCGGCAGGTGGCGTACCGCTCGACTTCCTGCTCAAGTCGGGCTGGGCGCTGGCCGTGATTGCTTTCGACGGCGCGTACGAGCGCCAGTGGACGGCCGAGCGTCGGCAGTCGATGGGTTACGTCGAGCGCGTCCGGCTGCGAATGCGTCATTGGCGAGCGGAACTGGGACGGACGATCGACCACCTGGCCACGCGCGAGGACGTCGATGCCCGCAAGCTCGGCTGGTTCGGGATCAGTTACGGCGCGGCTGCGATGCTGCCGCTGCTCGCTGTCGAAAAGCGTATCGGGGCGGCCGTGCTATACAGCGGCGGGGCGGCGCCGCGCGACGACCTGCCCCAGAGCGAACAGGAATACAACTACCTCCCGCGCATCACCCAGCCCGTGCTCATGCTGAATGGCCGCTACGACATCGACGCCAGGCCGGCCACGCAGCAGGCGCTGTCCGAGCTGCTCGGTACGCCTGCCGACCGGAAGAAGCAGGTGCTGTTCGAGGCCGGCCACGGCAACCTACCGCGGTTCCAGGTCGAGAAGGAGACCCTGGACTGGTTCGAGCGCCACCTTGGGGCTGCGACGCGGTAGCCGTCCCTCGCGATCGTCGGGCGAGGAAGACGATGAGTCGTACCAATCACGTCCGGCAATGCTCCTGTGCGCGACTACAGGTTCGCGGTTGGCGGATAAGGATCACGATCCTGAACGCCTTCCCCGACCGGGGGCACAAACCGTGAAACTCAGCTACTTCGCCGACACAGGCTCGCTCTACATCGACCTTTCGGAGGGGAGCGTCGAGAGCCTCGAGATTTCCGAGGGTGTGGTGCTGGACGACCATGCCGCGGGACGACTCGTGGGCATCGACATCGACGAAGCCACAAAGCGCGTACAGATGGACAGGCTGGTGCTGAGTCAACCGCCGTCAACCGTCGAGACTGCTGCTGCTTAGGCCCCAGGCAGACGCATCCCTCGACGTCGAAATTTGCCACATCCCGTCAGCGGCGCCGGGGCTCTCGGACTGAGCCCGCCAGCCGGCATCTGCGAATTCGACTGGCGAACGGCGCGATCCTGAGCCTGCCCGTCGGTGTCACCCCCCGAACTGCCTGCCGCGAAGCTGCCCGGCCCGCCGCACAGTTCCACCTCTCCGATCTGGGCGTCTACGGCTTCGACCCCCACCAGACGACGATCCTGGCCGCCCTGGTAACCGAGGACCCGCTGCTGCTTGTGGGGCGGGGAGTCGGTGCTGATCGACGAGATCAGCTGCTGCAAGCCCGAGCACCAGAACCGGCTATTCTCGCTTGCGTACACTGCGGATCTCGGCCGACTTGCTCCAGCAGATGATCACCCAAGCGGTGCCCCCGCTCCTTGGTCCGTGGTAGTGCGATCGTGGAGATTCCATGAACGACTTTGAGCAAGACGGGCGAAGAATCATGGGCTCGTTGGGTTCACCTCCATCAGCGGAGCGCTGGGCCGACGAAGTCACACCCACCGTAGAGGACGTGCTCCGGGACCTGGACGGTCAGCTGAGTAGCTCCCAGGACGGGGAGGAGCCGGAGGAAGTGATTGGCGACTGGCTCGAGATAGGAACGCTCAGGCCCGTTTCAGATGAAGACACGGCCCGTGGCGAGGTGGGCATCAGAGCATGATCCTTCGGGAAGCCGTGCCCGAAGACGCGGTGCGCATCAGCGAACTTCTGACCGGGCTCGCAGAAGAGTTCATCGTCGGGGAGTTCTCCGATGAGGGGCGCCATCATCTGCTGGCGCACTTCGGTGTGGCAGAGATGACCGTGCGCCTGGCGTCGGCGGAATACCGCTTTCAGGTTGCCGAGATCGACTCGGCCCTCATCGGTGTCGTGGGGGTGCGCGATCAGACCCACCTGCAGTATCTGTTCGTGAGCAAACCCTACCAGCGCGCCGGGTTGGCGCGGCGCCTGTGGAAAGAGGCGCGCCGGCAGGCGGGTAATGCGCGCGGACCGTTTACCGTCAATGCGTCGAGTTACGCCGTGCCCGCTTACGAGCGGTTAGGATTCACGGCAGTTGGGGCGGTGCAGGAAAAGAACGGCGTGCGCTTCCAGCCAATGAAGTGGATGGCCGGACATGAGTGACCCGAAGTCGGAAGCATTAGCCTCGACGCTCGAAGCGCATCCGGATTACCGGGTGTTGCGGCGGCTCGACACGTCCCGCCAGTGGCCGGCGCTGACAGCGCCCGCGGTGCGGCGTGCCGCGATCGTGGACACCGAGACCACCGGGACGGATCACGCCACCGACAAGGTGATCGAGCTCGCGGTCGTGGTGTTCGAGTACTGCGCAGCGACGGGGGCCGTGGGGCGGGTGCTCGGCTCCTACGACGGGCTCGAGGATCCGGGCGTGCCGATTCCGGCCTCGAGCACGGCGATTCACGGGATCACGGACGAGATGGTGCGCGGACAGCGGATCGACGACGCGTCGGTGCTGCGCCTGCTCGACGGCATCGGGCTCGTGATCGCGCACAACGCGGGATTTGATCGGAAGTTCCTGGAACCGCGGTTGCCGGCGTTCGCGGAGCTGCCGTGGGCGTGCTCCTGGGCCGAGGTGCCGTGGAGCGAGGTGGGGATCGAGAGCTCGAAGCTCGAGTACCTCGCGTATCGCTCGGGGTTCTTCTACGAGGGGCACCGGGCAGAGGTCGATTGTCTGGCGCTCCTCGAAGTGCTGCGGCGGCCGTTCGGTGATTCGGGAGCCGCGGCGCTCAAGGTGCTGCTCGAATCGGCGCGCGCACCGTCGTTCCGCTTGTGGGCGACGGGGTCGCCGTTCGAATCGAAGGACGCGCTAAGGAAGCGCGGCTACTGGTGGGCTGCGCCGAAACGTTGCTGGTACGGGGAGTTCCGCTCACGCGAGGAGATCGCGGGGGAACTCGGGTGGCTCAAGGAGACGGTGTTCGGGGGTAAGAGTGTGGCAGTCGAGCTCGAGGAGTTCGACGCGAAGACGCGGTATTCGGGGAGAGAGGGCGCGAGGGAGCGGATCCGCGTGTGATGACACGAGTGCAGGGCGGAACTCGGTCGTGACGGTAGTGTCAGCGGCAAGGCAAGTCGGCGCGTATAGGATCGGTGTCTGGGGCGCGCTAACCGCGTGGGCGGCGCTGGCGCTGTGCGGTTGTGGGAGGCTGCAGGATGACTTCCGCGGCGATACCGATGGCGGTCGTATTCAGTTGGAGGTCGAACGAGTCGAGAACGCGAGCCTCGATGAGGTGACGCAGCCTCGGCTGCGTGCCGGGGAGCGCGCGTATGAGCGGATCCTGCTGACCCACCTGCCCGTTGGTGCAGAGATCGCGGTCAGTGCATCCGTCGCGCGGTATGGCCTGTATCGGCGCGGTGGCAGCTGGATCTTCGCGGGCGACAGGTTCCTGGGGCGACACGCTGTGTGGGCGGCGGTCATTGAAGCCAGCTCAGGCAGCCCGGACAGCCTGGCCGTGCACATCGAACCGATACCGGATCGTCCGGCGCACAATCGGATGGTGCTGCGCGCCATCCGTCCGGGCGTGGCGCGAATCTCACTCACCGTACAGCCGCTCGACAGCTCGGGCCGGCCGACAGCGGGCGAGCGCGTCGTAGATACGGTGTCGATAAAGGTTCAATAGGCGGTGCGTCGCCATTACGTGCAGGCGTGTCGCGGGGCAATGTCAGGCGCGTTCGTACCGGATGGAATCATGTACACAAGTGTCATTGATGAGTGAGGGGCGGTTGTGAAGGACGAGCTGCAGCAATTGCCGGGGGTGGGGCCGAGTATTGCGGCTGACTTGCAGCGGCTGGGGGTGCGGTCCGTGAAAGATCTGGCGCGTCGGGATCCGGAGCGTATGTATGCGCGATTGTGTGAGATCACAGGCCAGAGGCAGGACCCGTGCGTCCTCTACACCTTCCGGTGTGCGGTGTATGCGGCGCGGACGCAGCGGCCGGAGTCGGAACTGCTGAAGTGGTGGAAGTGGAAGGGGCGGAGGCTGCAATGATCTGGGGACTCCTCGCTCTGATGATTGCTGCGGCGTTCGCAGGCGCGGCGATCTACATCAACGTTGCCGAGCAGCCGGCCCGGCTCAAGCTGCCGGTCGCTGCATTGCTGACACAGTGGAAGCCGAGCTACGCGCGCGGATTCGCAATGCAGGCAAGTCTTGCGGTGCTGGGAGGCGTGTCGGGTGCCTTGGCATGGTGGGAGACCGGGGACGGCCTCTGGCTCGCGGGCGCCGCGGTGCTGGTAGCGAACTGGCCGTACACCCTTCTTGGGATCATGCCGACCAACCGGCGCCTGATAGCGACCGCGCCCGACTCCGCAGACGCGGCGACACGTACCCTATTGGAGCGGTGGGGCCGGCTGCATGCGGTGCGCAGTGTGCTGGGGGCGATCGCGACGGTGCTGTTCCTGGTGGCGGCACTGCGAATTGGACGCTAGCCGAAAACCTGGGGGTCGCCATGTGCCGAAACATCAGGACGCTGTTCAACTTCGAGCCGCCAGCGACAGATCAGGAAATCCGGGACGCGTCGTTGCAGTTCGTGCGCAAGCTGAGCGGGTTCACCGCTCCCTCAAAAGCGAACGAGGCGGCTTTTCAGCGGGCGGTCGACGAGGTGGCGGCGTCGGCCACCACATTGATCCGTTCGCTCACCACGACGGCGCAGCCAAGGGACCGTGAGGTCGAGGCCGAGAAGTCAAAAAGAAGATCGGCGGAGCGGTTTGGCGGGCGGTGAGGGCATCTTCCAAGGCGTGTCCGGACAGGCGCAGCTGTTTTGCGGTCGCACGTTTGCCGTCGGCGCCTAGCGGGAGGGA
>RPQJ01000051.1 GCA_003819815.1 Lysobacterales bacterium
GAGCGTCGCGGGCTCGAGGTTCTCGAACTTGCCCTTGCTGAGCGCCTCGCGGAAGCCGATCGCGCCGGGCAGCGAGTACTCCGGCACCTGCTTGCGGACGTGGCGCAGCACGAAGTTCACGAGCGCCGACTTCGGGAAGGCGAGCAGGTCGCCGATGCCCGTGACGACGACCGTCTCGATGCCGGTCGCGTCGATGACTTCCTGCAGCGTGTGGGCGAAGTTCTCGAGGATCAGGATCGCCCGCGCGCCGGAATCCTTGAGCTGGTGCTCGAGCTCGCGCGGCGTGTAGAGCGGGTTCGTGTTCACGACCGTGAGCCCGGCGCGGAACGCGGCCGCGATCGCCACCGGGTACTGCAGCACGTTCGGCAGCATGATCGCGATGCGATCGCCCTTGCGCAGGCCCGCCACTTTCTGCAGGTAGGCCGCGAACTGCCGGCTCAGCCGGTCGAGCTCGGCGTAGGTGATCGTCCGGTCCATCATCGTGTAGGCCGGGCGGTCCGCGTGCTTCTTCAAGCTCGTCTCGAGCAGCGCCTGCAGCGAGGCCAGCTCGGCCGGGTTGATGTCGGCCGGCACGCCGGCCGGGTAGTTCCTGAGCCAGATCTTCTCCACTCTGCTTCCCCTGTATGCCCGCGCAGCCGGGCGCGAATCCGCCGGCCGTCTCGGAACGAACCGAACAAGAACCGAAGTTTATACCCCGGCAGGCCCCGGACGGTTCACCGCGCGAGCAGCGGCTCGAGCCGCGGCCACAGCCGGTCCAGCAGTTTCGGCTGGGCCGCGGGGCTCGGGTGCAGGCCGTCCTCGAGCATCAGCGACTCGTCGAGCGCGATGTCCTCGAGAAAGAACGGCACGAGCGCAGTCGAGTGCCGCCCGGCGACTTCCGCGAACAGCTCGTGGAACTCGCGGGTGTAGGAGGGGCCGTAATTCGGAGGAATCCGCATGCCGACCAGCAGGACCCGGGCGCCGGAGGCGGTCGCGAGCTCGACGAGCCGGTCGAGGTTGCCGCGGATTTCCGCGATCGGCAGCCCGCGCAGCCCGTCGTTGCCGCCGAGCTCGATCACGACGACTTCGGGGTGGTGCCGCTCGAGCGCGCGGGGCAGCCGGGCCAGCGCGCCGCCGGTCGTCTCCCCGCTCGAACTGGCGTTGACCACCCGGTGCCCGTACCCTTTGGACTTCAAGCGGCCCTGCAGCAGGGCCACCCAGCCCTGATCGACACGCATCCCGTACGCGGCGCTCAAGCTGTCGCCCACGACCAGCACGGTCGGGGGCGGCTCGGCGCCCCGGGCAGGCGCGGCCAGGGCCCACCACAGGCAGAAGACGATGCAGATGGAGCGGATGGACACGGTGCTGGCGGCTCGGGGCGTCGGCAAGCAGGTTAGCAGCCCCGAAGGAACGCTGGCCATCCTGTCGGACGTCTCGCTCGACGTGCGACGCGGCGAGTCGGTCGCGATCATGGGCGCCTCGGGCGCCGGCAAGTCGACGCTGCTCGCGCTGCTCGCGGGCCTCGACGAGCCGACGACGGGCGCGGTCGAGCTCGCCGGCGCGGACCTCGGCCGGCTCGACGAGGACGGCCGGGCCGCCGTGCGCGCCCGCCACGTCGGCTTCGTCTTCCAGTCGTTCCACCTCGTCCCCTCGCTCACGGCGCTCGAGAACGTGATGCTGCCGCTCGAGCTCGCGGGCCGCCGCGACGCACGACCGGCCGCGCTCGACGTGCTCGGCCGCGTGGGCCTCGCCGGGCGCGTGGGCCACTATCCGCGCCAGCTCTCGGGCGGCGAGCAGCAGCGCGTCGCGATCGCGCGCGCGTTCGTCGCCGGGCCCGACGTGCTGTTTGCGGACGAGCCCACCGGCAACCTCGACGCGGCGACGGGCGGACGCATCATGGACCTGCTCTTCGGCCTCAACGTCGAGACGGGCGCGACGCTCGTGCTCGTCACGCACGACCACTCGCTCGCGTCGCGCTGCGGCCGCGTGATCCGCCTCGACGCGGGACGCGTCGTCGGGGGCTGAACCTTGCATTCGCTCGCTTTCGCGCTCCGCAACCTCCTGCGCGACGTCCGCTCGGGCGAGCTCGCGGTGCTCGCGCTCGCACTGCTCGTCGCCGTCGCCTCGCTGACCGCGGTCGGGTTCTTCACGAGCCGCGTCGGCCGCGCGGTCGCCCAGCAGGCCGGCGAAGTGCTCGCGGCCGACCTGCGCCTCGAGTCGGCGCGCGAGATCGCCACGGGCTACGACGAGGAGGCGGCGCGGCGCGGGCTCACGACCGCGCGCCTGATGTCGATGCCGAGCGTGGTGTTCTACGGCGAGGAGTCGTCCCTCGTGGCGCTGCGCGCCGTCGGCGACGGATACCCGCTGCGCGGGCGGCTCAAAGTGGCGGACGAACCCTTCGGGCCGGCACGCGTCACCGACGAGATTCCGGGGCCGGGCGAGGCCTGGGCCGACTCGCGACTGCTCGCACGTCTCGGCGTGACGACGGGTGCGACGCTCACCGTCGGCGCGCACGAGTTGCGCGTGACTCGGGTGCTCGACTACCGGCCAGACCAGGGCGTCGGCTTCGGCGACCTCTCGGCCACCCTGATGATCAACATGGCCGACGTGCCCGCAACGGAGCTCGTGCAGCCCGGCAGCCGCGTCAGCCGGGCGCTGCTGTTCGCGGGGGACCCCACGGACGTCGCGGACTTCAGGCAGCACCTCGAATCGGTCAAGCGGCCCGGCGAGCGCCTCCAGGCCATCGAGGACTCGAGCCCGCAGATCCGTTCGTCGTCCGATCGTGCCGGGCGATTCCTGTCGCTCGCGAGCCTCGTGAGCGTGCTGCTCGCGGCGATCGCGGTCGCGATGGCGGCGCGTCGCTATGCCGCGCGCCACCTCGACTCGGTCGCGCTCATGAAGTGCATGGGAGCCTCGCAGCGGTTCGTGCTCGTTCAGACGCTCGTGCAGCTCGTCGTGATCGCGCTCGTGGTCACGATGGCCGGAACGGCGCTCGGGTACCTCGCGCAGGGCGGGCTCGCGTGGCTCCTGCGCGACCTGATCCGCGGCGACCTGCCCGCACCCGGGCTCGAGCCGCTGTGGCTCGGCCTCGCCACCTCGACTGCGATCCTGGTCGGCTTCGCGCTGCCGCCGATGCTGCAGCTGAAGCGCGTGCCGCCGGCGCGGGTCCTGCGCCGCAACCTCGAGCCGCCGCCGCTGCGCTACGCGGCCGTGTACCTGTTCGCGATCGGCGCGGTGCTCGCGCTCATCTACGGGCTGGTGCGCGACGCGCGGCTCGTCACCTGGGTCGCGGCCGGCATCGGCGTCACGTTCCTCGCGCTCGCGCTCGCGGGCTTTGCGCTCGTGCGGCTCCTCGCGCCGCTCCGGCGCAGCGTCGGCGTTGCGTGGCGCTACGGGCTCGCGAACATCGCGAGGCGCGGCCGGGACAGCGTCGTCCAGATAGTCGCCTTCGGCCTGGGGCTCATGGTGCTGCTGCTGCTCGCGCTCGTGCGGAACGACCTCCTCGAGGACTGGCAGCGCAGCCTGCCCGTCGACGCGCCGAACTACTTCATGATCAACATCCGGCCGGAGGAGGCCGATGAGATCCAGGCGTTCTTCCGCGGCCGCGGCCTGCCGCCGACCGAGCTCGTGCCGCTCGTGCGGGCGCGGCTCACGGCGATCAACGGCGTGCCCGTCGGCGAGATCCGCTTCGAGGGCGACCGCGCGCAGGGCTTCGTAGAGCGCGAGGCGAACCTGACGTGGGCTCGCACGCTGCGCGACGACAACCGCATGCTCGCGGGCGAATGGTGGAGCGACGGCGACGAGGGCGGGCCCCGCGTGTCCGTCGAGGAGGAGTACGCCGAGCGGCTGGGCCTCGAGCTCGGCGACACCGTGACCTACGACGTGGCGGGCGAGGAAGTGTCGGCGAAGGTCACGAGCCTGCGCGAGGTGCGCTGGGACTCGTTCCAGCCGAATTTCTTCATGGTCTTCTCGCCCGGCGTGCTCGACGGCGTGACCGGCACGCTCATCACGAGCGTGCACGTGCAGCCGTCGCAGCGGCCGGCGCTCGTCGACCTCGTGCGGCAGTTCCCCGAGGTCACGATCATCGACATCGACGCGTTGCTCTCGCAGGTGCGCGACGTAATGGACAAGGCCGCGCTCGCCGTGCAGTACGTCTTCGTCTTCACGCTCGCAGCCGGCCTCGTCGTGCTGCTCGCGGCCGTGCAGGCCACCCGCGACGAGCGCCGTTATGAAAGCGCGATGCTGCGCACGCTCGGCGCGAGCCGCCGGGTGGTGTTCCAGGGCGTCGCGGCGGAGTTCACCGCGCTCGGGCTGCTCGCGGGCGTGCTCGCCGCGGCGGGGGCCAGCGTCGCGGGGTACTTTCTCGCGCGCGAGGCGTTCAACCTCCAGTACGAGCTCGACCCCTGGGTGTGGGTCGCGGGCGCGGTCGGCGGGGCGCTGCTCGTGGGCATCGCGGGCGTGCTCGCGGCGCGGTCGGTGGTGACGCAGCCGCCGGCCGCAACATTGCGGGAATGACGGGACCCGCTACTCCACCACCAGCCGCACCCAGCCCGCGTCCACGCGCTGCCCGCGCCACGTGTAGCCCTGCAGCCGCAGGCGGTACTCGCCCGGGCCGAACGCGGAGCTGTTGATCGAGAAGCGCAGGTCGCCGTTCGAGTCGCGCGCGACACGCTCGAGCACCATCACGCGGCCATGGTCGACCTTGTCGACGACGATGGCGTAACTCGTGTAATCGGCATAGCGCAGCGGCAGGTAGATCTCGAGCAGCTCCGGCGGCTCGGGCCAGCGCAGCGTGGCGTCCGGTGCGGCGGACCAGCTTGCCGGGTTCGGGTCGATGCGCAGCGCCCGCGCCTGCGTCGCCGGCCGCAGCGTTTCCGATTTCAGACGCGCCTCGAGCTCCGTCGCCCGCTCGCGGTCGCGGTGCGAGGCGACCCGCGCGCCGAGCGTGAGCGCGAGCAGCACCGCCGTCGCGATCGCGAGGCCCGCCACGAATGCCGGCTGCTGCCACCACCGTGCGTCGCATGCACGCGCATCCTCGACCACGGGCGTGCCGCCCGGCGGCAGGTCGAGCTCGACCTGCACGGCCGGACGACGCACGCGGCGCCGCGGTTCCCGGCCGCCGCTCAAGCGGAGCGATCCTTCGCGCGCACGACGTCGAAATCGAACGGGTCGTTCGAGCCGGCGTAGATGCGCTCCATCGCGAGCGTCTCGCGTTCGCGCAGCGTGTCGAGGAACTCGCCCGCGCCGTGCATCGCCTCGAACGCGTCGAGGCCGCGCTCGAGGAACTCCTGCAGCGCGCCGAAGCCCGCCGCGTGCGCGGGGCTCCGCGACATGCGCACGAGCCCGCGGATGATCGGCTTCCTGACGACCTGGTCGAGGTAGCTGCCGATCGTGTCGAGCAGCGCGATCTGCCGCTCGCGGTCGCGACGCCGGCCGGCGCGACGGTAGGCCTCGGCGTACTTCTCGACGGTAATGGCGCCCGGCGCGAGCTCGCGGGCGACGTCCGCATCGAGGTCCTGCGAGAGGATCTCGAGCTCGATCGCGAGCATCAGCGACTGGAGCGCCTGCGCCGGCAGCAGCGCCTCCATCACCCGGTGCACGCGCTGCAGGTCGCGGTCTCGGCCGCGCGGGTCGCCGCCGCCGTAGAGCTCCTCGAAGAAGAAGTCGACCGCGGCGCGGTAGCGCGGGTTGGCGCGGAGGTCCGCGTGGCTGCGGAGCAGCCGCTGCGACTGCCAGCGCTGCAGGGTCGCGAGACGCGCGCGCAGCTCGGGCTCGTGCTCGAAGACGTCGCGCAACTTCGCATTGCGTTCGAGCAGACGCACGAGATCCGAGGGCTCGCTGCGGGCGCGGCGTCCGCCGCCGAGATCGACGCCGAACAGCTTCACGATCAGCCGTGCGCCTGCAGCGCGGTCTCGAGCCGGTCCAGCGTCCGGTGCAGCGCGCCCGTGAGCGGCTGCAGCCGGCGGCGCCGCTCGCGCACCGCGGCCGAGAACGTGCGCGACTCGTCCTCGAGCACGTCGAGGCGGAGCGTGAGGCCGTGCCGCGCGAGGATCGCCTGCAGCCCTTCGGCGTTCGCGAGCAGGTCACGCCGCGTCTGCCGGTACGCGTGCTCGGCGAGGCGCTTGCGGTCCGCGTAGCGGAAGACGTTCTTGAAGAAGAGCTCGTCGTCGCCGCGGTCCGGCTCGAAGAGCAGCACGTCGGCGTGCGGGTAGTCCTGCTTGTACGTGCGCATGCCCACGAGCATCCGCGACTGGATCATCGCGCGGAAGGTCTGGCTCAGCACGACGGGCAGGCCGCCGCTCGCGAGGTCGAGGTTGCGGCGGTCGGCCGTGCCGCGGTCCGGCACGCTCGATGCGTCGAAGGCGACCAGCGGGTTCACGCAGATGACGAAGTCGGCGCCGTCGTCGAGGATCAGCGAGGCATTCATGGTGCGCATCAGCGCGCCGTCGACGTACGTGTGGCCGTCGATCTCGACCGGCGGATAGAGGCCGGGCAGCGCGGTGCTCGCCTGGATGGCCCGCGAGATCGGCACGTGGTCGAAGCCCGGCTCGCCGAAGCGGATCGAGTGGCCGCTGTTCAGCTCGGTGGCGATCACGTACAGCCGGCGGCGCAGCTTGCGGAAGTCGTTGCTGCGACCGTGCCCGCTGAAGAGCCTCGCGAGGAAGCGCTCGAACGGGCGGTTGTCGCAGAGGCCGGTCGGCAGCAGGCGGCCGAGCGGGTCGATGGCCTCCGCCCAGTCCTTGCTCGGGTCGCGCAGATACTGCTTCACGATCTCGGTTGCGAGCCCCGGCACCGCCGCGGTGCGCACCAGGAACTCGCGGAATGCGGGCCGCAGGAACAGGCCCGGGTGCACCGGGTACTCGAGCGACGCGTTGTGAATGAACACGAGGCCCATGTCCGTCGTGTCGTAGCCGTTCACGAGCCCGGCAGCGATCATCGCGCCGGCGCTGACGCCGACGTACATGTCGAGGTCCGTGAGGTCGAGGCCCCCGCACGCCTCGCTGATCGCGTGCAGCGTGCCGACTTCGTAGAACGCGCCCAGCGGCCCGCCGCCCGCGAGCGCGAGCCCGAAGCGGCGGTTGCTCGGCGGCGACTTTCGTACGGCGGGCTGCAGATCGAGCATGGTTGCCTGCTCCGTGCGTTCAGCCGGCCCGCGGTTTGCGGGTTGCCGCGCGTGGCCGGCGCGTAGCCGGCTTCCCGCGGCCGCGCGACGGCGCACCTGCGCGCGCCCGCCGCGCCGCGAGCGCCTTGACGTTCTCGTTCAGGTCCGCGACGCGCTGGGTCAGCAGCCGGATCTCCTCGGCGCTCGGCACGCCGATCTGCTGCAGGGCCTTCTGCACGCGGCTCTGGAACAGCATCTCGAGGTTGTCCCAGGTCTCCGAAGCCTGGTCGCGGGCGGAGTCGATGCGCGTCTGCACGGAACCCTGCGCCGAATCGAAGACGTCGCGGATCCGCTGCTCGGCGTTCGATCGCGACCGCTCGAGCAGCTTCCAGCCCTCGGCCACGGCGTCCTGGAAGGCCGCAGGGCCTTCCTGCTGGGCCTTCGAGATCGCGCCCATGCCCGCGAGCCACACCTGCTGGACACTGTCGGGGATGCCGAGCGTCGCCCGCGGCTCCGCGGCTTTCGCCTTTTTCCCGGGGCCTTTCCTTGCGCCGGGCCGGGTCGATCGTCTCTTGCCGCTCGCCGCCATGCTCGCCCCTTCGCGGCCACGGCCGCTCCTGTACTCATTCCTATTGTCGCCGAATCGTAGGCGCATGCTGCACTGTGTCAATCCGAGGACTAGGTAGATGCCGCAGGCGGGCGCGACGCCAGCATTCCCACGGTGACCGCGAGCAGCAGGTTCTCGAACTCCCGCCCGATCCGCTCGGCGAGCAGCCGCGGCTCGGGAACCCGCGCGCGGTCGGCGATGACGCCGAAGCAGGCCCGCCCGGCGTACGACAGCAGGCTGATCCCGACGCCGACCGAGCCGCTCTGCGGCACCCAGAAGTACATCTCCCTGATGGGTCGGCCGCACACCTGGAGCGGCGACTGCGGCCCGGGCACGTTCGAGACGACGGCGCTGGACTTGCGGCTGAAGAGTTCGATCGCCGGGGCTTGGAGCCCGGCGGGCGCCATGCCGAGCAGCGACAGCACCGCGAGCGACAGCGGCGGCTGCTCCGAGCGCTTGATCGCGAGCAGGGCGTCGCGTGCCTGGTGGAGCCGCTCGATCGGGTTCGCGACGCCCACGGGCAGGTCGACGTACACGAGCCCGAAACGGTTGCCGAGCGCAGGCGCCTCGTCCGCGGAGCGCAGGTTGACCGGCACCGTCGCCCGGAGCACGAGCCCTTGCGTATCCGAGCCCTGTCCGCGCAGGTAGCTCCCGAGGGCGCCTGCGACCGTCGCCATCAGCACGTCGTTGACCGTGCAGCCGAGTGCCCGCGCGATGGTGCGGACCTCGTCGAGCGGAATGGGCAGGCCCCACGCGGCGACCTTCTGGCCCGAGAGCGGCCCGCGCAACGGCGTGGGCGGATCGTCGGGCAGCGTCACCAGACGGGTGAACTCGCCGAGCGCATTGCCCGTGCGTCGCAGCAGGTTTGCCGCGCGGTCGGGATGGAAGGCCTGATGCACGCCGCCCTCGAGCAGGCGGATGCCCTCGACGACCACCTGCTCGAGCAGGTCGCCTGCCGGCTGCATGGCGCGGCCGGCCCACCCCGTGCGCGGGGGCTCCGCCCCGCTCGCAGCTGGGCGGGCCGCGCGCCGGCCGCGCTGCCCTGCCGCGAGCGCCGGCGCCGGGTCCTGTTCCGTCATCGAGAGCAGCACCCGGATCATCGCGATGCCGTCGGCGTAGCAGTGATGCACCCGGATGATCCACGCGCTGCCCGTTCCGTAGCGCTCGACCAGGTGCATCTGCCAGCGCGGGCGCCGCGGATCGAGCGGCGTACTCGCGAGTTCCGCGACGAGCCGTTCGAGCCCGGGCTGTCCCGCGGGCTCCGGCAGAGCGATCACCTCGCAGTGCCGGTCGAGGTCGAAATTTTCGTCCTCGACCCACGAGGCGCCGAGCGGGTCGGCCACGGCTTTGTGACGAAAGCGTGGGTAGCAGAGCAGCCGCTCGGCGAGCATCCGCCGGAAGGCGCGGGGAGCGACGGGCGCCGCTGTGATCGCGACGCCGACGATCATCATCGCGTGGCCGGGCCCGTCCATCCGGAGCCACGCCGTGTCGACACTCGACATCCGCTGGTGGTGGGTCGCCTGCATGCGCTGCTGCTCCGTCGCCTCCCGTTGCGCGGCCGCGGGTGCCGGGCGGCGGCCGGATGAAGCCGCCACGTTGACCTGCGGGGGCACGACCCCTAAGGTACCCGGAAAAATCGGTACAGCGTGCGTGGTCCAGGGCGGCTGCGTGCGGGGGAGAAATGAATGACCTATTTCGTCACCGGTGCGACCGGGTTCATCGGGCGTTATCTCGTCGAGGCGCTGCTGCGCCGCGGCAAGGGCACGGTCTACGTGCTCGTGCGGCCCAGGTCCGCGGGCAAGCTCGACGAGCTGCGCGAGTTCTGGGGCAAGGACAGCGCGAAGCGCGTCGTCATGATCAAGGGCGACCTGGGCCAGCCGATGCTCGGCGTCGGCAAGGCCGACGTGGCCCGGCTCCGTGGCAAGGTGAAGCACTTCTTCCACCTGGGCGCCGTCTACGACATCGACGCCAGTGCCGAGACGATGGAAAAGGCCAATATCGCCGGCACGACGAATGCACTCGCGCTGGCCGAAGGCGTGAAGGCGGGCTGCTTCCACCTCGTGAGCTCGATCGCGGCTGCCGGACTCTACCGCGGCACGTTCACGGAGGACATGTTCGAGGAGGCCGAGGCGCTCGACCACCCGTACCACCGCACCAAGCACGACTCCGAAGGACTCGTGCGCACCAACGGCCGGCTGCCGTTCCGCATCTACCGCCCGGGCGCCGTCGTCGGGCACTCCCAGACCGGCTTCATCGACAAGATCGACGGCCCGTACTATTTCTTCAAGGCGCTGCAGAAGCTTCGCGAGTCGTGGCCACGCTGGGTGCCGCTCGTCGGCATCGAGGGCGGCTACATGAGCCTCGTGCCGGTCGACTACGTCGTCGACGCGATGGTGCACCTCGCGCACCAGCCGAAGCTCGACGGTCGCTGCTTCCACCTCACCGACCCGAAACCGCGACGAGTCGGCGAGATCCTGAACGTGTTCGCGCGGGCGGCCCACGCGCCCGAGATGGCGTTCCGCGTCGACCCGAAGATGTTCGCGGTCGTGCCCGAGCAGGTCACGAAGTCGGTCGAGCGCAGCAAGCCCATCCAGAACGTCGTCGACCAGGTGCTGCGCGACCTGCAGGTCCCGAAGTCCGTGCTGCAGTTCGTGAACTACCCGACGCGATTCGATTCCACCGAGACGCGCAAGCTCCTCGACAAGGCGAAGATCCGCGTGCCCGCGCTCGAGGACTACGCGTGGCGCCTGTGGGACTACTGGGAGCGCCACCTCGACCCGGACCTCTCGATCGACCGCAGCCTCCGCGGCGCGGTGAAGGGCAAGGTCGTCGTCGTGACGGGCGGTTCGTCCGGCATCGGCGAGGCGGTCGCGATCCGCGTGGCGGACGCGGGCGGCAAGGTGGTGATCGTCGCGCGCGACGAGGAGAAGCTGGCCGAGGTCCGCAAGAAGATCGCCGACCGCGGCGGCCACGCGAAGACCTACTCCTGCGACATCACCGATTACGCGGCGAACGACAAGCTCGCGAAGGACATCCTGAAGGAGTTCGGGCAGGTCGACGTGCTGGTGAACAACGCCGGCCGCTCGATCCGCCGCTCGCTCGCCCTGTCGTACGACCGCTTCCACGACTTCGAGCGCACGATGCAGCTCAACTACTTCGCGTGCGTGCGGCTCACCATGAACCTGCTGCCGTCGATGACGGCGCGGCGCAGCGGCCACGTGATCAACGTCTCCTCGATCGGCGTGCTCACGAACGCGCCGCGGTTCTCGGCGTACGTCGCTTCGAAGGCGGCGCTCGAGTCGTTCGCGCGCTGCGCGGCCTCCGAGTTCCACGACGAGAACGTGCACTTCACGATCATCAACATGCCGCTCGTGCGCACGCCGATGATCGCGCCCACCAAGCTCTATGACGAGATGCCGACGATCATCTCGCCCGACGAGGCGGCCGACATGATTGCGGACGCCATCATCCGCCAGCCGCAGCGCATCGCGACGCGGCTCGGCGTGATGGCGGAGATCATGCACCTCGTGATGCCGAAGCTGTCCGAGGTGGTCATGAATTCCGCCTACCGGATGTTCCCGGACTCCGCGGCGGCCCATGGCAAGCGGGAGGGCGAGCCGCCGCGTCCGCCGACGAAGGAAGCGATGCTCTTCGCGATGCTGATGCGGGGCATCCACTGGTAGTTGCACGGCGGGAGGCTTGCCGGCGCGGGCGATGCCTCCCCGGGGCCGGCGTCCTATAGAATGCCGGCCGTGTCCCCAGGATCGTGGGACCCGAAATAGCCGAGGGAACGGACATGAACCTGCTGTTGATCGCCGCCGTGGTCGCGCTTCTCGTCACCTGGTACGCCCTGGGACAGCGACGCCGGCGCGCCGCCCGCGAGGCGGCGGAGCTCGAGGCCCGGCTGCGCAGCCGCCGGGCGAACCGCGTTCCGGTCGTCTCTTCGAACCTGCGCGGCAGCACGGCGGACGCGGCGCAATCCCCGTCCACCGCCGCGCGAGGCACTCGGCCGGATCGCTCCGCCTGATCCTGGCGTGGCCGGGCCCCGGAGCTACGGCTCGCTCGACAGGTGCCTGAGCGCCCCGGCCGCCGCCTCCCAGTTCCGGCCGTCGAACGGATCGGTCTCCACGCTCTCCACGGTACCGGGCGCGAGGCAGCGCACATTGACGCTGTAGCCGTCCGGGTTCGAGCGCGGCACGTAGAACGACTTGATGCCGCAGCGGCGGCAGAACAGGTGGCGCGCCGTCCCCGTGTTGAACGTGTAGGTGGTGAGTTCCCCGGCCCCGGCGATCAGGCGGAAGCGGCTCGCGGGGACGATCAGGTGCAGGTACCCCGTCATCGCGCAGATGGAGCAGTTGCACTCGTGCACGACGAGCCGCGCGGGCGCGCCCACTTCGAACCGGACCGCGCCGCAGTGGCAGCCGCCCCGATGGATGACCAGCACCTCCGTCATCGCGAGGCCTCGCCGGATGGAAGGAGTCCGACGGTAATCCCCGCAACCCGTGGCCCGCAATGGGCTGGATGCGCGATCGGGTAGGATGCCGCCACGATGCGCGAAAGCTCGCTGCGTTCCGTCCTGCTGGTGAAGGCGATCGAGGAGGTCGATCGCGCGGGCTCGGTCATTCCACCGGGCGACCGCGCCCACGCCACGCGGGAGACGCTGCGCTCCGTCGGAGCCGTGTCTCCCGGGGAGACGGCGAGCGACACCGTGCTTGCGCGGGCCCTCGCCGAGCGCGCGGAACGACTGGTCGGGCCCCTGGCGCAACGGCACCCAGTGGTCGAGGAGGCACTCGGCCGCACCACGACGCCGGCGTGGCTCGGGGTGCTGCTGATGATCGCTTCGTTCGCCACGGGCGTCGGGCTCTCGGCACTCGACGGCTCGAAGCGGATCGACATCCTCGCGTTCCCGTTCCTCGGCCTCATGGTCTGGAACCTTGCCGTCTACGCGATGCTCGCGATCTCTTGGCTGCGCCGCCGCCTTCGTCCACAAGGCCAGCGGCCGGCGCGCGCGGGCTGGCTGCAGCGCTCGCTCGCGGGACGGCTCGGGCGGCTCGTGAAAGACACCTCGCGAGTCCACGCGGTGCTCGGCCAGGCGCTCGCCGACTACGCGTCGAGCTGGGCCGAGGTGGGGCGGCCGTACCTCGCGCAGCACGCGCGGCAGTGGCTGCATCTCGCCGCAGCGGCCGTCGCGCTCGGGCTCGTCGCGGGTCTCTACGTGCGCGGGCTCGCGCTGCGCTACGAAGCCGGCTGGGAAAGCACGTTCCTCGGGCCGTCGCAGGTAGGGACCTTGGTCGGCCTCGTGTACGGACCCGTCGCGGGCTGGTCCGGCGTCGAGTTGCCGCGCACCGTCGCCGAAATCGAGGCACTGCGGTGGACGCCGACCGGCGGCGGAGCCAATGCCGCGCCCTGGATCCACCTGATCGCGCTGAGCCTCGCGTGCTTCGTGATCCTGCCTCGGCTCGCGCTGGCCGCGCTCGCACGCCTCGCGCTCCTGCGCCTCGGCCTGTCGCGGCGACTGCCGGACGGGCTCCATGCGTATGCGGCCGATGCGTTCCGCGGCGGCGGACTCGTGCGCAGCACGGGCACCGTCAGCGTCACGCCGTATGCCTACGAGCCCGCCGAGGCTTCGCTCGCGGGACTGCGGCGCTGGCTATCGGGCGCCGCGGGCCACGACGTGCAGCTCGACCGCCGCACGTCGCTGCGCTACGGCGAGGAGGACATGGCGGGTCCCGCGTTCGACCTCTCCGCCCACCGCGTGGCCGACGAACACGTGCTGCTGCTGACCCTCGCGGCCACGCCCGAAGCCGAGAATCACGGCGCCGTCATCGCGGCAGCGCGCGACGCGGCGCATCGCGCCCGCCCGCCCGCGCGGGTCCGGGTGGTCGTCGACGAAGCGCCGTATTCGGAGCGGATGTCCGGCGATGCGACGCTCGCGCCACGCCTCGAGGAGCGGCGCACGCTGTGGCGACGGTTCGTCGCGGGCTACGGGCTCGAGCCCGAACTCGTCGATCTCGCCCGCGCCGCGCGCGAGGCGCCTGCCGCGGCGGAGGGCATGCCTTGACCGACGCCGACGTCGGCCCGGCCTCGCGCATCGCGCTGAGCCTGATCTCGCACACGAACGTCGGCAAGACGACGCTCGCGCGCACGCTGCTGCGACGCGACGTCGGCGAGGTGCGCGACCTGCCGCACGTCACCGAGACCGCGGATGCCTATCCGCTCGTCGAATCGCCCGCGGGCGACGTGCTGCTGCTCTGGGACACGCCCGGATTCGGCGACAGTGCGCGCCTGCTGCGGCGGCTCGAGCAGAGCGGCAACCCGCTCGGCTGGTTCCTGACGCAGGTCTGGGACCGCTTCGTCGACCGACCGTTCTTCAGCAGCCAGCAGGCGATCCGCAACGTCCGCGACGAGGCGGACGTCGTGCTCTACCTCGTGAACGCCGGCGAGGATCCCGCCGCCGCCGGCTACGTCGACGCGGAAATGAAGATCCTGGGCTGGATCGGGCGCCCGGTGCTCGTGCTGCTGAACCAGCTCGGCCCGCCCCGCTCGGTGGCCGACGAGGACCACGACGTCGGGCGCTGGTCGCGGCATTTCGGCGGGCATGCCCCGGTGCGCGGCGTGATCGCGTTCGACGCGTTCGCCCGGTGCTGGGTGCAGGAGCACGCGCTGCTCGATGCGATCGCCTCGGTGCTGCCCGACGAACGGCGTGCTGCGTTCGAACGGCTCGCGGACGCGTGGCGGAGCCGCAACCGCGCGATCTTCGAGCAGTCGATGCAGGCGCTCGCGGCGCAGCTCGCGGCGGCAGCGAGCCACACCGTCTCGATCCCGAAATCGGGCCTCGCCGTCACGGCGCGTTCGCTGCTCGGACGCGTGCTGCGCGGCGCCGAGGCGGGAACCGACCCGGGCGTCGATGCCGCGATGGGCGAGCTCGCGCGCCGCCTCGACGAGCAGGTCCGGGCCGCGACCGACCGGCTGATCGAACTGCACGGCCTCGGCGGGCGTGCCGCGGCCGAGGTCCTGCATCGGCTTGGCACGGAGTACGCCGTCGAGCAGGCGGTCGATCCCGGCAAGTCCAGCGTCATCGGCGCCGCCCTCTCGGGAGCCCTCGGCGGCCTCGCGGCCGACCTCGCGGCGGGCGGCCTCACCTTCGGCGCGGGCGCGCTGATCGGAGGACTGCTCGGCGCCGCGGGGGGGCGTGGCCTCGCGCAGGCTTACAACCTCGCGCGCGGTCGCGACGACTCGGTCGTGCGCTGGTCGGGGGAATTCCTGACCGGACGCGTGACGGGCGCCGCGCTGCGCTACCTCGCTGTCGCGCACTTCGGGCGCGGTCGCGGCGACTATGTCCAGGGCGAGTATCCGTCGCACTGGCGCGCGCAGGTCGAGTCGGCGGTGGCGCGGCGGGGGCCGGAGTTCGCGGCGGTCTGGTCCGCGGCCGAGCGCGGAACGGAAGCCGCGGCGCTCGAGGCCCGGTTGCGGCCGCTGCTGGAGGCTACCGTCGCCGAAGTGCTCGCCGCCCTGTATCCCGTCGCCGCGAAGGCCTGAGCGCGGGTCAGATCTCGGACACCGAGAGGCGCCTCAGGAGCGCCATGCGCTTGTCGTGGTGCTCTTCCATGCGGCCCAGCACGTCGGCGAGGAACTCGACCGTGCTCACGACGCGCGGGCCCTTGTTCAGCATCACGCACTCGGCGCGGCTGCTCATTACGGCGTCGCTCACCTCGGCACGCGAGGGGGCACCGGCCTTCGCGAGGCCTTCGAGCACCTGGGTCGCCCAGATCACGGGCACGTGCGCGGCCTCGCAGAGCCAGAGGATCTCCTCCTGCACCTCCGAGAGCCGCTCGAAACCGATCTCGACCGCGAGGTCGCCGCGCGCGACCATCACACCGACCGGGGGCGAGTGCAGGCTCGCGAGCAGGATGCGCGGCAGGTTGCGGAACGCGGCGGCGTTCTCGATCTTGAGCACGATGCCGAGGTGGCCCGCCCCCAGCGCGTGCAGGTGGTCCTCGAGCAGCAGGACGTCCTCCGGCGTGCGCAGGAACGAGAGCGCGATCATGTCGGCGAAGCCCACGACCTCGCGCAGGTCGTCCACGTCCTTGTCGGTGAGCGCCGCGAGCCCGAGCTCGGTGTCCGGGAAATTGATGCCCTTCTCGGCCTTGAGGCTCGCGCCGGCCGGCGGCGCGTGCGTCACCTCGATCTCGATCCGCTCGCCGTCGCAGGCGCGCACGACGCCGCCGATCTTGCCGTCGTCGAGCCACACCCGCTCGCCCGGCCGGACGCGCTCGAAGGCAGCCGCCAGCGTGCAGTGGATGCGCGCCGGCTCGACCATGATGCCGTCGGCGTCCCGACCCGCGGCCCGTCCTGGGTCTACAGCGCGCGTCAGCACGAGCGGCTCCCCGAGCTCGAGGCGGATCGGCACGACGACGCCCGGCAGCGGACCGACGACGAGTTCGAAGGCCCGTTGCCCGTCGCGGACCACGGTCACGTGCTGGTCCTGCGCCACGTACATCGACTGGGCCGCGTCGGCGAGCGCCGAGCGGCCCGCGGTCGCCGTGACGATGAGCGCTCGCTCGCGCCCGCGCAGATCGACGAGTTCGAGGCGGTCGCCTGCCTGAAGGCCCTCGTCCGGCAGGCCGGCGAGCGGCACGGGCGTCGCGCCGGGCGGCGGAGTCTCGGGCTGCAGTGCCGGCGTGAGCCAGACGCGGGCCGGGGTCACCGTGCGGCCCATCGCGTCGCGCTTCGGCTTGATGCGCGCGAAGTGGCCGACCGGACCGATGGGACCCGTGCGCAGCTTCGGTCCCGCGAGGTCCGCCTGGATGCGGCAGTGACGGCCGACGACCCGTTCCGCGTGGCGCAGGTTCGCGGCCATGCGTCGCCACGCCTGAGCGTCGTCGTGGGCGCAGTTGATGCGCATCACGTCCATGCCGGCGCGGAGCAGGTCCTCGATCAGCCGGGCGTCGTCCGCAGCGGCGCTCGGCATCGTCACCATGATCCGCACCGAGCGGTGCCGCGGCGTCGGCCCGAGCAGGCGGCGTGCGTGGTCCCGCAGCAGCAGCGGGCCGGTCAGGAAGTCGGCCGGCGGGGCCGGCGCGGGGCTCGCCACCGCGTCGGCGAGCGCCTCGACGTTCGCGATCACCGCGTTGAAGGTCGCGAGCACGTGCGACTCGCTGACGCCGAGCGACGACAGGCCCAGCGAGTGCAGGTCGTGCTGGAGGTTCCGGATGTCCTGCTGCCGCATGCTCAGGTAGTGCAGCAGGTTGCGGGCGCTGTTGCGGAAACGCGGCTCGACGGCGTCGAGCTCCGGGGCGTGGGTCGCCTCGAACTCGAGGGCCCGGTCCCGGAGTGTCCGCAGCGCGGCAAGGGTGCGTTCGAGGAGGCGGTCGGTCGACATGGGGGAACGACGGGAAGCAGCCCACCACACTAGGAGCCCCACATGACAGGAATGTTGCGGGCGACGCCACCCGTCGGGCTCCTCACCTATTTGGGTGATTCCACCCGGGCCGGTTTGTGGTCTATTGGAACCACGAATACGCCGCAGGCAAGGGAGGCGTGTCCTGGGACGGTCGCGCACCACACGGAACGGCGACGACGAGACTTCCGCACCGCGCGAGGCCGGCGTCTCGAGGCCGAGATCCACCGGCAGACGGCGGACGGGCAGCGATGGGAGCCGTGCGGTGCCAGGGAAGGCGCCGCGCGGTTCCTTCCCGGCCGGGAGCGGCAACCGCGTCTTCAGCGGCCTCGGCCGGCTGATCCTCGACCGCATCGACCGCGGCGTCATCCTGATCGACGAGCGACGCCGGGTGAAGGACGCCAATGCACTCGGCCGCCGGCTGCTCGCGGAGCCGAACGGCCTCAAGGTGACCGCCGGCCGGCTGGGGTTCACGCGCGCGGATCTCGACGAGCGGCTGAGCCGGCACATCGCCGAGTACCGCAAGGGCGACGGCAAGAGCCTCGGTCCGCTCGCGTTCCGCCTGCGCCACAACGGGCGGCCCCCGAGTCGTGTCGTCCTCGTGCCGGTGCCGCCGGCTGCCGACCAGCGCGAGGTCGCATTCTTCCTGCTGATTTACGGTCCGCCGGAGCGCCGCGAGATCTCGATCGAGGTGCTGACCGAGGTGTACGGTCTCACGCGCGGGCAGGCCGAGGTCGCGCGGAGCCTTTTTGCGGGCCGCGGCGCGGAAGCGACCGCGGAGGCGCTCGACCTGTCGCTCAACACGGTGCGCACGCACCTGAAGCACATCTTCACGCGCTGCGAAGTGCAGTCGCAGCGGGAGCTCCTGCACCTGCTCGCCACCGGACCCAGCGAGCTCTGATCAGCGGCCGGTGATCACGCGCAGGGCACGTGGCTCGAGGCTGAACTCCGCAGGCGTGCGACCCGGAAGCTGGCCGTCGGCCTGCACCGCCGCGTCCGGCCGGGTCTCGATCCGGACGCGGGCCGCGCGCAGGTGATGGATCGCCGGGTCGCCGAGGAGCCGCCCGGCATACAGCTTGCCGAGCTTCGGCAGCGCCTGCGGCAGCGAGAGGGCGTCGACCGCGACCACGTCGAGGAGCCCGTCGTCCATGCGTGCCGTCGGCGCGACGTGCATGCGGTTGCCGCAGTAGCGCGCGTTCGCGACGAAGGCGAGCAGGAACCGCCCCTCGAGCGTCGTATCGTCGGCCGTGATGCGGAACTCGGGCGCGCGGTAGGAGCGCAGTTCCCGCAACGCGATGCCGAGGTAAGTGAAGGCGGAGGGCACCGGCCGCGGCACGCGCTCCGTGACGAGCGCGTCGAACCCGGCGCCCGCGACGTTGATGAACCAGTGCCGCGGCGCACCCGGAGCCGCGAAATCGATCGCCCCGACGTCGTGCAGCATGGTGCGGCCGGCTGCCACGGCCGCGGCGATGTCGCGCGGGTCACGGCCGATGCCGAGCGAGCGGGCCCAGTCGTTCCCGGTGCCGTTCGGCGCCACGGCGAGCGTCACCTTCGCCGCGACGTCGGGCCCCGCATTCATGATTCCCTGCAGGACTTCGTTCACCGAGCCGTCGCCGCCGACGGCGAGCAGCCGGCGACGCCCTTCTGCGATGGCTCGCGCCGCGAGATCGCCGGCGTGCCCCGGTCCCTGCGTCCGGATCATGTCGCACTGCACGCCGACGGCCTGCAGCGCACGCTCGATCGAGCGCCACGACCGACCGGCATCGGCACGGCCGGACGCCGGGTTCACGATCGCGAGCCACGGAACCTCGGTTGAACGCTCCATCCCGCCCCGATTCTTGAGTCGTGCCGGGCGCCTTCTGGCGGCCAGCCGGCGACCACCTTACCGCACCGGCGCGGTGCAGTGCCCGTCGACGAACGCCTGCTGCGACCGCAGCGTGTCCTTCGGGGTCGTCGAGCCGGGCGCCATCATCTCCCACAGCCGGTTGCGCGCTTCGACGCAATCCGGGCTGTTGGCGACGCGCAGCTTCGCTGCCATCTCCTCCTGTTCGCGCCGCAACACCGGATCGTCGCTGCAGTTCAGGTCCGCCGTCTGCTTGAGGCGGCGGATCTCGGTGGCGGACGTGGGTTCCGTGCCGCCCGTCTTGCGCTCGAGCGCCTCGAGCGCGATCACGCACTCGCGCGTCTGGAGCTGACCGAGCAGCTGCGCGCGGGCGGCGGCCTGTTCCGGCGACACCGGCTTCGGTGGGGGCTGGTTGCTGCCCGACGATCTGCCGCTGGTCGAACTCGTGCTCGGTCGCCTGGCCGTGCTCGAGGTCTTGATGTCGAGGCGCTCCGCCTTCACGCCGGCGGGCGGCTTCTCGCTCGAGAGGTGGATGACGCCGTTCTCGTCCACCCAGCGATAGACCTGGGCGTGGATCGCCGGCGTCACGAACGTCGCAAGCAGGAAAGCAGTGCCGATCAGGAGTGCGCGGCGGCAGCGTCCATTCAGGCCGTCACGGCGGGCAAGATCGATCGGGTGCTCCATGCTGCGGACTCTACAGGCGCGCGGGCGCGGCGATGGAGACGCAGTGCAGCTTCCGGACGACGACGACCCCGTCCTGGTCACGCCGGCTCGACCGCCAGGCCTTCCCGCTGCGCCGCATCGAGCAGTCGCTGGTCGAGGGTGACGAAGCTCACGGAGGAGGGGTCCGTGCCTGCGATGCCGAGCGCGGCTGCGAGCTGCAGGCTGTCCGCTGCTCGCAGAGGGTGCACCCGCAACAGTCGTTGCGCCCGCTGGCGCAGAACGTCGGTGGGCACCACCTGATGCCAGGTCCGCTCGAGCTTCCGCACGCGTTCCACTGCCGCGCTGGCGACGGTCGTGGGCAGCGAGCCATCGCGTTCCCGACGCGACAGCGCGGAGACGAGTTCGACCGGCGTACCCCACCAGACGACCATCACGGGATCGGCCTCAAGCATGGCGAGCAGGTGGTCGCGGCCCGGCTCGTCGACGATCAGCGGCACGATCGCGGACGAGTCCCAGAACCTCACCGGCCCTCCGCGCGGTCCTCGAGCAGCGCCTCGACGACGCTTTGCGCCGCGCCTGGCAGCGGCGTGCGGACCAGATCCAGCGACAAGGACTCACTGGGCGGGGTGATGATGCCGGCGCGCTGCAGCTGCGCGATGCGGTCGTCGTCATCCTCGTCCGCGACGCGATCGATGCGTGCGATCGGGCGGTCGCGATCGTAGACGATCACGGTCTGCCCGGCCCGGACGCGCTGCAGGTAGGCGCTGAGCTGGTTCTTGAGCTCCGAGATGGAGGCCTTCTTCATCGGGCCATCATAGCCAGATCGACGTGGCCACGGAAGCCCGCGGGGCGCGGTTCGTGACGCCGGTCAGGCGTAGCGCTTCAGGATCTTCGCGAGCCCGTCCGCGCCCGGGTGCAGCTTCTCGTACGGCACCTGGTTCAGCGGCACGTCGGTCGTGCGCGCCATCTCGTGCATGTCGGGCTGCGCGTTTGCCGAGAGGTAGATGAGCCCGGTGACGTGCTCGCCCTGCCGCAGCTTCGTGCGCATGTACTCGAACGCCTTGCCGCGGTGCGTCGGGTCGTAGTCCTTGTCGAGCTTGCGCAGCACGAGCCGGCTGCCGTCGTGCATCTCGACCGGCAGGGCCTCGCCCTCCGCGTAGGAAACGCTGATCTCCTGGCGCGGCGGGACGTAGTCCGCGTGCACGGCTTCCTGGTAGTGCTCGCGCGTGAAGGCGTAGCTCTTCGTCGAGCCGACGTGATCGTTGAACGTCACGCAGGGCGAGATCACGTCGATCATCGCGAAGCCCTTGTGCGTCAGGCCCGCCTGGATCAGGGGCACGAGCTGCTCGCGGTCCCCGGAGAAGCTGCGCGCGATGAAGCTGCCGCCGAGCGACAGCGCGGCGAGGCACGGGTCGACGGGCGCCTGCTGGTTCTCCTCGCCCTTCTTCGACTTCGTGCCGATGTCGGCCGAGGCGGAGAACTGCCCCTTGGTGAGGCCGTACACGCCGTTGTTCTCGCAGATGTACAGCATGTTCAGGTTGCGGCGGATCGCGTGCGCGAACTGCCCGAAGCCGATCGACAGCGAATCACCGTCGCCCGAGACGCCGATGTAGTAAAGCGCCTTGTTCGCCGCGTTGGCGCCCGTCGCGACCGACGGCATGCGGCCGTGGACGCCGTTGAACCCGTGCGAGCCGCTCGCGAAATAGGCCGTGGTCTTCGACGAGCAGCCGATCCCCGAGAACTTCACGAGCTGCTCGGGGCGGATGCCGAGCCCCCAGATCGCCTCGATGATCGCGGCGGTGACGGAATCGTGGCCGCAGCCCGCGCACAGGGTCGACATCGCGCCCTCGTAGTCGCGGCGCGTGAGGCCGAGCGCGTTCTTCGGCAGGTCGGGATGGCGGACCTTCGGCTTGTTGATGAAGGACATCTTGGTTCCTCAGACGGAAGCGAGCGAGCGGCGGGACTCGCCGAGCTCCGCGAGCACCGCCTCGACGATCTCCTTCGAGGTCATCGGCAGGCCGTTGTAGTGCAGGATCGAGTGCAGCTTCGACTTCGGCACGTCGGTCTCGAGCGTGAGCAGCGCGCGCAGCTGCGCGTCGCGGTTCTGCTCGACGACGAAGATCTTCTCGTGCGAGGCCATGAACGACTCGACCTCCTTGGTGAACGGGAACGCCTTGATGCGCATGTAGTCCACGGGGATGCCCCGCTTCGCGAGGATGTCGCGCGCCTCGTTCACCGCGCCGCGGCTCGAGCCGATCGCGACGAGGCCGAGCGAGCTCGTGCCGGTGGCCTCGATGACGGGCGGCGGCACCAGCGTCTTCGCGCGCTTGAACTTGCGCACGAGACGGTCCATGACCACCTGGTACTCCTGCGAGTCTTCGGTGTACCCGCCGTACTGGTTGTGGCCCGAGCCGCGCGTGAAGTAGGCGCCCTTCGGCGTGACGCCGGGCAGCGTGCGGTACGGGATGCCGTCGTCGTCGACGTCGAGGTAGCGGTGGAACTTCGGCAGCGCCTCGATCTGCTCCTTCGTGAGCATCTTGCCGCGGTCCGGGCGGTACGCATCGTCCCACTTGAGCTCGGGGCACATCCAGTCGTTCATGCCGATGTCGAGGTCCGACATCACGAACACCGGCGTCTGCAGGCGCTCGGCGAGGTCGAACGCCTGCACCGCCATGTAGAAGCA
>RPQJ01000052.1 GCA_003819815.1 Lysobacterales bacterium
GCGGCTGATGGAAACTGAACCCACGCCGGCAGCCTGGGAACGGCATCCGTCCGCTTCTGGCCGGGACGAGCCAAAGCGGAGCTCAAATTGACCGCCGTAAACCAGCCATCCAAGGCGGTCCAGTGGGAGAAATTCTGAGCGGATCACCAGGGGCCGGTTATGGCCGATTCGAGACCTTGCCGACGGCGCAAAGCGGACACTCGTGGACCGATCCGAGCACGGTTTCCGGCGGCGACCACTACTCATCTGGGCATGAGGTCGGCGCCCTGGGAGTCGTGTGTGACGAGAGACACCGAAGGGTGTGCGGGCTTTGACGACCGCCAGTACGTGGCGAACCCCGGGATTGGCCGCACTACGCCGTACGGACTTCATTCCCTCCGGTCAGCGGCGCGCTACTCCCGGTAGTGGCAGCCGCGGCTCTCGTGGTTCTCCCACGCGGCGAGCGTGACGATCAGCGCGACGCGCACGGCGTTGCGGAGCCCGAGCAGCTCGTCGGTGAGCGCCGCCGCGCGGTAGAAGCGCTCGATCTCGACCTCGAGGTTGCGGAGGTCCTGGATCGCGCGCGCGAGGCGGCGCGTGGTGCGCACGAGGCCCACGTAGTTCCACATGATGTGCTTGATCGAGCCCATGTCCTGCGCGATCAGCGCGGGGTCCGGCAGCTCGTGGCCGGTCGGCTGCCAGGCCGGGATGTCGTCGTAGCGCACGCCGTCGTGCGTCGCGAGGTCCGCCGCGATGTGCCGGGCCGAGCGGTAGCCCCAGACCAGCCCCTCGAGCAGCGACGTGCTCGCGAGCCGGTTCGCGCCGTGCAGCCCGGTGCACGAGACCTCGCCCACCGCGTAGAGCCGCTCGATCGTGCTGCGGCCGTGCTCGTCGGCCCAGACGCCGCCCACCGCGTAGTGGGCGGCGGGCACGACCGGCAGCAGGTCGCGCGTGACGTCGATGCCGTACTCGAGGCAGCCGCGGTACATGCCCGGGAACTCGGTCCGGATGCGCTCGGCCGGGATGTTCGAGCGCAGGTCGAGGTAGACGTTCGGAACGCCGCGCTGGAGGATCTCCGAGTGGATGCTGCGGGCAACGACGTCGCGCGGCGCGAGGTCCTTCCACTCCGGTTCGTAGCGCTCCATGAACGGGTTGCCCCGTTCGTCGACCAGTTTCGCACCGGCGCCGCGGACCGCTTCGGTGACGAGGAAGCACGGCGCGTTGCGGTGGTAGAACGCGGTCGGGTGGAACTGCACGTATTCCGTGTTGATGACGCGGGCGCCGGCGCGATAGGCCATCGCGAGGCCGTCGCCGCGCGAGCCGACCGGGTTGGTCGTGCGCAGGTAGATCTGGCCGAGGCCACCCGTGGCGAGGATGGTCGCGCGGGCGAAGCAGCGGACGATGCGTCCCGTCGACTGGTCGAGCACGTAGGCGCCGACGCAGGAGAGCGGGTCGTAGATGGCCCGGCGGTCTCGCCCGTGGTGCGCGGGCGTGAGGAGGTCGACCCCCGTGTGGCTCGTGAGGAAGCGCACGCGCGGGTGGCGCCGCAGCTCTGCGATCAGCGAGTCCTCGATCGCGCGGCCGGTGGCGTCGGTGGCGTGCAGGATCCGCGGCAGCGAGTGGCCGCCCTCGCGGCCGAGCGCGAGGCTGCCGTCGGGCTTGCGGTCGAAGGGCACGCGCAGCCGCTCGAGCAGGATGCGCTCGACGAGTTCCGGGCCCTCGCGAGTCAGGATCTCGACCGCGCGACGGTGGCAGATGCCGTCGCCCGCGTGCTCGATGTCCTTCGCGAGCAGTTCGGGCGCGTCGTCGGGGGCGGTGTAGATGATGCCGCCCTGCGCCCAGTACGTGTTCGACTCCTCGGCACGCTCGGCCCGGGAGACGATCAGCACGTCGAGACCGGCCTCGGCGAGCTCGAGCGCCGCCGTGCCGCCGGCGATGCCGCAGCCGAGCACGAGCACGTCGGTCTGGATCGCCTCGCTCAATCGATTTTCGGGCCGATCGCGAGCATTCGCTCGACCGAGCGGAGCGCGCGGATGCGGACGTCCTCGGGCACGTCGATGACCCAGCGCAGGTACTTGAGCGAATCGCGCGTCTGCTCGAGCGTGATCTCGTGCATGTGCGGGCAGCGGTGGCTGCAGAGCCGCAGCATCTCCTTCTCCGGGTTCGCGGCGACGATGTTGTCGCCCATCGAGCACTCGGTGAGCAGCAGGAAGCGCTTCGCTTTCGACTGCTCGACCGCCTTGATCATCGCCGTCGTGCTGCCGGAGTAGTCCGCCTTCGCGACGACCTCCGGGCTGCATTCCGGGTGCGCGAGGATCATCACGTCCGGGAACTGGGAGCGCACCGAGTCGATGTCCTCGGGCGTGAAGAGCTCGTGCACCTCGCAGCGACCCTTCCACGCGATCATCGTGCGCTCGACGTCGGTGCCGGGCCGCGCCCCGGCGCCCGGCTTCGGCAGCACGCTCGGGACGATCACGTGGCAGCCGGTCTCGCGGGCGACGTTCTTCGCCAGGTATTCGTCGGGCAGGAAGATGACGGTGTCCGTCTTGAGCGACTCGACCACCGCGACGGCGTTGCTGGACGTGCAGCAGATGTCGCACTCCGCCTTCACGTCCGCGTAGGTGTTGATGTAGGTCACGATCGGAACGCCCGGGTAGGCGGCGCGCAGCGCGCGGACGTCCGCCGCCGTGATGCTCTCGGCGAGCGAGCAGCCGCCCCGCTCCGTCGGCAGCAGCACGGTCTTGCCCGGGTTCAGGATCTTGGCCGTCTCGGCCATGAAGCGGACCCCGCAGAACACGATCACGGGCTTGTCCGTCTCGGCCGCGCGGCGGCTCAGCTCGAGCGAGTCGCCCCGGAAATCCGGCACGGTGTGGAAGAGTGCCGGCTCCATGTAGTTGTGACCGAGGATCACCGCGTCGCGCTCGGCCTTGAGCGCGAGCACCTCGGCGGCCACCTCGGCCTTGAGGAGCAGTTCGGCCTCGGGCATGACATCGCCGAGCTTCCGCCGCAGATCCTGGTAGATCGCTTCCGCCTGCATCACGTTCCTGTCCTGTCCCACGTGCGACTAGGCCGGGATTCTATGCCATGCTGCGGCTTCCCGCAGGCCGAGGCTCTCCCATGCCGTCCCCGAACCACGACCTGATCGTCTTCGGCGCCACGAGCTTCGTGGGCCAGATCGTCGCCCGCTACCTGCTCGACCAGTACGGCGTGCAGCGAGGCCTCAAGTGGGCCATCGCGGGCCGCTCCGAGGCGAAGTTGAACGCGCTCCGGACCTCGCTCGGCATGAAGGCGGGCCGGCTGCCGATGCTGGTGGCGGACGCAGCGGACGAGGCCGCCCTTGCGCGCATGTGCGCGGCGACCCGCGTCGTCGTCTCGACCGTGGGGCCGTACGCGCTCTACGGCGAGCCGCTGGTGCGGGCGTGCGCCGAGTCGGGCACCGACTACTGCGACCTCACGGGCGAGGTGCAGTGGGTCCGGCGCATGATCGGCAGCTACGAACAGGCCGCGCGCCGCTCCGGTGCCCGCATCGTGCATTGCTGCGGCTTCGACTCGATCCCTTCCGATCTCGGCGTCCACTTCCTGCAGCGCGCGGCGCAGGAGCGGCACGGCCAGCCGTGCGTCGAGGTCAAGATGCGCGTCCGCAGCGCCCGCGGCGGCTTCTCGGGCGGCACGGTCGCGAGCCTGCTCAACCTCGTCGAGCAGGCTGCGCGCGACCCGGCGCTGCGCAAGGAACTCGCCGACCCGTACTCGCTCTGCCCGACGGGATACGAGCCCCGCGTGCGCCAGCCGAACGTGAAGGGGCCGATGTTCGACGCGGACTTCGACGCGTGGGCGGCCCCCTTCATCATGTCCGGCATCAACACCCGTGTCGTGCAGCGCTCCAATGCGCTCGCGAAGCAGGCCTACGGCCGGGAGTTCCGCTACGACGAGGCGATGCTCACGGGCCGCGGCCTCAAGGGGCGGCTCGGTGCCTCGGCCGTCTCGGCGGGCCTCGCGGGCTTCGTGGTCGCGAGCGCGCTGCCGCCGTCCCGCTGGCTGTTGAAGCGCGTGCTGCCCGAGCCCGGCGAGGGCCCGAGCGCCGAGGCGCAGCGCACGGGCCACTTCGACCTGCGATTCCTCGGCCGCACGGCCGGCGGCGACGTGCTGCGCGTCAAGGTGACGGGCGACCGCGATCCCGGCTACGGTTCGACCGCCAAGATGCTCGGCCAGGCCGGCGCCTGCCTTGCGGAGGACGTCGCCGACGCCGGCGGCGGGTTCTGGACGCCGGCGACGCTGCTGGGCGACCGGCTCGTCGAACGCCTGCAGGCGCACGCGGGGGTCACGTTCGAGGTCATCGACTGAAGTCCGCCACGGCAAGGAGTCCCGACATGTCCACGCAGCAGCACTACGTCCGCGCGCTCGATTCGCTGGACTGGCGGGTCGCGCAGGACTTCGAGGCGAACTTCCGCTGGGAGTACGCGGACGGGCGCGAGCGGCTGCTCGCGCTGTACCGCAAGGGTAAGCGCCAGCAGTGGGACTCCGACGAGCGCATCGACTGGTCGCAGTCGCTCGACCCCGAAAACCCGGCCGGCATGCCCGACCAGATGCTGTCGATCTACGGCTCGCCTGCATGGAACCGGATGAACGCGAGCGAGCGCATCCGCCTGCGCCACCACATCCAGGCCTGGCAGCTGTCGCAGTTCCTGCATGGCGAGCAGGGCGCGCTCGTCTGCACCGCGAAGATCGTCCAGCAGGTGCCCAACCTGGACGCGAAGTTCTACGCGGCGACGCAGGTGATGGACGAGGCGCGCCACGTCGAAGCCTTCTCGCGCCTGCTCCACGAGAAGTACCAGCTCGTCTACCCCATCAACCCGCACCTGCAGAGCCTGATCGACGACACGCTGCGCGACTCGCGCTGGGACATGACCTACCTCGGCATGCAGGTGCTGATCGAGGGCGTCGCGCTCGCGGCGTTCGGGCTGCTCCGCGACTTCGCGACCAACCCGCTGTCGAAGTCCGTCACGGCGTACGTCATGCAGGACGAAGCGCGGCACGTCGCGTTCGGGCGGCTCGCGCTCCGGGACTACTACCCCGAGCTCACCGACCACGAGCGGGACGAGCGCGAGGAGTTCGTGGTGGAGGGCTGCTACCTGCTGCGGGACCGCTTCCTCGGCGAGGAAGTGTGGGAGTGCCTCGGCCTGCCGGTAGACGAGTGCAAGGAATGGGTCGACCGCTCGGAGCTCATGAAGGTCTATCGCACGAGCCTCTTCTCGCGCATCGTGCCCACGATCCGGGACATCGGGCTCTGGGGACCCCGGGTCCGCAAGGCCTATGCGGACATGGGCATCCTGGGTTACGCGGACGCCGACGCCGAGCAGCTCGGCCAGCAGGACGAGCAGGTGGCACGGGAGCTCGACGCGCGCCTCGGCGAGATCCGTCGCACGGCGGCGTCGGCGCAGTGAGCCCGGCGGGCCGCGCGATTCAGGTGGGCAGGCGCCCGTAGTCCGCGAATTTCGCGGTCACGCGCTCCAGCTCGTCAGCCGAAAGCAACCTCGGCTCGAGCCCGGCCGCCAGCAGGGCGAGGTACTGGCCGGCGAGGTTCTCGACCTCCACCGCGACGGAATGGGCCACCCTCAGCGTCGGCCCCACCGTGATGACGCCGTGGTTGCCGAGCAGTGCAGCCCGGCGACCGGTGAGCCCCTCGAGCGCCCGCTCGGCGAGCCCGGCGGTGCCGAAGGTCGCGTAGGGCATGCAGCGCACGTCGCCGCCTGCGAGCGCGATCATGTAATGGAACGCCGGGATGCCCCGCCCCGCGCAGGCGAGCGCAGTCGCCCGCGGACTGTGCGTGTGCACCACGGCGGCGACGTCCGGGCGCGCTGCGTAGATCGCCTGGTGCATGCGCCACTCCGACGAGGGACGCGTGCCGCGCGCGGCTGGCGCGCCCTCGAGCGGCACCTCGACGAGCGCGGCCGCGCTGAGGTCCGCGTAGGGCATGCCTGCCGGCGTGATCAGGAAACCCGCCTTCGAACGGCACGAGACGTTGCCCGACTTGTTGGGCACCAGTCCGGCGGCGTCGAGCGCGCGCGCCACCGAAACCAGTTCACCGGGCGTTTCATGCATCGACGTCATGTTTTGGTCCGTTCCGGATACAGCGCGAGCAGTCCCTCGCGGCTCGCCGACGTCACGCCGCGCTCCGTGACGAGGCCCGTCACGAGCCGCGCCGGCGTGACGTCGAACGCGGGATTCGCGACGGGGCTGCCGGGCGCGACGACCTCGACGTCGAGCACCGTCCCGTCCGCGCTGCGCCCGCGCACGTGCGTCACCTCCCGGGCGTCCCGTTCCTCGATCGGCACCTCCACGACCCCGTCCCGGATCGTCCAGTCGATCGTCGACGACGGCAGCGCGACGTAGAACGGCACGTCGTTGTCGCGCGCCGCGAGCGCCTTCAGGTACGTGCCGATCTTGTTCGCGACGTCGCCCGCCGCGGTCGTCCTGTCGCTGCCCACGATGCACAGGTCGACGAGCCCGCGCTGCATCAGGTGGCCGCCGGTGTTGTCGGCGATCACCGTGTGCGGCACGCCGTGCGCACCCAGTTCGAAGGCCGTGAGCGCGCCGCCCTGGTTTCGCGGCCGCGTCTCGTCGACGTAGACGTGGACCGGCACGCCGGCTTCGTGAGCCGCGTACACCGGCGCGAGCGCCGTCCCCCAGTCCACGCACGCGAGCCAGCCGGCGTTGCAGTGCGTGAGCACGCGCACCAGCCCGCCCCCGCGGCGCAGGCGTACGTCCCGCAGCAATTCGAGCCCGTGGCGGCCGATCGCGCGACAGGCGGCCACGTCCTCCCCGGCGATCGCGGCCGATTCGGCATAGGCCCGAGCTTCCCGATCCGCCGCCGGCAGGCTCCTCAGCGCCGCGTCGAGCCGTGCGAGTGCCCAGCGCAGGTTGACGGCGGTCGGCCGCGTGGCGCCGAGCAGCCCGAGCGCGCGATCGAGGTTCGCTTCCGACGGATCGGCACGCATCGCGAGCGCGACGCCGTACGCCGCGGTCACGCCGATCAGCGGTGCGCCGCGCACGATCATGGCGCGGATCGCGTGCGCGGCCGCCTCGACGTCGGCGAGCGGACGTCGCACGAACTCGAAGGGCAGCCGCGTCTGGTCGACGACCGTGACGCTCCGTCCGTCGGCCTCGACCGCGATCGTGCGTTCCGGGCGCCCGTCGACTCGCACGGCAGCCCCTCTCAGCGCTTGGCCAGCACGCGCCCGGCGACCGCGTCGAGCTTCGCGACGAGCGCCGGGTCGCGCGCCTCGGGCGACGTCAGGATCGCCCCGTCGAGCGCGCGATCCGAGCCTGCGGGGCACGGCACGCGCTCCGCCGGGAAATCCCGCGCGAGCCGGGCGAACAGCTGCCGCGCGCGCGCGGCGTTTCCGGCCATCACGCTGAGCAGGCCCGCGACGTCGACGGGCCCGTGCACCTCGTGCCAAGCGTCGTAGTCGGTGACCATGGCGACGACCGCATAGGTGATCTCGGCCTCGCGCGCGAGCTTCGCCTCGGGCATCGAGGTCATGTGCACGACGTCGTAGCCGAGGCGCTGGTAGGTGAGCGACTCGGCAAGCGTCGAGAACTGCGGACCTTCCATGCAGACCGCGGTGCCGCCGCGGTGGAACGCGATGCCCTCGGCCTCGGCGGCGTGGGCCACGAGCGCCTGCAGCGCCGGACCGACCGGGCGTGCGAACGACACGTGCGCCACGCATCCGGTGCCGAAGAACGAGCTCTCGCGTCGCACCGTGCGGTCCACGAAATCGTCCACCAGGACGAAGGTGCCGGGGCTCAGTTCGTCACGGTACGACCCGCAGGCCGAGAACGACACGAGGTCGGTCACGCCGACCCGCTTGAGCGCGTCGACGTTGGCCCGGTAATTGATCTCGGACGGCGGGATCCGGTGGCCCCGGCCGTGCCGGGGCAGGAACGCCACCTCCGTGGCGCCGACGCGCCCGATGCGCAGCGCGTCCGATGGCTCGCCCCAGGGCGTCGCCACGTGCCGCTCGCGCACGTCCTCGAGACCCGGAAGATCGTAGATGCCGGAGCCGCCGATGATGCCGAGTACCGCCTTGACCACTGCCCGCCTCCGTCCGCGCCTTCGCCGAGATTAGCGCGTCCGGGGCCCGTTTGGACCAAGGTCGCATTGTCCGTCCCGCACGATCCCCCTAGCGTCCGCTTTCCTCGACCCGCTGGGAGACGTCATGTCGAGCGTCGTCATCGTCGCCGCGGCCCGCACCGCGGTCGGAAAGTTCGCCGGTAGCCTCGCGGGCGTCACGGCGGTCGATCTCGGAGCGACGGTCGTGCGCGAGGTGCTCGCGCGCGCCGGGCTCGCGCCGGAACAGGTCGACGAGGTCATCCTGGGCCAGGTGCTCGCTGCCGGCTGCGGGCAGAATCCCGCGCGCCAGGCGTCCATCGGCGCCGGGCTGCCGCACGCCGTGCCGGCGCTCACCATCAACAAGGTCTGCGGCTCGGGCCTCAAGGCGGTGGCGCTCGCCGCGCAGGCCATCAAGGCTGGCGACGCGGACGTGATCGTCGCAGGCGGCCAGGAGAACATGAGCCAGTCGCCGCACCTGCTGCCCGGCTCCCGCGACGGCTGGCGCATGGGCGACGTGCAGGCCGTCGACAGCATGATCCGCGACGGACTGTGGGACGCCTTCAACCGCTACCACATGGGCACGACGGCCGAGAACGTCGCGCGCCGCCACGGCATCACTCGCGAGCAGCAGGACCGCTTCGCGGTCGCGAGCCAGAACAAGGCGGAGGCCGCGCAGAAAGCCGGGAAGTTCAAGGACGAGATCGTCCCGGTGCTGATCCCGAGCCGCAAGGGCGACCCGGTCGCGTTCGACCGGGACGAGTTCGTGCGCCACGGCGCTACCCTCGACGCCGTGACGGGCCTGAAGCCCGCCTTCGCGAAGGACGGCAGCGTGACGGCCGGCAACGCCTCGGGCCTCAACGACGGCGCGGCGGCGGTGCTCGTCATGTCGGGAGCGCGGGCGCAGGCGCTCGGCCTCGAGCCGCTCGCGCGCATCCGGGCATACGCGTCCGCGGGGCTCGATCCGGCCTACATGGGGATGGGTCCGGTGCCGGCCTCGCGGCGGTGCCTCGAGCGCGCGGGCTGGACGGTCGACGACCTCGACCTCATGGAGATCAACGAGGCGTTCGCCGCCCAGGCCTGCGCCGTGAACCAGGAGATGGGCTGGGACCCGTCGCGCATCAACGTGAACGGCGGCGCGATCGCGATCGGCCACCCGATCGGCGCCTCGGGCTGCCGCGTGCTCGTCACGCTGCTGCACGAGATGAAGCGGCGCGGCGCCCAGCGCGGGCTCGCGTCGCTCTGCATCGGCGGCGGCATGGGCGTCGCGCTGGCCGTCGAACGCTGAGTCCACTCGTCGCATCGAACCGGGGAGATCGAGCATGAACGCGAAGAAGAAGGTCGCCTACGTCACCGGCGGCATGGGGGGCATCGGCACGGCGATCTGCCGGCGACTGTGCGAGTCGGGGTTCCTCGTGGTCGCCGGCTGCGGGCCTGGCTCGACGCGCAAGGACCGCTGGCTCGCCGAGATGCGTGCAGAGGGCCACGACGTGTACGCCTCCGAGGGCAACGTCTCGAACTGGGACTCGACCCGCGACGCCTTCCTGCGCGTGCGCGCCGATCATGGACCGCCGGACGTGCTGGTGAACAACGCGGGCATCACCCGCGACTGCGTGTTCCGCAAGATGACCAACGAGCAGTGGCACGAGGTCATCGAGACGAACCTGAACAGCCTGTTCCACGTCACGAAGCAGGTCATCGACGACATGCTCGACAAGGGCTGGGGCCGCATCATCAACATCTCTTCCGTCAACGGCCAGAAGGGCCAGTTCGGCCAGACGAACTACTCGACCGCGAAGGCCGGCATCCACGGCTTCACGATGGCGCTCGCGCAGGAGCTCGCCGCGAAGGGCATCACCGTGAACACGGTGTCGCCCGGCTACATCGGCACGGACATGGTGCGGGCCGTGAAGCCCGAGGCGCTCGAGAAGATCGTCGCTTCGATCCCGGTCAAGCGGCTCGGCACGCCCGAGGAGATCGCGTCGATCGTCGCGTGGCTCGCTTCGGAGGAATCGGGATTTGCAACCGGTGCGGATTTTTCTCTCAATGGCGGCCTGCACATGAGCTGAGCGCGACCGTGCGCAACGGAGCGCAGCGGCCGAATGCTTAAAATACAGGGATTTGCAGCCTGAAGCTCGCGCTGCGCCTCGCTCGGGACTGCGCCGCTCTCGCGCTGCGTGTCGGCAAACGCCGACACAATGTAGGTTGCCACTGACGCGTGGGTTTCCATAATCCCACGCAGTTCCGAAACGCTGATCAAGGCAAACCCGTCGCAAGGCGGGGACGCAAAACTTCCGGTCCTCCCCTGGCTCGTCCAGAAAGGATAGCGGTGTTGCCGGCGCTGAACCGAACGGGAGCTTTCTTTCCCGTTTCGCCAGTTCCCCAGACATCCGCTTGGATTCCGTTTTGCAGGGCCTCCGGTCGTACTCGGAGCCACGCGCCGTCGCAGTCCGTACACGCGGACGCCACGGAACCGCAACGCGTCGGGAACGATGATTCGTCGCCCGGCCTGCCTACGGAGTCCCCCACATCGTGCAGGCAAGATCCACCGCTCGCGCCTCCGAGCGCACCCGCCTCGCCCTGACCCTCTCCCTGATCACCTTCTTCGCACTCGCCTCCTGGCCTCCTGCCACCCCGGCCGCCACCAACACTGCTCCGACGATCTCGGGCACGCCGCCCACGACCGCCTCCGTCGGGGTTGCGTATTCCTTCCAGCCCAAGGCGTACGACGCCGACGGCAACACGCTGCGGTTCAAGATCGCGAACAAGCCCTCCTGGGCGACTTTCAGCACGGCGACCGGACGGCTCTACGGAACGCCCACGAGCAGCAACGTCGGCACGTACACGAGCATCGCGATCGGGGTGAGCGACGGTTCCGCCGCGCGCTGGCTGCCCGCCTTCTCGATCAAGGTGTCCGCCACCGCCAACCGTGCGCCGACGATCTCGGGCACGCCACCCACCACCGTGAGCGTTGGCAACACCTATTCGTTCCGCCCGACAGCGTCCGACGCCGACGGCGACGCGCTCACGTTCAGCATCCGGAACAAGCCATCGTGGGCCACGTTCAGTTCGAGCACCGGGCGGCTCGATGGCGCGCCCACTGACAGCCACGTCGGCACCTACAGCTACGTTACGATCCGCGTGAGTGACGGCAAGGAGATCCGGTCGCTGCCGGCGTTCTCCATCACCGTGAAATCCAACCAGGCACCGACGATCTCGGGCGTCCCGGCCACGACCGCGACCGTGGGCGCTGCCTATGCGTTCCAGCCCGCGGCGTCGGATCCCGACGGCAACACGCTCACGTTCTCGATCGCGAACAAGCCCGTCTGGGCAACCTTCAGCACGTCCACGGGACGGCTGGCCGGGACGCCCTTGAGCTCGCACGTCGGCACGTACCCGAACATCGTCGTCTCCGTGTCCGACGGCCGCGTGCAGCGCTCGCTGCCGGCCTTCGCGATCACCGTCGCAGCCTCTTCGAACCGTACGCCGACGATCTCCGGCACGCCGCCGACCTCCGTCCGGTCAGGCACCGCGTATTCGTTCCGGCCGACCGCCTCCGACCCCGACGGCAACGCGCTCACGTTCAGCATCTCGAACAAGCCCGCCTGGGCGACGTTCAGCACGACGACCGGCCAGCTCTCCGGCACGCCCACCACGCTCCAGATCGGCACGACGTCGAACATCGTCATCCGCGTGAGCGACGGCCAGGCGACGGCCTCGCTGCCCGCGTTCTCGATCGCGGTCGTGTCCGGGAACCAGGCGCCGACGATTTCCGGCACGCCCCCGACGACGGTCGTCGCCGGCTCGACCTACTCGTTCACGCCGACCGCATCGGACGCCGACGGCAACACCCTGACGTTCGGCATTGCGAACAAGCCTGCCTGGGCGACGTTCAGCACGACGACCGGGCGGCTCTCCGGCACGCCGACGAGCGCGCAGGTCGGCACGTACTCGAACATCGTCATCAGCGTGAGCGACGGCACCGCCTCGAAGACGCTGGCGGCCTTCGCGATCACCGTGACGGCCTCGACGTCGCCGAACCCGAGCGGCAGCGCGACGCTCTCGTGGACGCCGCCCACGCTCAACACCGACGGCTCGCCGCTCACGGACCTCGCCGGATTCAGGATCTACTACGGCACGGCGTCCCGCCAGTATTCCGCCTCCGTGACGATCCCGGGCAAGGCCATCAGCTCGGCGGTCATCGAGAGCCTGGCGCCCGCCACGTGGTACTTCGCGGTGCGTGCCTACAACACGAGCGGCGTCGAGAGCGACTACTCGAGCGAGGCCCGCAAGACCGTCTACTGACGTCCCGCGGATCGGGGTAGGATGACGGCCCTCCCCGATCCGCCGACTCTTCCGCCGTGTTCCGCTGGTTCGAGCGCCTGGTCACGCCCTATCCCGAGGCGGTCCCCGTCACGCCGCCCCGGGGCTTCTTCGCCTTCCTGTGGACGTGCTCGGAAGGCCTGCGCCCGTACATCCTCGGGATGGCGGTCTGCACCGCGATCATCGGCGCCTTCGAGGCGCTGCTGTTCGCAATGCTCGGCCGCATCGTCGACTGGCTCGCGATCGTCGAGCCCGCGCGCCTCTGGCAGGAGCATCGCGGCTCCCTGCTCCTGCTCGCGGCGATACTCGCGGCCAGCCCCTTCCTGGTCGGACTGCAGACGCTCCTCAAGTACCAGGTGCTGTCGGGCAACTTCCCGATGCGCCTCCGGTGGAACTTCCACCGGATGATGCTCGGCCAGAGCATGAGCTTCTACCAGGACGAGTTCGCGGGACGGGTCGCGACGAAGGTCATGCAGACCGCGCTCGCCGTGCGCGAGACCTGGCTCACCGTGTGCGACATCCTCGTCTACATCACGATCTACTTCGTGACGATCATCGTCGTCGTCGCGAGCTTCGACACGTGGCTCCTCGTCCCGTTCGCCGCCTGGCTCGCGCTCTACGGCGTCGCGCTGCGCTACTTCGTGCCGCGCCTGGGCCGCGTCGCCGCCCGGCAGGCCGACGCGCGCTCGTTGATGACGGGCCGGATTTCGGACGCCTATACGAACATCGCGACCGTGAAGCTTTTCTCCCACGGCAACCGCGAGGCTGCGCACGCCCGGAGCGCCATGGAGGAGTTCCTCACGACGGTGCGTGCGCAGATGCGGCTCGTCACCGGCTTCGAGGTGACGAACCACGCGCTCAGCATGGCGCTCATCGGCGGCACCGCAGGCGTCGCGCTGTGGCTCTGGACCCGCGGCCTGATCGGCGTCGGCGCGGTCGCCGCGGCCACGGCGATGGCGCTGCGGCTGAACGGCATCTCCCACTGGATCATGTGGGAACTCGCGACGCTGTTCGAGAACGTCGGCACGGTGCAGGACGGCATCGACACGCTCGCGCGCCGCCACGCGGTCGTCGACCGTCCGGGCGCGCCCGCGCTCGACGTGACCCGCGGCGAGGTCCGCTTCGAGCACGTGCACTTCCACTACGGCAGCGAGCGCCGGGTGATCGAGGACTTCTCGCTGCACATCCGCCCGGGCGAGAAGATCGGCCTCGTCGGCCGCTCCGGCGCCGGCAAGAGCACGATCGTGAACCTGCTGCTGCGCTTCTACGACGTCGAGGGCGGACGGATCCTCATCGACGGGCAGGACATCGCGACGGTGCGCCAGGACAGCCTGCGCGCGCAGATCGGCATGGTGACGCAGGACACGTCGCTGCTGCACCGGTCGGTGCGCGACAACGTGGTCTACGGCCGGCCCGACGCGACGGAAGCAGACATGGTTGCCGCGGCGCGGCGCGCCGAGGCACACGACTTCATCCTCGGCCTCAGCGACGCCAAGGGACGCCGCGGCTACGATGCGCACGTCGGCGAGCGCGGCGTGAAACTCTCGGGCGGCCAGCGGCAGCGGGTCGCAATCGCCCGCGTGATGCTGAAGGACGCACCGATCCTGCTGCTCGACGAGGCCACGAGCGCGCTCGACAGCGAGGTCGAGGCAGCCATCCAGGCGAGCCTGTACCGGCTCATGGAGGGAAAGACGGTCGTCGCGATCGCGCACCGTCTGTCGACGATCGCCGCGATGGACCGTCTGGTCGTGATGGACCGGGGCCGCATCGTCGAGCAGGGCGACCACCGCACGCTGCTCGCGCAGGGCGGCCTGTACGCGCGGCTGTGGGAGCACCAGAGCGGCGGGTTCCTGGGCGAGGAGGCCGACGAGGAGGCCGACGCGTCCGGCGAGCGGCTGATGCCTCTCGCGAACGCGTGAGGCTCGCGGCCGGTCTCACCTCAGACTCGCGAGCCGTTTGCCCCGGATGAGCTGACGGTTCCAGGCGGCGCGATCGGGTGGGAGAGGGCTTCCGCGGGACGCCGTGAACCCATCCATGGGGGCTCCGGGCGCCGCGTCCATGCGGCGCACGGCCCGCGGAAGCCCTCTCCCACCCGATCGCGCCGCCCGGATGTCGCGGCAGGTCGGTGAGTGCACGGAGCCAGAGTTGCGCGACGCCTCAACGTCACAGCGCGACTGCCGGTCGGGAGGGAACACTCCGCGGGCCGTGCGCGGCGTGGACGCCGCGCCCGGAGCCCCCACGGATGGGTTCACGGCGTCCCGCGGAGTGTTCCCTCCCGACCGGCAGTCCCGCGGCTACGGAGAGCCCGGCAACCGCCAGGCTACGCGTCGAACTCAGGCGCGAAGCGACAACACGGCGGAATCAGCCGTGCGCCAACCGGTACTGCAGCAGATAAACGACCGCCCCGGCGCAATAACCGAGCAGCGCCAGCCCACCGATGCGCTTCGCGTACCAGAAGAAGTGGATCCGCTCCATGCCCATCGCCGCGACGCCCGCCGCCGAGCCGATGATCAGGATCGAGCCGCCGGTGCCCGCACAGTAGGCGACGAACTCCCATAGGAACGAGTTCGGCGGATGCTGCGCGAGGTCGTACATGCCCATCGTCGCGGCGACGAGCGGCACGTTGTCCACCACGGCGCTCACGAGGCCGATCAGCAGCACCACGACGTCGAGCCGGCCGAACGTGCGGTCGAGCCAGCCCGCAAGCGTCGCGAGGATGCCGGAGTGGCCGAGCGCCGCGACCGCGAGCAGGATACCGATGAAGAACACGACCGAGCTCATGTCGATGTTCTTGAGCGCGTGCACCATCGTCAGGTGCTGCTTGGCCTCGTCGTCCTTCGAGCGGTGCAGCAGTTCGCCCACGAGCCACAGCACTCCGAGCCCGAACAGGATGCCGAGGAAGGGCGGCAGGTGCGTGACGGTCTTGAACACCGGCACGGCGACGAGACAGCAGATGCCGAGGACGAACATCAGGTTGCGCTCGGCAGTCGCGGCCTGCCCTCCGTTCCGGACGACTGGCGCATCGGGAGGCGCTATGCGTCGGCCCCGCAGCGCGTACGCCGTCACCGCGAGCGGCACCACGAGGTTCGCGAGCGACGCCAGGAAGACGCTCTGCATGATCGCAAGCGGCGTTATCTGCCCGCCGATCCACAGCATCGTCGTCGTGACGTCGCCGATGGGCGACCAGGCGCCGCCCGCGTTGGCGGCGACCACGATCATGCCCGCGAAGAACAGGCGGTCCTCGTGGTTGCCGATCAGCTTCCGGATCAGCGAGATCATGACGATCGTCGTCGTGAGGTTGTCGAGCACCGCGCTCAGGAAGAACGTCACGAAGCCGACCAGCCACAGCAGCGTCGTCTGACTCGAAGTGCGGATGCGCGACGTGATCACCTCGAAGCCGTTGTGCGCGTCGACGACTTCGACGATCGTCATGGCGCCCATCAGGAAGAAGACGATCTGCGCCGTCTCGGCCACCGCCTCGGTGAGCCCCTCGCCGACCTCGTGGCCACCACCGTACATCGTGGCGAGAATGGTCCAGAGCAGGCCGGCGGCGATCAGCGCCGTCGCCGTCTTGTTGATCCTGAGCGGATGCTCGAAGGCGATCGCGGCGTACGCCGCGACGAAGATCGCCGAAAGCAGGATCAGCACGCGAGCACGACCTTGCCGAACTGCTGTCCCTGCTCCAGCCAGGTGTGCGCTTCGCCCGCACGCTCGAGCGGAAAGACCCGATCCACCGGTACCTTCACGCGACCGGACTCGAGCCACGGCCAGACGTGCTCCTCGATCGCGGTCGCGAGCCTCGCTTTCTCGGCGGCATCCCGGGCGCGCAGCGTCGATCCCGTCAGCGTCAGCCGCTTCATCATCAGCGCGAGCAGGTTCAACTCGACGGTCGCGCCCGTGAGTACCGCAATCACGACCAGCCGGCCGTCGGGCGCGAGCACGTCGATGTTCTGCGCGAAGTAGCTCGCGCCGACCATGTCGAGCACGACGTGCACGGGACCTGCGGCACGCACCGGTCCGGACCAGTCGCCGGCGGCGGCGTCCACGGCGAGATCCGCGCCAATCTCCCGCGCCCTCGCGACCTTCTCGGCTCCGCGCGCGGTGGCGACGACGCTCGCGCCGGCAGCCTTGGCCATCTGGATCGCTGTGACGCCGATGCCGCTGTTCGCGCCGTGCACGAGCAGCGTCTCGCCCGGCTGCAGGCGGCCGCGCTCGAAGACGTTGGCCCACACGGTGAATACCGTCTCGGGCAGGGCCGCGGCGCGCACGAAATCGTAGCCAGGAGGCACCGGCAGCGCATGCCGCTCGTCGACCACCGCATACTCCGCATAGCCCCCGCCGGGAAGAAGCGCGGTCACGGCGTCACCCGGCTTCCATCGGGACGCCCCCTCCCCGATCTCGGCAACCTCGCCCGCGACCTCGAGCCCGAGCGTGAGCGGCGCGCCGGGCGGCGGCGGGTAGCGGCCCTGGCGCTGCAGGATGTCGGGCCGGTTGACGCCGGCCGCACGGACCCGGATGAGCACCTGGCCCGGCGCAGGTCGGGGCCTCGGCACGACCTGGATCTCCAGATCGGTGGCCGCGCCCTGGCCGCCGCGGACGCCGACGGCGCGCATGGTCGTGGTCACTTCAACGGCACTCGACGTCGACCTGCACCCGGAACCACTTGCGCCTGGCGCGGAACGGCACCTGCCGGGTCTCGCCCGGCGCGACGTTCTGTTTCGTCCGTCGCTTGTTCTGCGGCGGAGCGTCGAACACGAGCACGCAACGCACGGGTTGCGCGGTCCGGTTCGTGAGCCGGACCACCAGCGCGGTGGTCGATTCGACGGTCTCGATCTTGACGTCGAGGTCGTTCAGGTCTGGACGGACGTCGACGGTGTAGGTCTGGGCGCGCGCCGCGGCGGGCAGCAGCAGCACGGCGAGGGCCAGCCAGGGTACGGTTTTCATCATTCGATCCCGACGAGCCGGTCCTGGTCGAAGACCAGCACGCGCGTCGCGCCATAGCTCGAATACGTCCAGTGCGACACCTGGGTCTTGCCGGTCACCTGGTTGCCGCTGCGGACGTCCTGGTCCTCGACGGTACGCGTGTCCGGTTCGCCGCACTGGGACAGTACTTCCTTCTGCGTCATGCCGGGCTTCACGAGCTCGCTGCCGCAACGAAACGTGACGTCCGCATGAGCCGCGAGCGCGAGCAGCGTGCCCGCCACGGCAATCGTCAGGTGCGTCTTTCGATACACGGTCCGTATCCAGCCGGTGCTGCCCCGGGCCGGAAGTGTACGACAAGGAACCAGCCGCGTGGGCGCGGCCCCTCAGAAACCGAGCAGGCGGACCGACGAGCGGATCGTCTCGGCGCTGCGACGCAGCCCGGCGATCTCCTCCTCGCTCAGGGGAACGTCGAGGACCGCTTCGGCGCCGTCCCGACCGACGATCGTGGGAAGGCTCAGGCAGACGTCGTCGATGCCATGGTGCCCGGTCAGCAGCGAACTGACGGGCAGCACGCGGCGCTCGTCGTGCATCAGCGCCTCGACGATCTTCGCCGTCGCGAGGCCGATCGCGTAGTTCGTGGCGCCCTTGCCGCGGATGATCTCGTAGGCCGCCGTGCGGACCCCCTCGAAGATCGCGTCGCGGTCCTCCCGGCCGAGCGGGCCCTGGCCCGGCAGGCGCCAGTCCGCGACCGGGATGCTCGCGATGTTCGCGGTCGACCAGAGCGGGATCTCGCTGTCGCCGTGCTCGCCCGCGATGTACGCATGGACGTTCTGCACGGCCACGCCGCAGCGCCGCGCGATCAGGTAACGGAAGCGCGACGAATCGAGCACCGTCCCGCTGCCGAGCACCCTCGGGCCCGGCAACCCCGAGAGCTTGAGGGCGACGTACGTCATCACGTCGCACGGATTGGTCACGACGAGCAGGATCGCGTTCGGCGCCTGGCGCACGAGCTTCGGGACCATCTCGCGGCAGATGCGGACGTTGGCCGCGGCGAGGTCCATGCGGGTCTGGCCGGGTTTCTGCCGGGCGCCCGCCGTGATGACCACGACCGTCGCGTCGGCGCAGATGGCAACGTCGCTCGATCCCTCGATCGTGGCCATCGGGACGAACTGCAGGCCATGGTTGAGGTCGAGCACCTCCGCGGTCACCTTCGCCTCGTCGACGTCGTAGATCGCGATCTGCTTCGCGACGCCGCGCATCATCGCGGCATACGCGATCGTGGCGCCGACCGATCCGGCACCGACGATCGCGAGCTTCGGGGCGTGCTCGGACATGACTGCTCGTTCGCGGGTAACGTCGCGCCGGATTTCGGGGATCGGATCCTGCTGCGCCTCGCTACAATGCCACGGGCAGCAGGTCCGGTACGCGGAGGCGACACCCGTGCAGCGGTGGGACGTCGTGGTGGTCGGTGTAGGCGCCGTCGGCAGCGCGGCGCTCCGCGCCGCGAGCGAGGCGGGAGCGCGGACGCTCGGCCTGGAGCTGCATTCCCCTGCCCACGCCGGCGGCTCCACGCACGGACGGTCGAGGATCTTCCGCCACGCCTATTTCGAGCACCCCGACTACGTGCCGCTGCTGCGGCATTCGACCGCGCGGTTCCAGGCGCTCGAACGCGAAAGCGGCGACTCGCTGCTGCACCGCTGCGGCATGCTCGCGATGGGCGACCCTGGCTCTTCCGTCGTGCACGGCACGCTCGAATCGGCCCGTCGCTGGGAACTGCAGGCCGAGGCACTCGACGCGGCCGCCATGCGTCGCCGGTTTCCGTGGTTCGAGCTACCGACGGACGCGATCGGCGCGTTCGAGGCCGACGCCGGAGTCGTGCGGCCCGAAGCGGCGGTGCGCGCCTCGGTACGCGCCGCTGAAAGGCGCGGGGCCGAGTTACGCACGTCGGTCCGCGTGCACGGCATCGTGGAGGATGGCTCCGGCGTGGCGCTGCGGACCTCGGGCGGCGACGTCCGGGCGGGCGCGGTCGTCGTTGCGGCGGGTGCGTGGGCCGCGAAACTGCTGCCCGAACTGGCCCCGTGGCTCCGGGTCACCCGGCAGGTGCAGGCGTGGATCGCGCCGCGACCGGCGACCGACCTCGCCGGGTTTCCCTGCTGGCTCCTCGACCGCGGTCCGCACGAGCGGCCGCTCTACGGTCTCGCGCCGCACCCGGACGCGTCCGCAGATGACGAACCGGGCGACGGACGCCACCCGAAGGTCGGCATCCACGGCTCGGACCTTGTCGTCGATCCGGACGTGGGAGCGCAGCCCGTCGACGACGACGACGTGAAGCGCATCCTCTCCGCCTGCCGCCGACTGGCACCGACGCTGGCGGATCGGTGCGTCGCCGCGGCGACGTGCCTCTACACGATGTCACCGGACTCGCAGTTCCTTGTCGGCACCCGCGAGGGGTCCCGCCGGGTGCACTTCGCGGCCGGACTTTCGGGCCACGGCTTCAAGCTGTCGCCGGCACTGGGCGACGCGCTGGTCGATCTTGCGCTCGAAGGCCGCACCGGCCTGCCGATCGGCTTCCTCGCTCCGAACCGCCTTAAGATAGGCCCATCGCCCCAGCCACGGTGACCCCCTCGTGATCTCCCCTACCCGCTCGCCGGTTGCGGCCCTCCTGCTCGGAGCTGCCCTGTCCTCGCCCGCGTCGTCCATCGCCGCATCGGCCGCCCCGTACGGATCCATCCCACGACTCGAGTTCAACCAGCGCGCCGCCGAACACGCGGAGCCGCTGTTCTGGGTCAGCGATGCCGACGGCGACGGGGCGCTCGATCCCGACGAACTGGCCGTCACGTGGGCGCCGTCCGAAGCGCCGCGCTCGCGCTACGTCCACGACGGACGATTCACGCCCGAGTTCGCGGCGGCGTACCAGCGCATCTCGGGCCCGCCGCTGCCGGCCGGGCTCGCCGAGCCCGAGCGTGTGCGACGCACCGCCGTAGTCGCGGAACTCGCGCAGGGTCGGCCGACGCTCGTGCGCACGACGCTCACGGATCCGCGAGACGTGGAGCTCGTGGGGCACCTCGAGCGCGCCGCGCGGCTGATCGAACGGCTGTACGCACGCCAGAACGGCGTGCTCGGCATGGACACGCGCATTCCGGCCGACGACACGGCCTCGCGCTCGATGTACTTCCGCAACCAGTCGCCGTGGTGCGAGGCACCGCGGACCGAAAACGATCCCGCGTGCACCGCGATCGCGCCGAAGCCCCGGCGGGTGTCGGGCCTCTACCCGGAATCGATCCAGGCCGATGACGGCTTCTGCAAGGCACTCGAGCAGCGCCCCGACGCAGAGGCACTGATGCACCAGTTCTCGGTCGTGCGCCACAGGCCGGGCGGACGCGCCGCGGGCAATGCGGCGACGGACGAGCTCGTCGCCGTGCCCTACCACCTCGCATTCGCGGACGACATGAAGGCCGTCAGCGCCGAACTGAAGGCGGCGGCGGCCGTCGTTTCCAAGGATCCGGCCGAACGCGCGTTGAAGGCCTACCTCGAGGCGGCCGCGCAGGCGTTCCTCGACGACGGCTGGTATGCCGCGGACGCGGCGTGGAAGGGGATGACCGCGACCAACTCGAAATGGTTCCTGCGCGTCGGGCCCGACGAGGTGTACGCCGAGCCCTGCTCGCAGAAAGCAAACTTCCACCTGGTGCTCGCGCGGATCAACCAGGAGTCGCTCGAGTGGCAGAGGCGGCTCGAGCCGGTCAAGGACGACATGGAAGCGACGATGGCGAAGCTTGCCGGCCCGCCGTATCGCCCGCGCAAGGTCGGGTTCGCGCTGCCGGACTTCATCGACATCGTGCTGAACGCGGGCGACAGCCGCTCGCCGCTCGGTGCCACGATCGGCCAGTCGCTGCCGAACTGGGGCCCGGTCGCCGAAGCGGGTGGCCGCACGGTCGCGATGACGAACCTCTATACCGACCCGGACAGCGAAGCCGCGCTCATGGAGCAGGCCCGCTCGCTGCTCTGCAAGGCGACGGCCGGCCGAGTCGACCCCGCCGTGCGCCACATGAACTTCTCGACCGTCCTGCACGAGGCGGCGCACAACCTCGGTCCCTCGCACGAGTACCGCGTGGACGGCAGGACCGACGGGCAGGTCTTCGGCGGGCCGCTCGCCTCGACGCTCGAGGAGCTGAAAGCGCAGACCGCCGCGCTCTATTTCGCCGACTGGCTGGTGGCGCGCGGCATCCTCGCCCCGCAGGACGCGGAGAAGGCGCATCTGCGCGACGTACTGTGGTCCTTCGGCCACATCGCACAAGGGATGCTCGACTCGCGGGGCAACCCGAAGCCGTACTCGCAGCTCGCCGCGATCCAGATGGGCTTCATGCGCGAGCGCGGCGTGCTCGAATGGAGGGCGGGCGAGAAGGCGGCGAACGGCGTAGACACCGGCTGCTTCGAGGTCGACCTCGCGAAGTGGCCGGCCGCGGCGGAGGAACTCGCGCGACTCTCGTTCGGCATCAAGTCCCGCGGCGACCGCGCGCTTGCCGAGCAGACACGCGACCGCTGGACCACGCCGGGCACCGAGTGGGCGGGGCTTCGCGGCGTGATCGAAGAGCGGTGGCTCAGGGCGCCGAAGGCGTCGTTCGTGTACGCGATCGAGTCGCCCGCAGGCTAGCGCTCCGGCGGGCGATTCGCGATCGGTGCGTGACGTGACTGCGACTCGGCGGTTGTGCCGGCGACTCGCGTGCGGCCTGGCGTCGCTGGCCGCAGCAACCGCTGCAACCACTTCCGCGGAGACCGTGCCCGCCGCTCCGGAGGAAACCGCCCCCTGGTTCTCTCGCGGCCCGAAGGGTCTCGAGCTCCGCAGTCCCGACGGGAACTGGTTCGCGAACGTCGACCTGCGGGTGCAGAGCCGCTACACGTGGTCCGAAGTCGAGCAACCCGCGGCGGACGGCGAC
>RPQJ01000053.1 GCA_003819815.1 Lysobacterales bacterium
CACCATGTTCATGTTCGGCGTGCCGATGAACTTGGCGACGAACACGTTCTGCGGCTTGTCGTAGAGCTCGAGCGGCGTGCCGACCTGCTTGAGGTTGGTCTTGTGCTCCTTGCCCATGGGCGCCAGCACCGCGATGCGGTGGCCGAGCGTCATGGCCTCGACCTGGTCGTGGGTGACGTACACGGTCGTCGTCCGGAGCCGGTGCTGCAGCTTCGAGATCTCGGCGCGCATCTGCACGCGCAGCTCGGCGTCGAGGTTCGAGAGCGGCTCGTCGAACAGGAACACCGAGGGCTTGCGCACGATCGCGCGGCCGAGCGCGACGCGCTGGCGCTGGCCGCCCGAAAGCGCCTTCGGCTTGCGGTCGAGCAGCGGCTTCAGGCCGAGGATGCTGGCCGCCTCGTCGACGAGCTTGTCGATCTCGGCGTCGGGCATCTTGCGGATGCGCAGCCCGAAGGCGATGTTCTCGCGCACCGTCATGTGCGGGTAGAGCGCGTAGCTCTGGAAGACCATCGCGACGTCGCGGTCCTTCGGGTGCACGTCGTTCACGACGCGATCGCCGATCACGATCGTCCCCTCGGAGGGCTCCTCTAGGCCCGCGATCATGCGGAGCGCCGTCGACTTGCCGCAGCCCGAGGGGCCTACGAACACCATGAACTCGTGGTCGTGGATCTCGAGGTCGAGCTGCTCGATGACGCTCACGTCGCCGAAGCGCTTCGCGATCCCCTGGAATGCAATTTGCGCCATCTTGGTGCCGGGTTTAAGTTTCGTAAGTTCTGCAGGCTCAAGCCGGGTGCGGGTTTGCTCGTTCCATGAATGCTGCCGCGCTACCGCGGCACGTAAACGTGGGCCTGCCGTGGCGCGACCCGCACCGCGAGCTTGCCGCCCTCGATGGTCGCATCGCGGCCCGACAGCGCCTCCCGCGCCCCGCCGGTCCAGGCCGCCGGCGCCTCGACGCTCGCGCCCGCCTCCGTCGCGCCGCGATTCACCGCGACGACGACCACGTTGCCGGACTCCGGGTCGGACCGCTCGAAGACGAGCAGGTCGCCATCCGAGGAAAGCCGCCTGAAGCCGCCGACGGAGAGCGCGCGGTTCGCACGCCGCACCTCGATCAGCTTCCGGTAATACGCGCGCATCTCCTCGTCGCGCGCCACGCCCTTGCCGGGAAGCACCGCGCGATCGCCCCACGGCATGTCGTTGCGGTTGAGCGGCCACACGCTGCCGCCGCGCGCGACCTCCTCGCCGTAGTAGATCGTCGGGATGCCGAGCGACGTCATCTGCAGCGCGACGCAGAGCCGGAACGCTTCCCTGTCACCGCCGAGGTTGTGCAGCGCCATCGGCTCGTCGTGTGACGAGAGATAGTGCGCGAGGTGATAGCCGGGCCGCACCTTGTGGCGCTTCTCGAGGTAGGAGGCGAAGGCGATCGTGCGGCCCTTCCCCTGCACGAAGCTCTCGCAGCTGCCCTTGAACGTGAAGTCGAAGCCCGCGTCGGCCTCGTCGTTGACGAAGTACTCGTCGAGCACGGTGGCGGAACCGCCCCACACCTCGGCGAGCAGGAAGAAGTCGTCGCCGAGGCGGCTCGAGGTCTCGCGCCGATGCAGCTGCCAGAAATCGTGCTCGACGTGCTTGACCGTGTCGAGCCTGAAACCGTCGAGCCCGGTGCGCTCGGCGAGCCCGAGCTGCGCGTCGAGCAGGTAATCCCGCACCTCGGGCAGTTCCGTGCGGAAATCCGGCAGCCCGCCGACCTGGCACGTGAGCGGATCGACCGCGCAATCGACGGGCTTCGTGCGGAACCACTGCGGGTGGCTCGTCAGGTAGCGCGCATCGTAGCCCGCGTGGTTGTACACGATGTCGAGCAGCACCTTGATGCCGCGCGCGTGGGCCGCCTCGACGAACTGCTTGAGCTCCGCTTCGGTGCCGAAACGCGGGTCGATCGTCTGGTAGTCGTCGGCCCAGTAGCCGTGGAACGCACAGTGCTCGAACCAGCCGCCCGGGACGGACACGCCCGTCGGCGGCTGCGCGGGCGGGCAGTAGTCGATCTGGCGCGCGATCGGCGTGATCCAGATCGCCGTCGCGCCGAGTGACGCGATCTCGTCGAGTTGCGCGGTGAGTCCCGCGAAGTCGCCGCCGTGGAAGCCGCCGGGATTGTTGCGGTCGACGTTCGTGTTGTTGGCACCGGAGCCGTCCGCAAAGCGGTCGAGGATCACGAAGTAGAGGACGGCGTCGGACCAGTCGCGCTGCGGCGCGACCTTCGCCATGCCGGTGGCGCCGGCACCCGTGTCCGCATCATGCCGGGGCGTGCCCGCGCAACCCGCGAGCGCGCAGCAGGCGACGACGCACGACAGCCAGCGTGCGGCGGCCCATCGGTCCCTGCGTGCGGTCGTCTCCACGTCCAGCGTTCCGCGCATATCCCCGCGCCGACTCGTGTTGTATTTGTCGCCGCTGCCGGCAGCGGCCCGGCCGGGAGCGTTGCACGGTGCATCGCAAAAAAGCAACCTGAACAAACCCTTGATTGACGGGCGCGATCCGCCCGTGCCAGCGGTGGCCAACTGTCGCGTTCCGGACTCACCGACGCTGCGGCAACGGTCGTGCGGCGGGGCTCAGAACACCGTGTAGATCAGCGACGCCAGTGCGGACTGCTGGCTCACGATCACGAGCCCCCCGAGCAGCACGAGCACGAGGATGATCGGCAGCAGCCAGTACTTCTTGCGTACCTTCATGAACTGCCAGAGGTCGCGCAGGAACTCGCCCATTCAGAATGGCTCCTCGAGGCGCACCCGGTGATCCTTCGCCACCTCGATGCGATAGCTTTCGGCCGACGGGTCGAACCGGGTGACGTACTGCAGGCGCCCGAGCCTGCGCAGCAGCCAGCCGACCGGCAGCAGGATGCCAAAGTACAGCGCGCCCAGCAGCAACCAGGTATTGATCGCTCCCACGACGCGCAGCACCGGCAGCAGGACACGGTGCACGGGCAGGATCGACCGCGGCCAGGCGAGCGCCGTGGCGGCGAGGGCGCCGCCGACGACGAGCGGCCAGAGCGGGCGCACGGACTCCTTCAGCCAGGGCACGACCAGCCAGAACGCGAGCCCGATGAAAGCAGCAAGGGTGACTCCGAACTGGCGGAGCTCGCGAGTGTCGTCAGCAGTAAGGCGATGCATCGTGTGGGTATCGGTAGTGAACTACTTTAATCAGGCTCGAATTCGCGCCGCCCGGCGAGCAGCGGATGCTCGGCCGGCTGCCGCGACCGCTCGAGCAGGCACGGCCCGATCACCAGCCAGTCGATGTTCGTGCCCATGAAGCACTGGTAGGCATCCTTCGGCGTGCAGACGATCGGCTCGCCGCGCACATTGAAGGAGGTATTGACCAACACCGGCACCCCAGTCTTGGCGTCAAAAGCCTCGATCAGGCGATGAAAGGCGGGGTTTGTGCGCCGATCTACCGTCTGTATGCGCGCGCTGCCGTCGACGTGCGTGACCGCAGGCAACGGTGAGCGGACCGCACGGAGCCGCTCCATACCGGCTGGCTTCGTGCCGCTATCTTCATCGAACGTGCCGGCATCTCTAACCGAACTGACCAGCAGCATGTAGGGGCTGTCGCGGACGAAATCGAAATGGTCCGCGACCCGCTCCCGCAGTACCGCCGGCGCGAAGGGCCGGAACGACTCCCGGAACTTGATCCTGAGGTTGAGATCCCGCTGCATGGCCGGGTTGCGGGGGTCCGCCAGGATCGACCGGTTGCCGAGGGCCCGGGGCCCGAACTCCATCCGCCCCTGCATCCACCCGACGATCGCCCCATCGGCCAGCAGTGCGGCGACCCGCTCGGCAAGGTTTGCGGCATCGAGGCGCTCGCAGGGCAACCCGTGCTCGCGACAGAAACGCTCGGCTTCGTCGTCCGTCCACTCTGGCCCGAGGAACGAGCCCGACATCCCGTCCCCGCCCGGCTCGACGACGCGCGCACCGCCCCGTTCGTGCCACGCGAGTAGCGCGGCGCCGACCGCGCCTCCGGCGTCCCCCGCCGCCGGCTGGATCCACAGGTCGTCGAACACGCCGTCTCGCGCCAGGCGTCCATTCGACACGCAATTGAGCGCGACGCCGCCGGCGAGACACAGCCGGCGCTCGCCCGTCTCGCGGCGCAGCGTCCTCGCGAGGCGCAGCACGATTTCGTCGGTCACCTGCTGGATCGACGCGGCGAGGTCCATCGTGCGCTGGTCGACCGGCTCGTCGGGCTGCCTCGGCGGACCGCCGAAGAGCGCATGGAAGCGCGCGGTCGTCATCCGCAGCCCGGTCGCGTAGCCGAAGTAGCGCATGTCGAGCCGGAACGTGCCATCCGGCTTGACGTCCACGAGGTGGTTGCGGATGAGCCCGGCGTAGCGCGGCTCGCCGTACGGCGCGAGCCCCATCATCTTGTACTCGCCGGAATTGACCTTGAACCCGGTGTAGTACGTGAACGCGGAGTACAGCAGCCCGAGCGAGTGCGGGAACTGCAGCTCCCAGCGCGGCTCGAGCCTGCTGCCCTTGCCGACCCACGTCGAGGCTGTAGCCCATTCGCCCACGCCGTCGAGGCACAGTACCGCCGCCGACTCGAACGGGCTCGGATAGAAGGCCGAGGCGGCGTGCGAGAGGTGATGCTCGCTGAAGAGCAGCGGCGGCAGGCGCCCTTCGCCGCCCCCGAGGTTGCGCAGCTCGCGCCGGAGCTCGGACTTCAGGAACAGCTTCTCCTTGACCCACACCGGCATCGCGGCCACGAACGAGCGCAGCCCGCGCGGCGTGCTCGCGAGATACGTCTCGAGCAGGCGCTCGAACTTGAGGAACGGCTTGTCGTAGAAGACGACCGCGTCGAGATCGGCGAGGGCGCACCCGGCGTGCTCGAGGCTCCACCGCGCGGCGTGCACCGGAAAGCGTTCGTCGTGGCGCCGGCGGGTGAATCGTTCTTCCTGCGCGGCCGCGACCAGGCGGCCGTCGACGACGAGGGCCGCCGCGGCGTCGTGGTAATATGCGGATACACCGAGAATTCGTCGCACGCGCGGTCCCTGTCAGTCGCCGCACTGTAGCAAAAGGGAACGGAGCGTTTTCCCGATGGCACGCAGACCCCAGCCCGACCCGGCTCCCGCCGCGCGCGCTCCTGCGCCCCGCCGGCGCCGCCTGCTCTGGGCGATCACGCTGCTCGCGCCGCTCGCCCTCGCCGTCGCCGCAGAGGGCCTGCTCCGCGTGACGGGCGTGGGCAAGCTCGAGCCGCTCTTCGTCCCTGTCGAACGGTCGCCCGGGTATCTGCAGCCGAACCCGGCGGCGGTGCATCGGTTCTTCCCGGACCCGCGCCGTGCCCCGGACGTGAGCATCGACACGACGTGGTTCCCGGAAGAGAAAGCGCCGGACACGCTCAGGATCTTCGTGCAGGGTGAGTCGAGCGCCGCCGGGTTCCCGTACGGCCGCTGGGCCTCGCCGGCCGCCCTGCTGCAACAGCGACTCCAGCGGTCCTTCCCGGACCGCGCCGTCGAGGTGATCAACACCGGCATGGCCGCCGTCACGAGCTACGTGCTGCTCGACTTCGCCGACGAGATCGTCGCGCAGCGGCCCGACGCCGTGGTGATCTACACGGGACACAACGAGTACCTGGGCATCGGCGGCGTCGGTTCGTCGTATGCGAGCGCGAAGTCGCCGGCGCTCGCGCGTTTCGTCGCGAACCTCCGCCGGCTGCACCTGTATCGCGCACTCGAGCGCGGGCTCGCATCGCTCGGCGCCGGCCCGGACGCGCCCGGGCGCGCAGACGGCACGCTGATGTCGCGCGTCGCGGCCGAGCGCTCGATCCCGCTCGATTCGGGACTCTACGAGCAGGGTGTCGAGCAGTTCCGCTCGAACCTCGACCGCCTGCTCGCGACCTACGCGGGCGCCGGCATCCCGGTCTTCATCGGCACGCTCGCGAGCAACGAGCGCGACCAGCCGCCGTTCGCGAGCGGCAGCGATCCGGTCCATTCGGCTCGCGCCCGCTACGAGCGAGCGCGCGCCCTCGACGCCACGGGCGACCATGCAGCGGCCCGCGCCGAATACCTCGCGGCGAAGGACGCGGACGAACTGCGGTTCCGCGCACCCGAGGCCTTCAACGCAGTCATCCGCGAAGTGGCGGCGAAGCACGGCGCCACGGTCGTCGACGTGCAGGGAGCGCTCGCCGCGCACTCGCGCGACGGCATCGTAGGCAGCGACCTGATGCTCGAGCACGTGCACCCGAACGTCGAGGGCTATTTCCGGCTCGCGAGCGCGTTCTACCCCGCGATCGTCGACTGGGCCGGGGGTCCCGCGGTCGCGGTCGACGACGAGACGGCCCGTCGCGAGCTGCCCGTCACCGAAGTCGACCGCCTGCACGGCGAGTATCGCGTCGCGCTGCTCAAGAACGACTGGCCGTTCGTGCCCGAACGTCGCCCGACGACGCTGCAGGCGCCCGCGAACCGCATCGAGGAGATCGCGCAGTCGTGGTTCGCGGGACGCTCAAGCTGGCTCGAGGCCATGAACGACGCGCTCGCCGCCTACCAGCAGCAGGGCGACTATGGCGAGGCCGCGCGCGTGGCCGCGAACCTCGCCGACGCGCTGGTCGATTCCGGCGAAGCCCAGTACGCGGCCGGCGTGCTGATGCTGCGCGCGGAACAGGCCGCGCGCGGCGAGCACTACCTGCGGCGCGCGACCGCGCTCGACGGCGCGAAGGTCGAGTACCGGCTCTCGCTCGCGCAGGCCCAGTTCATGGGCGGCCGGGTCCAGGAGTCGATCGCGACGCTGGAAGCGATCCTCGCGCAGCATCCCGGGGATGCCCGTGCGGAGCACTGGCTCGCCGAGATGCGCAAGGCGGCAGCCGCGCCGCGCTGAGCCTCAGCGCCAGAACGGCTGGTCGTCCTGCTCGCCGAGGAAGAACCCCGCGATCGCCGCGCGGGCGTGCGGCGCGGTGCGCTTCACGACGTTCACGCGGTGCCACACGCCGCCGACCATCATGACCATCCGGTTCGGCTTCGCGAACACGAACTCCGTGCTGGTGGTACCGTCCATCAGGAGCTGCGACAGGTCGTCCTTCGTGAGCACGTCCCAGGTCTCGCGGATCGTCTCGACCTTGCCGTCGCGCATGTGGCGCTTCTCCGGCAGCCGGGACCGCGGCAGTTCGTCCTCGACGATCATCAGCTCGCCGCCCCAGGAGGCGTGCCAGCGCGGGTGCACGTAGTAGGTGTATGCGCCCGCGAACCGACCTTCGTCGTCGTGCCAGTCGAGGCCCGAGCCCGGCGGGTGCAGGTAGGTGCGCGCGGTGACGTACGTGTCCGGCACGTGCTCGCGGTAGAACTTCGTGTCGAGGATCCTGCGGAGCAGCAGGTCGATCGCGGTGCCGGTCGGGTAGGCCTTGCGTGGATCCTGCGCGTGCATGGCCTTGCCGCGCGTGTAGACCGTCTCGCCGGTCTGCCAGGGCATCTCGTCGCCGAGGTCCCACGGCTTGATCCACCGCGGGTTCCGCGCGTAGTCGCTGCGGGCCGCGTACTCGACCATCAGCTCGAACTGCTCGGGCGGCAGCACGTCGTCGAGAATCACGTAGCGTGCGGTCTGCTTCACGACGCGCAAGGCTCAGCCCTCCCCCAGTTGCCCGAGCACGGATCGCGCGGTCGCGTTGCCCGGTTCGAGTGCGAGCGCGCGCTCGAGCGCCGCGCGACCCTCGGCCTTGCGCCCCGTGAGCAGCAGGCCGTGCGCGTGGACGAGCCAGTGGTTCACCGTCCTCGGCTCGAGCGAGACGCTGCGCGCCGAGTAGCGCACGGCTTCGGCGGGTCGGCCCAGCTCGATCAGTGCGGCAGCGGTTTCGAATTGCAGCGTGCCCGTGAACGGGAACGCGTCGGCGAGGATCCGTGTCACGTGCGCGTAGCCGCGGGCGTCGCCGGTCGAGCGATAGTGCTGGCGCAGCCGTTCCTGCGCCTCGGGCCAGGACGTGCGCTCGTGGTAGAGGTCCTGGGCGATGCGCTCTCCTTCGCTCGCAGGATCCGGTAGCGTCGGCTCGCTGTACCGGTCCGCGAACGGCCAGCCCGCGAGGATGCGCAGCACTTTGTAGTCGCCGAGGTACCGGTCGATCGCGCTCACCGGCATGTCTGCGCGGGCATCCGCTACGCTCACGTCTACCTCCGGCGTGCCGGGCAGGCCCTGCGCGGTCATCGCTTCGAAATAGGCCTCGGAGAGCAGGAAATAGCCCTCGAGGTTCGGATGCACGTGCTCGAGCATCAGGTCCGCGCCGACGATGCCGTTCTTCGCGCGCCCGGCAAGCGCCCCCTGCACGTCCACCACCGTGGCACCGTGCTTCGCCGCCACTTCGCGGACGACCTCGTTGAACCGCGAGGGTGCGCGGAAACGCAGCGGATCGAGATCTCGCGCCCACGCATACCCTTCGCGGGCGGCGTCGACGTTACCCGCCGCGTCGGCGTCCTGCGCGGCGTGGTACGCGGTCTTCGCGGCGCCGGCGGCGCTGGAATCATCGCCGGCCAGGACCGCGAGCGGCGGCTGGTCGCGCTCGTTGCTCGCGACGGTGCCCACGAAGACGGGGACGTCGGCCGCCCGGTACCGATCGAGCAGCGCGCCGAGATTGCGTTCGAACTGCCCGACGCCTGCGTCGTAGAGCGTCGACTCGAGCGGGATCGAGCGTTCGCCTGCGACGCGGGCCATCAGCGATTCCCCGGAGCGCGGGGCGGAGGGGGCCGCTGCGGGTCGCATTCGGGCATACAGGGCGCTCATGAGCTGGAAGAGCCGCCAGTCGCGAGCCGCGAGGAACGCCCGGGTCGCCGCGGGCGTCGCAGCAAGGCGCATCGTCGAGCCGACGCCGAGGATGCCGAGGAATTCGTTGTGGCCCACGTACACGAGCACCGCATCCGGCTGCTGGGCGATGATCTCGTCTGCGAAGTCGAGCAGCGCATACGAGTTCACCGCCGCCATCGCCGTCGAGATCACCTCGATCTCACGGGTCGGGAAAGCCCGCTCGAGCCGCTGGTCCAGCACCCCGGCCAGCGCCGCTCCGAGGCCGTACGGGAAGCCGGCGGCGCTCGATTCGCCCTGCACGAAGACGCGGAAACTGCCGGGCGCTTTGTCCCTGCGGAAGAAAGCCGTCTCGATGCTGACGGCCGGCGCCTGCGCCGGGGCGGTGAAGAAGCGGCGCACGACCAGCGGGTTCGCCTGCAGGTAGTCCGGCTGCTGCGGGCTGGGGATGAACAGCGGCTCGACGTCGCGGCCGTAGCCGGCCGCCCTGAGCGCGAGCTCCGTGCCCCCGAGCAACACGAAAGGCGAGAGCAGCAGGACGAGCCAGAACACCGCCCGCCGTGCCCCTGATGGCTCCGTCCGTTCGGGAGAACCGGCCTCGGCGGACGCAGCGGTAGCCTCATCCTGCCGGCGACGCTTGGCGCTGCTCTTCCTGCCCAATCGCGACCTCGAGCCCAAAAAGAATCGGCCTGGCACCCTTGCGGATGCCAGGCCGTCTAGTGTGGATCAATCAGCGTTCGGCCGTCACGGACCGGTTACGGTCAGCTCACCCGACGCGCCGTCGACGCGTTTGAAGGTGAACGTGTACGTTCCCGCCGTGGCCGGCGTGAGCTGCAGGTTGCCGGTCCCTGCACCACAGGCCAGAGCGAGCGTCGCACCGACTGTCACGGTGCCGCCCGCCGTCCCGGCACCGCAATCGACGGTAGCCCAGTCCGAACTCGCCACCTTGAAGTCGTTCGCCGCGGCCGCAACTGCCTTGTTGAGCGAGAACAGGCCGCCGCCGATATAGCTCATCTGGTTCTGGGCGCCGTCCGACCAGTCGCCGCCGATGCCGCGCACGAACACGGGCACGTCGACCGGGACCTTCTCGATGGTGAGCTGGTTGGTTGCGTCCACCGCAAACAGGTAGGCGCCCGGGCTCGCAAACGTGACCTTGAGGTTCGGCGGGTTGGCGTCGCATACCATCGAGTACGCCTGACCCACCGTGACGACGTCGGTCGTCGCGTTTGCACCGCAGTTCGTGGCGCCGCCGTTCGTGCCGCCCCAATCCGCATCCGCGATCTTGAACTGCTGCTCCGCACCCGCCTGATCGGCCGTGATCGTCCCGGTGGCGCGATACGTGCCGATGCCATCCCAGGCCAGCGGCAGCGAGGTGCCCCAGTCCGTGAACCCGCCGCGCACGTAAAGCGTGAGCGGGGTCGGCGGACTCTTCGTCACCGTGAGCACCGGGTTCGCCGTGTCGGCCGCGGCGAGCGCGAACGTGTAGTCACCCGCCGTTGGCGCCGCGAGCTTCAGGTTGTTGTTGCTGGCGCAGTCGAGCAACAACGGAATGCCGAGGCGCACGGTGTCGCCCGCGGTGCCCGCGCCGCAGTTCGTGCCGTTCGTCCAGCCCTCGTCGGCGATCTTGAACTCGTAGTTGCCCGCCGGGTTGACCGGCGCCGACACCGAGTAATCCGTGCCGCCGAGGAACCCGAGCTTGAAGGCCGGATCGGCCGCCCAGCTGTTGAACCCGCCGCGCACGAACAGGTCGCGCGGGAACGGTGCGCACGAGGTCTGCGAGGCCCGGCGGAACACCGCGGTGGTCCGCGCCGGCACGAAGAACCCGTTTGCGTCGTGCCGCGCCGTGCGGACGACGGTGTCGGCCGAGTTCTGCTGCACCGGGTGCAGCGTCCACGCCTGGTCGGTAAAGAGCCCGAGCGTGCGAGGATCGTCCGAGGCATTGACGACGACCATCACGGCGCCTTCCGGCGGCGTGAAGCCGGGCTCGGTGCAGCCCTCGATGCTCATCGCGACCACGCCCGGGATCTGGAACTGGCCGGTGTTGTAGAACTCGAGGCGCTGGTCGATCTGCGCCTGCGTGCGCAGGCGGAAGAGCGGCGAGCTCTTGCGGATCTCGAGCAGCTCCTTGAAGTTCTCGAACGCCGCCTCGCGCGCCGCGCGGTTCTGCACCGCATCGACGTCGAGCTGGACGATCTTGATCTGGTCGTAGCTCGCGGCGTTGTCGCCCGCCCGCGGCAGGCCGACGTTCCACTTGCTCGTGTTCAGCGTCCAGTCGATCTCGTTGTACCAGTCGCCGGAATCGAACGAGTTCCGGTCCATCGACTTCGAGCGCAGGATCTCGGTACCGGCCTGCAGGAACGGAATGCCCTGGCCGAGCAGCATGATCGACATGCCCACGTTGTCCGCGCGCACCCGGTCCTCGAGCGAGGTGCCGGACGCGTGCTTGTACTGGGCGATGTCCCAGATCGTCTCGTTGTCGTGCTTCGAGATGTAGTTGATCGCTTCCTGCGGATCCTGCGTGTAGCCGGAATCCTGGCCGCGGTAGTCGATCTCGGACCCGGGCACCGTCTCGCCGGCCGCGTTCTCGAAGCGGAAGCTCGCTAGGCCGCCTGCCATCCACAACCGGACGTTGTCGGTGTCCGCGATCAGCGCCTCGCGCTCGGCCGGGCTGCCCGTGTTCGCCGAGTTCGGCGCGTAGAACCAGCCGGAGATCAGGCCCTGCTTCTGCACGTGGGCCGGCCCGTTGTCGAACGGTCCGCTGCCCCGGATCGGGTCGCGGATGCGGTCGCTGAACGAACCGATGCCGGTGCCGCCCATGTTGGCCTGGCGCGCGGCGATGAAGCGCTGGTCGTTCTCGATGGCGCCGAAGTTCCAGCCTTCGCCGTAGATGTACACGCTCGGATCGACGGCCTTGACCGCGTCCTGGAAGCGGAGCATCGCGTCGAGGGTGTGGAACGACATCAGGTCGAAGCGGAAGCCCGTGACCTTGTAGTCGCGGACCCACATGACGCCGGTGTCGACCATCAGCTTTTCCATCATCCTGAACTCGGTCGCGGTGTCGTCGCAGCACGAGTTCTTGAGGACGTTGCCCGAGACGTTGTCGCGGCGGTGGTAGTAGCCCGGGACGACGCGGTCGAGCACCGACCGGCTGTTCTGGCCCGAGGCGTTGGTGTGGTTGTAGACCACGTCCATCACCGTGCGGAGTCCCGCGTCGTTCAGGCCCTTGACCATGCGACGGAAGTCGAGCACGCGCTGCTCGCCGTTGGGGTTCGTCGAGTAGCTGCCCTCGGGCGCGCCGAAGTGCAGCGGGTCGTAGCCCCAGTTGAAGCCGTCGAGGTCGCGGATCCATTCCGTGATCTGCGCCGGCCGATCGAGGCGGTTGGCCGCGACCGCGTCCGCCATCGCCTGGCGGATGGTCTTGCCGGCATCGGTCGTGCACAGGCTCGCGGCGGCCGAATTCTTCTCGCAGAGCCGCTCGACCGGATCGTCGAGATTGACCTGGTCGGCCGGGTTTTCACGGACCGTCGCGATGTCGAACGGCGGCAGGATGTGGACGTGCGTGACGCCCGCCTGCGCGATCTCCTCGAGATGGTTGCGGCCGTTCGAGTCGGGCACGTCGAATGCGGTGAACTTGCCGCGGTCGACCGCCGGCACCGTCGTGTCGGCGATCGAGAAGTCGCGCACGTGCAGTTCGTACAGCACCGAGTCCTCGGGCGCCTCGAGCGCCGGGACGGCCAGGCTGTCCCAGCCCGCGGGCTTCAGGTCGGAGTCCTGCAGGTCGACGAACTGGCTGCGCACGCTGTCGGTCGCGAGGCTGACCGAGTACGGGTCCGTGACTTCGTTCGTCACCATCGAGTTCGTGGCGTACGAGAAGACGCGCAGCGTATAGGTGTAGAACTTCCGGTCCCATTCGGCGTCGCCCGTGACGCTCCAGACGCCCGTCGCCGGATCGAGGTCCATCGGCCGGGTCTCGATCAGGGTGCCGTCGGCGTCGTACACGTTGACGCTGACGCCCGGGTCCTCGAGCGCCGTCGGCGCCCAGAGTCCGAGGGACGGCGTGCCGCCGGCGTAGCTCACCCCGAGCGTCGCGCCGGCGGCGGCCTCCGCATACAGGGCATCGAGCGCGCCGGCGGTCTGCACGGTCGTGCCGACCTTCGCCTCGTCGTCGGAGTTGCGGCCGATGACGATCAGCTGGCCGCGCGCGAGGTCCTTGCCCTTCGCGACGGCCGACGCAGGCAGGCTCCAGGCGGCGAGGCCGTTCAGCGTCCGGTTGAACTCCGGCTGCGGGTTCGTGCCGGCCGTGAGCTCGATCGTCTCGTACGTCCCGGTGATGCCCTGCAGTCCCGCGTTGATCGACGCGTCGGGCGAGTAGAGTAGCTCGACCGACGTGATGCCGGCCGGCACGTTCCAGAGCAGCGTGTCGGCGTTGATCCAGTGCGCGGCGGCGCCCGCGATGCGCAGTGCATCGGCCGAGCCTGGCGGCACCTGGCCCACGTCGTTGACGCCCGAGACGACGAACAGCAGGTTGCCGTCCTCGGCGATGCGGATCACCTGGTCGGGGCCCGGATCCTTCACGTCACCCTTGTGGATGATGAAGCCGAGCGCGGCCGGGAACGTGTCGATCGGGTCCGGGTTGTTGCTGTACTCGTTGCCCGCGGCCTCGTTGCCCGGCAGCACGATGCGGAAGTAGGCGCCCCACTGCGGATCGATGCCCTCGAAGCGGTACTCGCCCGGCGTCGGGAACAGGGTCCACGGGTCGCCCGGCGGGTCGAGCGGGAACAGGTGCAGACCCCAACCGGTGTAGTTGTTGTCCGGCCGCTTGTAGAACAGGATCACCTCGTCGCCGTTCCTCGGCAGCGCGACGCCGTCCGTCCCCGGCGGGCCGCTGGCGCCGCCGCCCGTCCCCGGCGCGCCGCTGCGCGCGGTCGTGCTGCCGGAGATCGCGAACACGAAGCTGTTGTCGTCGACGCTGGCGCCGGCACCCGCGTTGAAGGTGATCGACTCGGTGCTGCCGTCCGCGTTGCGGACGTTCATCAGGCCGTTCGCGTACGGGTACACCGGCACGTTGCTCACGACGCACTCGAAATCGCCGCGCGGCGTGCAGTTGTAGCTCTGGCCGTCGATCGTGACGGTGGTGCCTGCGGTCTGGCCCGCGAGCGGACGACGGTAGACGATGTCGACCGGGACCTTGGCCGGCGCGAAGCGCGGGTTCGCGGTCCAGGTGAAGTTCTCGACGCCGACGTCGCCGTTGGTGCCCGTGTTCTCGATCTCGATGCGGGTGATGCGCGTCGCGCCGCCCTGGCGGAGCTCGTCGACGTCGAGCTGGCCGAGGCCCTTGACCGTCTTGAGCAGCGTCGTGGCCGAACCGGCCGTGAGCACGTCCTTCGCGTAGATGCGGATGATCGTGCTGTCCTGCGGGACCTCGCCGCCACCGCCGCCGCCACCGCCGCCGGTGTCGCGCGCGACGGTGAGCTTCGGCGCGCCCTTGTCGGTGCCGGTGACGTCGAAGCGGAACTTGTAGTCACCCGCGGTGGCGATGGTGATCGCGAGGTTCTGGGAACCGTTGCTGCAGCCGAGCGTGAAGGCTGCGCCGAGCGGAACCGGCGTCGGGTTCTCGGAGCCGCCGCAGTTCGTCTCGCCCGTCCAGCCGGCATCGGCCACCTTGAACTGGTAGTCGCCCGGCTCGAGGGGGATCGTCACCTCGAGAATGTTGTCGGCGACTTCGGCGAGCTGGTTCTCGGCGAGCACCGCCCAGTCGCCGCGCACGCTGCCGCGCACGTACATCGCCGTGTCGAACGGCGGGTCGACCTTCTGCGAGCTGCCGGGCAGCTTGCTCTTCTCCGCGGCTGCGCCGGCGGCGGCCGCTGCGGCCGTGTAGGCGTCCTTCGTGGAGAACTTGACCGCATCGGCGGGCGTCCCGAAGTCGATGACCGCAGTCTGGCCCTCAGGGATGATCCAGGCGCCGTTGCCGCCCGCGACGCCGTTCGAGAACCGGGCGTGGATCGGCGGGGTGCCCACCACGAAGTAGCTCGATGGCGCGGTGAAATCGAACGTTTCCGTCACGGTGACGGGTGGCGGCGACGTCGGGACCGAGCCACCCTCTCCGAGGTCGGCGGCGCCGTTGCCGCCGCTGCCGCAGCCCGAAAGCAGGGCGGCGGAAAGGAGGACGGGCGCGGAGAGCTTGAACAACGAGACTAGCGAGCGCGACATGGACTCACTCCTGGTCATGCGGCCAATGCGATGCGACGACACGCGAGCCGGCGGTACGGCCGAGCGTGCCCTTGCGTGACGCGGGACGCGCCACGATCGATCCTTGTTTGACGACGTCCAATCGAGGGCACTCCCCTGAGTACTCCGACGGTTACGCTGCAACCCGACGCCTTCTCGGTGCCGTTCGGCATGCAGCGCCGCGACGATGCCACTAAACGGCGAGGGTCCGCAAGGCCGGTCGATGCGTACAGGTCTTGTCCGGACACTTCCTCCGCCAAATGCCTCGCCCAAGGCTGCTTTCAATCGCCCGGCGCGCAGGATTCCAGCAGCACCGTGCTGCGCGGCACGAGCTGCAGCGTTTCCTTGCACCGCAATATGCGTGAGGACGAAGCGCTTGCAGGGTCCGGTCCCGCCGTGTCAATGAGCACTCGCCACGATGACCCGAGGCTCGCCTGGGGCAGCAGCACGTCGACGGGCGCCTCGTCCGCATTGAACACGGCGTAGAGGTCGCCCTCCGCGGTGCTCTTCGAGTAGCCTCCGCCGCTCAGCTGCAGCCCGAGGCAGCGCAACTGCCCGTCCTGCCAGTCCGACTCCGTCATCTCCCGGCCCGACGGATGCAGCCACGCGATGTCGCGTGCCGCCGCCCTGCGCCGCGTGCCCTTGAGGAACGTGTCGCGGCGCAGCCAGAGCCGCGAGCGGCGCAGGTCGATCAGGCGACGGACGAACTCGAGCAGGCCCGGGTCGTGATCGAGCCCGCGCCAGTCCAGCCAGGCGATCTCGTTGTCCTGGCAATACGCGTTGTTGTTGCCCGACTGCGTCTGCCCGAACTCGTCGCCGGCCAGCAGCATCGGCACGCCCTGCGAGAGCAGCAGCGTCGCGAGGAAGTTCCTCACCTGTCGCGCGCGCAGTGCGTTCACCGCCGCGTCCGGCGTCGGCCCCTCGGCGCCGCAGTTCCAGCTCAGGTTGTGCGAGTGGCCGTCGTTGCCGTTCTCGAGGTTGGCCTGGTTGTGCCGGTCGTTATAGGAAACGACGTCCCGGAGCGTGAAGCCGTCGTGGGAGGTGACGAGGTTCACGGAGGCCGTCGGCTTGCGGCCGTGCTCGCGGAAGAGGTCGCTCGAGCCCGCGAAGCGCTCGGCGAAACCGCCGACCAGCGAACGGTCGCCGCGCCAGAAGGCGCGCATCGTGTCGCGGTAGCGGTCGTTCCACTCCGACCACCCGGCCGGGAAGTGGCCGAGCTGGTAGCCGCCCGGGCCCACGTCCCACGGCTCGGCGATCAGCTTCACGTAGGCGAGCGCGGGATCCGAGCGCAGCGCGGCGAAGAACGGCGCGTCGCGGCTGAAGCCGCTCGGGTCGCGGCCGACGATGGTCGCGAGGTCGAAGCGGAAGCCGTCGACGCGCATCTCCTCGACCCAGTAGCGCATGCAGTCGACCACGAGGCCGCGCACGGCGGCGGAGTCGAAGCTCACGGTGTTGCCACACCCGGTGAAGTTCTTGTACTGCGCGCGGTTCTGGTGGACCAGCCGGTAGTAGGTCAGGTTGTCGAGGCCGCGCAGGTTCAGCGTCGGGCCGTCCTCGTTGCCCTCGGCCGTGTGGTTGAACACGACGTCGAGGATCACCTCGAGGCCCGCCTCGTGCAGCGCGCGGACCATCGTCTTGAACTCGACGACCGGGTCCTCGAGCGCGTAGCGGGCGTCGGGCGCGAACCACGCGAGCGGGTTGTAGCCCCAGTAGTTCCGGAGTCCCTTGCGGACCAGGAACTCCTCGCTCGCGAACGACTGCACCGGCATCAGCTCGACCGTCGTCACGCCGAGCCGGCGCAGGTGATCGATGACCGCGGGGTGCGCGAGGCCGAGGTACTTGCCGCGCAGCGCCTCGGGCACCGCGGGATGCCGCTGCGTGTATCCCTTGACGTGCAGCTCGTAGAGGATCGTGTCCCGCCACGGCACGCTCGGCGCGCGCACGCCGCCCCAGTCGAACGCCGGATCGACGACGCGTGACTTCGGCACGTACGGCGCGCTGTCCGCGGCGTCCGGCAGACCGTCGTTGCCCGCTACGGCGCCATGCACCGACGGGTGCCAGACGAGTTCGCCCTCGAGGGCGAGCGCGCACGGGTCGACGAGCAGCTTGGCCGGGTTGAACCGGTGGCCGGCGGCCGGCTCGTAGGGCCCGTGCGCGCGGTAGCCGTAGCGCAGCCCGGCCACGCCCCAGGCCGCGGGCAACAGGCCGTGGAAAGCGTTGCCGGTGCGGGCGGGCAGCGCGAGCCGCGCCGTCTCGCGGCCGGCGGCGTCGAACAGGCACAGGTCGATCCGCTCGGCGTGGGCCGAGTACACCGCGAAGTTGACCCCGCGCGAGGTCAGGCTCGCGCCGAGCGGCTGCGGCATGCCGGGCTCCAGGAACGGGCCGGCCCGCCCGTTCTTTGCGGCGACGTCGATCATCAGACGAGTCCCTGCCATCCCGACCCGACCTTCTGCTGCGCCGCCCGGATGGCGGCGCGTACGCTCTCCTCGGGCGGCCCTGCCGCGACGGCGGCAAGATTGCGTTCGAGGTGGCATGGGTCGGTGCCGCCGACGATAACGCAGTCGACGCCCGGTTCGTAAGCGGCATAGCGCAGCGCGAGCGCGTCCCAGTCTTCCGGCTCGACGTCGAGCTCGGACCTGAGCAGCGCATGCCGCCGCCAGTACTCTGCATGGACCGGGTCCCCGGGCGGGACCGGGGCGGCCCAGGGTCGCCCGGCGAGCGTCCGCTTGGCGATCGTGCCGAGCCCGCAGGCCCGGGCCTCGCGCAGCACCCTCGAGACCTGCGGCTCGCAGGGATTCACGGACGCCTGCACGCTGCCGAAGCGGCCGCTTGCTATCGCGTAGCGCAGGGGCGCCGCGTCGCCCGAATAGGCCACGACGCGCAACCGGCCCGCCGCGGCGCAGTCCTCGAGCGCTCGGATCACCTCGCCCGCCTCGAGCAGGTCGACCCCGCAGGAATGCAGGTGCACGACGTCGATCACGTCGGTGCGCAGGCGGTCGCGCGCCGCGTCGACGCCGGCGCGCACGGAGTCGTAGGTCCAGTCCGGGATGCCGTCGACGCCGTAGCCCACCTTGGTCGAGAGCACGAACTCGTCGCGCCGTCCCGCGAGATGCCGGCCGATGCGCTCCTCCGACAGCCCGTACGACCGCGCCGAGTCGATGAGAGCGAGACCGAGGTCGAGCGCGTGGTTGAGGAGCCGCGCGGCCGCGGCCTCGTCGAGCCGCGGGTCGCCCGCCTGCATCGCGCCGAAGCCGAGGACGGGCACCTCGAGACCGGTCTGGCCGAACGGCCGGCGCTGCATCGGCGGCCCGTCAGCGGTCGGGGCGCAGGAAGATCGCGGCGAGCGGCGGCAGCGCGAGCCGCAGCCGGTACGGATAGCCGTGGGTCGGCTGGTCCTCGGCGGTCGCCGTTGCCGCGGGCGCGTAGCCCGAGCCGCCGTACGCCGTCGAGTCGGTGTCGAGGATCTTCACGTACGTGCCCGGCTCCGGCACCCCGACGTGGTAGTCGTCGCGCGGCACCGGCGTCGCGTTGAAGATGCACACCACCGGTGCGCCCGCCGGTTCGCGCGGATCGCGACGCAGGAACGCCCAGACGCTCTGGTCGGCATTGTGCAGGTCGATCCACGCGAAGCCAGCGGGGTCGGCGTCGCCGGCGTGCAGCGAGCGCAGGCTCGCGTAGAGCCGGTTCAGCTCGCGGTTGAGCGACTGCAGGCCGCGGTGTGCCGGATCCTCGAGCAGGTGCCAGTCGAGCGAGTGCTCGTCGCGCCACTCGCGCCACTGGCCGAACTCGGTGCCCATGAACAGCAGCTTCTTGCCCGGGTGCGCCGTCATGTAGGCGCGGAACCAGCGGTAGTTCGCGCGCTTCTGCCACTCGTCGCCCGGCATCTTGTCGAGCAGCGAGCCCTTTCCGTGGACGACCTCGTCGTGGGAGATCGGCAGCACGAACTTCTCCGACCACGCGTACATGAACGAGAACGTGATCAGCGAATGGTGATGGCGGCGGTGCACCGGGTCGAGGGCCGCGTAGCGCAGCGTGTCGTTCATCCAGCCCATGTTCCACTTGAAGTGGAACCCCAGGCCCCCGAGGTGCGCGGGCTGCGAGACGCCGGGGAACGCGGTCGATTCCTCGGCGAACACGAGCGCTCCCGGGTGATAGCGTCCCACGGCCGTGTTGAGCTGGCGCAGGAAGTCGATCGCGTCGAGGTTCTCGCGGCCGCCGTAGCGGTTCGGCACCCACTGGCCCGGCTGCCGGCTGTAGTCGAGGTACAGCATCGAGGCGACCGCGTCGACGCGCAGGCCGTCCACGTGGTACTGGTCGAGCCAGTAGAGCGCGTTCGCGACGAGGAAGTTGCGCACCTCGTGGCGACCGTAGTTGAAGATCTTGGTGCCCCAGTCGGTGTGCTCGCCGAGCCGCGGGTCCGCGTGCTCGTAGAGCGCCGTGCCGTCGAACCAGGCGAGGCCGTGGTCGTCGCGCGGGAAGTGGGCCGGCACCCAGTCGATGATCACGCCGATGCCCGCCTGGTGGCAGCGGTCGACAAAATGCATGAAGTCCTGCGGCGTGCCGAAGCGCGAGGTGGGGGCGAAGTAGCCCACGACCTGGTAGCCCCAGGAGCCGTCGAACGGATGCTCGGCGACTCCCATCAGCTCGACGTGGGTGTACCCCAGGTCGACCACGTAGGGGATCAGCTCGTCGGCGAGCTCGCGCCAGTTCAGGAACGGGGGGGTGCGGTCGTAGTCGCGCCGCCACGAGCCCGGGTGCAGCTCGTACACGTTGATCGGGCGCTCGAGCGGGTCGCCCTCGGCGCGCGAGCGCATCCACGCCTGGTCCTGCCACTCGTGGCCGTCGAGCGAGGCGACGATCGTGCAGTTGCCGGGCCTGAGCTGCATCGCGAAGCCGTAGGGATCGGCCTTCAGCAGCGAGTGCCCGGCGCGCGTGCGGATCTCGTACTTGTAGGCCGTGCCGGGGCCGACGTCCGGGATGAAGAGCTCCCAGAGGCCGGACGACGCGCGCGCCTGCATCGCGTGCTTGCGGCCGTCCCAGAAGTTGAAGGGACCCACCACGCTCACGCGCTCGGCGTTCGGCGCCCACACCGCGAAGCGCGTGCCGGCGAGGCCGTCGAGCACCGTCGGGTGCGCGCCGAGCTTGTAGTAGATGCTGTAGTGGTTGCCCTCGCCGAACAGGTGGAGATCGAAGTCCGAGAGCTGCGGCGCGAAGAAGTACGCGTCGTGCTTCGTGGCCTCGGTGCCGTCGCGGTAGCGGACGCGCAGGCGGTAGGGGTGCAGCGGGCGGCGGAACGCGACGCGGCCCTCGAACAGGCCGGCCGGGTGCAGGCGCTCCAGCGTCGCCGGCCGGGCCGAGTCGTCGTCCCAGTGCACCTCGACGCTCTCGGCGTCGGGCTCGAGCACGCGCACGACGCAGAGGGGGTGCTCGTCCTCGCGTGGGTACTCGTGATAGCCGAGCAGCGAGCGCGGCTCGGGGTGGCGCGCCCCGACGAGCGCGTCGATCTGTCCCGCGGTCAGCGTCGGGAGGCTACCCACCGCGGCAGTCTATCACCCGGAACCGGGGCGGCGGACCCCGGCGCCAGGCGCCGCCTCAGATGACCGGGCGGATCCGCCAGATGCGCTGGGCGTATTCCCGGATGCTGCGGTCGCTCGAGAAGATGCCCATGCTAAGCGTGTTGATCACGGACTTGCGCGTCCAGTCGTCGGGCCGGCGATAGAGCTCGTCGACCGCGTCCTGGGCGGCCGAGTAGGCCGCGAAGTCGGCCAGCACGAAGTACGGCTCGCCGTCCGAGAGCACCCGGTCGACGACGGGCTTGCCGTCCGCGAGGTTGCTCGGCGTGAAGTAGCCGGCGTCGATCATCTCGAGCGCCTTCAGCAGCTCGGGATTGGCACGTGCCACCTCCGACGGCGAGTAGCCGCGGCGGCGGTGCGCCGCGACTTCGTCGGCGGTGAGTCCGAAGATGAAGATGTTCTCGTGGCCCACCTGCTCCCGGATCTCGATGTTCGCGCCGTCGAGCGTGCCGATCGTGAGCGCGCCGTTCAGCGCCAGCTTCATGTTGCCGGTGCCCGAGGCCTCCATGCCCGCGGTCGAGATCTGCTCGGAGAGGTCGGCGGCCGGCATGATGCGCTGCGCGAGCGACACGTCGTAGTCCGGCAGGAACGCGACCTTGAGCCGGCCGTTCACCGCCTTGTCCGAGTTGACCACGCGGGCGACGTTGTTGATCAGCTTGATGATGTTCTTCGCCATCACGTAGCCGGGCGCCGCCTTGCCGGCGAACACGACGACGCGCGGCACGAAGTCGCCGGACGGGTTCGCGCGGATGCGGTTGTAGCGCGCGACGACGTAGAGCAGGTTCAGGAGCTGGCGCTTGTACTCGTGGATGCGCTTCACCTGCACGTCGTAGAGAGCGTGCGGGCTCACCTCGAGGCCGATGCGCCGCTGGATCACCTCGGCGAGCTGCACCTTGTTCTCGGCCTTCACCGCCGCGAAGCGCGCCCGGAACTCCGCGTCGTCGGCCGCCCAGCGCAGGCGCTCGAGCTCCTCGAGGTCATTTTCCCACGCGTGGCCGAGCCGTTCGGTGAGGAGCGCCGAGAGCCCGAGGTTCGACTGCTTGAGCCACCGGCGGACCGCGATGCCGTTCGTGACGTTCGTGAAGCGATCCGGGTAGATCTCCGCGAAATCGGCGAAGATCGTCTGTTTCATGAGCTCGGAGTGCAGCTTGGCCACCCCGTTCACCGTGTGGCTCGCGACGACGGCGAGATGGGCCATGCGCACCTGGCGGCCGTGGTCCTCGTCGATCAGCGACACGCGCTGGCGGCGCTCGTGGTCGTTCGGGTAGCGGGCGGCCACCTCGTCGAGCAGCGCGCGGTTCACGAGGTAGATGATCTGCAGGTGCCTGGGGAGGATCCGCTCGAAGAAGGCGACCGGCCAGACCTCGAGCGCCTCCGGCAGCAACGTGTGGTTCGTGTAGGCGAACACGCGCCGCGTGATGTCCCACGCGCGCTCCCACTCCATCTCGTGCTCGTCGACCAGCAGCCGGACGAGCTCCGGGATCGCGAGGGCCGGGTGGGTGTCGTTCAGCTGGATCGCCCATGCGTCCGGCAGCGACTCGAGCGGACGTTCCTCGGCGAGGTGCTGCGCGAGCATGTCCTGCAGGCTCGCGCTCACGAAGAAGTACTGCTGCTTGAAGCGCAGTTCCTTGCCCTGCGGCGTGGTGTCGTCCGGGTAGAGGATGCGCGAGACG
>RPQJ01000054.1 GCA_003819815.1 Lysobacterales bacterium
AGTATCGCCAGCCGCTCGGCATGCTCGACATCGGCACGGCGCAGTGGCGACTCGGCCGGCTCGGTCGCCTCGACCGCGTCGACCTGCGGCTCGCCGCTGGAGCCGACGTCGGCGCCGTGCGGGCACGCATCGAGGCGCTGCTGCCGCCCGGCGTGCGCCTCACGACGCCCGGCGAGGCGAGCGACGACGCGGTTCGGCTCTCGCGCGCGTACCGCTCGAACCTGACGGCGCTCGCGCTCGTAGCGCTCTTCACGGGCGCGTTCCTGGTCTACGCCACGCAGTCGCTCGCCGTGGCGCGGCGGCGTCGCGAGATCGCGCTGCTGCACGCGATGGGCATGACGGTCCGCGAGCAGGTGGCCGCCGCGCTCGCGTCGGGCGCCCTCGTAGGCGTGCTCGGCTCGGCGCTCGGCGTCGCGCTCGGGGTGCTGGTGGCCCGTGCGGGCCTCGCGGCGTTCGGTGCCGACCTCGGCGCCGGTTACTTCCGCGGCATCGCACCCGACCTCGAGGTGCGGCCGCTCGAGACGCTCGTGTTCTTCCTGCTCGGCGTCGCGGCGGCGGTGGCGGCGACGCTCGGGCCCGCGCGCGAAGCGGCCTCGGTGCCCGCGGCCGCGGCGCTGAAGGCGGGCGACGAGGCGCCGCTCGCGGCGCGACGCCACGGCTGGATCGCGCTCGCACTCGTGATCGCGGCCGGCGCGGCGCTGCTGCTCCCGCCGCTCGAGGGCATCGCGCTGCCGGGCTACGCGGCCATCGCGTGCCTGATGCTCGGCGCGGTGTTCCTCGCGCCAACGCTGTCGCACGTCGCGTTCGGCCGGCTGCGCCTGGCGGGTCCCGCGTGGCTGCAGATCGCGATCGCGCAGCTGCGCGGCACCGCGCGTCGCTCGACGGTCAGCATCGCCGCGGTGCTCGTGAGCTTCGGGCTCATGGTCGCGATGGCGATCATGGTCTACTCGTTCCGCGTGTCGCTCGACGACTGGATGCAGCGCATCCTGCCTGCCGACGTGTACGTGCGCGCCGGCAGCGCCGGGCTCTCGAGCCATCTCGACGCCGACGCGCAGGCGACCATCGCGGCGGTGCCCGGCGTGGCGCGGGCGGACTTCGTGCGCTTCCAGGACATCGCACTCCCCGGCAGCGGCCTGCCGTTCACGATCATCGCGCGGCCGGTCGACGAGACGACCGTCGAGAGCATCCTGCCGATCCGTCGCAAGGACACGGCGCCCGCGCCGCCCGGCACGGTGCCCGTGTGGGCCTCGGAGGCGGCACTCGACCTGCGCGGCCTCGATGTCGGCACGGTGTTCGAGCTGCCGCTCGGCGGCCAGGTCGTGCGGGCGAGCGTTCGCGGACTGTGGCGCGACTACGAGCGCCCCGGCGGCTCGATCGTGATGCCACGCGAGGCGTTCGTCCGCTACACGGGCGACGACCGCGCGACGACGGCGGCGCTCTGGCTCGAGCCCGAGGTGCAACCGGACGAGGTCTCGACACGCATCCGGGACGCGCTGCGGCGCGGCGGCGACTACGAGATCGCCATGCCGCGCGAGATCCGCCGCCTGTCGCTCGCGGTGTTCGACCGCACGTTCGCCGTGACGTACCTGCTCGAGGCCGTCGCGGTGCTGATCGGCCTCTTCGGCATCAGCGCAAGCACCAGTTCGCAAGTGCTCGCCCGGCGCGGCGAGTTCGGGATGCTGCGACACCTCGGCGTCACGCGCGGCGAGATCGGCCGCATGCTCGCGTTCGAGGGCGCGGCGCTCGGGGCGGTCGGCGTCGCGACCGGACTCGTCGTCGGCGGCGTCGTGAGCCTCATCCTGGTCTACGTCGTGAATCGGCAGTCGTTCCACTGGACGATGGACGTGCACGTGCCGTGGCTCGGGCTCGCGGCACTGAGCCTGGTGCTCATCGCGGCGGCCGCGCTGACGGCGGCGCTCAGCGGTCGGCAGGCGATGGGCGACGACGTCGTGCGCGCGGTCAAGGAGGACTGGTGATTCGATCGACTGCGCTCGCGGCGCTCACGTACTCCATGATCGCCGGCGTGGCCTCGGCGCAGCCGACGACCGATGCAGCGGCGCGAGCTGCGACCGGGACGGCCGCGAGCCCGCCCGTCGCCTATCCGACCGTCGTCCCCGGCGTCGAGCTGCGTTTTCCAGCCGACGAGGGCTCGCATCCCGCGCACCGCATCGAGTGGTGGTACGTCACCGGCTGGGCGCGCGACACCGAAGGCTCGCCGCTCGGCTTCCAGGTCACGTTCTTCCGCGTGCGGCCGGGGTTGGGCGCGACGAACCCGAGCCGGTTCGCGGCGCGTCAGATCCTCTTCGGCCATGCCGCCGTCGCGGACCCTGCCAAGGGCAAGCTGCGTCATGCGGAGCGCTCCGCGCGGGAGGGCTTCGGTCTCGCGTATGCGCGCGAGGGCGGCGTCGACGTACGGCTCGACGACTGGTCGCTGCGCCAGGACGGCGACCGATATCTCGCCGACGTGCGCGGCGACGACTTCCGGATGCAGCTCGCGCTCGAGCGGGTGCAGCCGCCGTTGCTGCAGGGGGACCGGGGCTACAGCCGCAAGGGCCCGAGCCCGTCGCAGGCCAGCCACTACTACAGCCTGCCGCACCTGCGGGTGAGCGGCGAGATCGCGGTCGACGGCCGGTCGCGCGAAGTGACCGGCGAGGCGTGGTTCGACCACGAGTGGTCGAGCGACGTGATGGACGAGGAGTCGCGCGGCTGGGACTGGATGGGCATCAACCTCGACGACGGCGGCGCGCTGATGGCCTTCCGCATGCGCGACGCGACGGGCGGAGCGCGCTGGGCGGCCGCGACCCTGCGCGCGGCGGACGGCTCGTTGCGCGCGTTCCCGCCCGATCAAGTCACGTGGACGCCGCTGCGCAGGTGGCGCTCACCACGCACGGGCGCCGAGTATCCGGTCGAGTGGCGCGTCACGGTAGGCGGCGTCTCCTATCGCGTGCGGCCGCTGATGGACGACGCGGAGCTCGACTCGCGCGCGAGCACCGGCACGATCTACTGGGAAGGCCCCGTCGAGATCGCGAGCGACGACGGCCGACCTCTCGGCCGCGGCTACCTCGAGCTCACCGGCTACGCGGGCCGGCTCGATCTCTGAGTCGGACTGCCGTCAGACCTGCGGCACCGAGAACGTGTCGCAGGCTTCGGGCTGACCGCTCTCGATGCCGCGACGGAACCAGCGCTGCCGCTGTTCCGCGCTGCCGTGCGTGAAACCGTCGGGCACGACGTATCCCTGCGAGCGGCGCTGCATGCGGTCGTCGCCGATCTGGCTCGCGGCGTTCAGGCCTTCCTCGATGTCGCCGGACTCGAGCAGGTTGCGCGACCGGGCGGCGTGGTGCGCCCAGACGCCGGCGTAGCAGTCCGCCTGCAGCTCCATGCGCACGGAGAGCGCGTTCGCCTCCGCCTGGCCCGCCCGCTCCTGCAGCTGACGCACCTTGCCGGCCGTGCCGACGAGGTTCTGCACGTGGTGCCCGACCTCGTGCGCGATCACGTACGCCTGTGCGAAGTCGCCGGGCGCTCCGAAGCGCTGCGCGAGCTCGTCGTAGAACGACATGTCGATGTAGACCTTCTGGTCGAGCGGGCAGTAGAACGGGCCCATCGCGGACTCGGCCGTGCCGCAAGCCGACTGGACGACCTGGTTGAAGAGCACGATCGTCGGCGGCGCGTACTGCACGTTGTACTTCGGCAGCAGCGCGGTCCAGGTCTCCTCGGTGTCCGCGAGCACGACGGACGTCAGCTCGCGCAGCTGCGCCTCGCGCGGCGACTCCTGGTATGGCTGTTCCGTCTGCTGCATCTGCACCTCGGGCGCCTTGGTCGCGAGGCCGAGGAACGGCAGCGGGTTGATGCCGAGCAGCGTGAGGACGCCGAGGAACAGCAGCCCGCCGACACTCAGGCCGATCCCCGTGCGCACCGGGCGCATGCCCCGGCGGTCCTCGATGTTGCTGCTCTGTCGTCGTCCGCGAATGTCCATTGCGTGTCTCCCTGGCAGGCGCGCGACTATCGCATCTCCGCGCTGCGCTCGGAAAGTGTCCGCGAGCGTGTCCGCTGTCCGCACCCGGACACCGCGGCGGGTCGGCCTTTACCGTCAGTTCGGTCGTAAACGCATGAATGTGAACGACTAAATGCCGCCGTTCAGGGCTGGCACGGTCCCTGCATTCCTCGTTGGCATGACCGCTCCACGGACAACCCCACCGCCTGCCGCGTCGATCACGCGCCTCACGGAGCGCCCCGCTGGCGCCGGCATGCGGGCGACCGATGGGCAGGATCGATCGCTCGATGCGCCGCGCGGCTGGCGTCACGATCGACGCGTGCGCCTCGTCGTGCTCGGACTCCTGCTGCTCGTCGGTGCCGGCGCGCTGGCCGCTTTCCTTTACCGCGCGCAGGGCACGGACATCACGGTCGCCTCGGACCGGCTGCGCATCGCGACCGTCACGCGCGGGGAGTTCCTCAGCGACGTCGCGGCCCAGGCGACCGTCGTGGCCGCCGTGAGCCCCACGCTGTACGCGCCCGCCGCCGGAACCGTCACCTTCGCCCGCAACGCGGGCGACACGGTGCGCAAGGGCGACCTGCTCGCGACGGTGGACAGCCCGGCGCTGCGCAACGAGCTCGAGCGCGAGCAGGCGACGCTCGCGAGCCTCGAGGTCGACCTCCGCCGCCAGGGAATCGACGTGCGCCGCCGGATACTTCAGGGCCGCCAGACGAGCGACATGGCCGGCGTCGCGATCCGCGCGGCCGAGCGGGAGTTCGCCCGATCCGAGCAGGCATGGCAGCGGAACGTGATCAGCGAGCGTGACCTGCAGCGCGCCCGCGACGAACTCGACGAGGCGAGGCTCACGCACCGGCACGCGGTCGCGGCGGCGGGGCTCGAGCAGGAGAGCCTCGAGTTCGAGCTCGAGACGCGCCGGCTGCAGCGCGACCGCCAGAAGCTCGTGGTTGCCGAGTTCGAGCGTCGCGCCGCGCAGCTTGCGGTCGCCTCGCCGGTCGACGGCATCGTCGGCAACCTCGCAGTGGCGCAGAAGGCGGCCGTCGCGCAGGACGGCGCGCTGATGACGATCGTCGACCTCTCGGCGCTCGAGGTCGAGTTCCGCGTCGCCGAGTCGTACGCGGGACTGCTGCGGCCGGGCCAGCCCGCCGAGGTGAGCTATGCCGGCAAGACCTATGGCGGCGAGGTCGCGACGATCTCGCCCGAGGTGCGGCAGGGCGAGGTCGCGGGCCGCGTGCGGCTCGCGGAGATCCCGCCCGGGCTGCGCCAGAACCAGCGCGTGTCCGTGCGGATCCTGATGGACCGGCGCGACGACGTGCTGAAGGTCGAGCGCGGCGCCTTCTACGAGGCGGGCGGCGGCACCACCGCGTACGTGGTGCGCGACGGCGTGGCCGAACGGCGCCCCATCGAGACGGGCGCGGTGAGCGTCCGCGAGATCGAGATCACGGGCGGCCTGGCCGAGGGCGACCAGGTCGTCGTTTCCGACACCGATGCATTCAGGAACGCCGCGCGCGTGCTGCTCGCGGACTGACGGAGGATCGAACCCATGCTCGAGATGCAGAACGTCACCAAGGCCTACCGCACCGACCTGCTCGAGACGCACGCGCTGCGGGAGTTCAGCCTCAAGGTGGAGAAGGGCGAGTTCGTCGCCGTCACGGGGCCGTCGGGCTCGGGCAAGACCACGTTCCTCAACGTGGCGGGCCTGCTCGAGACCTTCGACAGCGGCAGTTACCGGCTGGATGGCGAGGACGTAAGCCGCCTCGGGGACGACGCGCGCTCGCAGGTCCGCAACCGCCGGATCGGCTTTATCTTCCAGAGCTTCAACCTGATCCCGGACCTCGACGTCTTCGACAACGTCGACGTGCCGCTGCGCTATCGCCGCCTGCCGGCGGCGGAGCGTCGCGAGCGCATCGACGCCGCCCTCGAGCTCGTCGGCCTCGCCTCGCGCCGCAAGCACCTGCCCTCGCAGCTCTCGGGCGGGCAGCAGCAGCGCGTCGCGATCGCGCGCGCGCTCGCGGGCGACCCGGCGCTGCTGCTCGCCGACGAGCCGACGGGCAACCTCGACTCCCTGATGGCGCGGCAGGTCCTGGACCTGTTGGAGCAGATCAACGAGATGGGCACCACGATCGTGATGGTCACCCACGATCCGGAACTCGCGCGGCGAGCGCACCGCAACGTGCAGGTCATCGACGGCCAGGTCACCGACTACAAGCCCTACGAACCGTCGAGCGCCACCGTGACGCCGCTGCACCCGGCCGTGGCGGGCGGCGCGTCGCGGGCCTGAGGCACGCGGAGGACTCCAAGATGTTCGCCTACGACCTGAAGCTCGCGATCGACAGCCTGAAGCGAACGCCCGGCCTCTCCGCGCTGATGGCGCTCGCGATCGCACTCGGCATCGCCGTGTGCGCAGTGACGATCACGATCTACCACGCGGTGTCGAGCAACCCGATCCCGCACCGCAGCCAGGTGCTGCACGCGGTGACGCTCGACACCTGGGACGTCGACCGCCCATACGACGAGGACGAGCCCGAGAACCCGCCGACGCTGCTCACCTACCGCGATGCCACGACCCTGTACGGCTCGGGTGCGGCGCCGCGCAGCCTGATCATGTACAAGTCCGGCGACCTGATGCTGCCCGAACGGGCGGGCGTGAAGCCCTTCCACGCGACGCTGCGCATCACGACGCACGAGTTCTTCGCGATGTTCGACGTGCCGTTCCAGCATGGCGGCGGCTGGGACGCCGCGGCGGATGCCGGGCCGCAGCCGCTCGCGGTGCTGAGCGCCGAGACGAACGACAAGCTCTTCGGCGGGGATAACAGCGTCGGCCGCACCGTGAAGATCGGCTCGACGGAGTACCGCGTCGCCGGCGTACTCGAGCCGTGGGCGCCGAGCCCGAAGTTCTTCGATCTCAACAACGGCGTGTTCGAGGATCCCGAGGACGTCTACCTGCCGTTCGGCTGGGGTCGCGTGCTGGAACTCCCGGTACACGGCAACACGCAGTGCTGGAAGAGCGAGAACCAATCCTCCTACACGGACTTCCTGAACTCGGAGTGCGTGTGGCTGCAGGCGTGGGCCGAACTCCCGGACGCCCGCGCCCGCGAGCGCTACCAGGCCCACCTCGACAATTACGCCCGCAGCCAGAAGGCGACGGGGCGCATGCAGCGGCCGCTCAACAACCGGCTCTACGACGTCGAGCAGTGGCTCGAGCGGAACGAGGTGGTCTCCCGCGACAACCGGGTGCTGCTCGGGATCGCATTCCTGTTCCTCGGCGTGTGCCTGGTGAACGTGGTCGGACTGCTGCTCGCCAAGTTCCTGAACGCGGCGCCGCTCACCGGGCTGCGCCGCGCACTCGGCGCGAGCCGCCGCGACGTCGTGCGCCAGCACGTCACCGAGGTGCTGCTGCTCGGGCTCGCGGGCGGCGTGCTCGGCATCCTGCTCGCCATCGGCGGTCTCGCCGGCATCCGCATGCTCTACGACGACGAGTACACGCGCGCCTCCTACGAGCGCCTCACGGCCGTCGATCCGGTCGTCGTGCTCGCGACGCTCGCGCTGTCGGTGCTCGCCGGCATCGTCGCCGGTCTCTATCCGTCCTGGCGCATCGGTCGCACCGCACCCGCGGTGTACCTGAAGTCGCAGTAACCCGGGGACCCAGACCATGGACATCAAGCCGATCCTGAGCTCGCTGCGCCGCAGCCCGACCGGTGCGCTGCTCGTCGCGCTGCAGATCGCACTCGCGCTCGCCATCGCGGTGAACTCGCTGTTCATCATCGTGCAGCGGCTCGAGCTCCTGAACCGCGACCACGGCGTCGACGTCGAGAACACGTTCGTCGTGAGCTGGGTACCGGTCGCGGGTCGGTTCGCGGGCGAGCCCGCGATGCGCGAGGACCTGCAGGTGCTTGCGGGCCTGCCGGGCGTCGTGGCGGCAACGACCGTGAACGCCGTCCCGCTCTCGGGCGGGGGCTCGAGCACGTCGCTCTACACGCAGCCCGGGGAGAAGGGGCAGCGTGGGGACATCAACTACTTCGCCGTGACGGAGCGGGGCATCGAGGCGTTCGGGCTCGAGCTGGTCGAGGGGCGAAATTTCGACGCGACGACGGTGCGCAAACTCCCGCGCAACGGCTCGGAGTTCGTGCCCGAGGTGATCCTGACACGCGCGGCCGCGAAGGAGCTGTTCAAGGACGAGCCGGCGGTCGGCCGGACGGTCTACGATTCGCTCGGGCAGCCGGCGACGGTGGTCGGCATCGTCGCAGGCATGATCGGCTCCTGGCCGAGCTGGGACCAGGCGGGCAACGTCGCGCTGTTCCCGGTGATCGCGGACGAGCAGCAGGCCCGTTACTTCGTGCGGGCGCTGCCCGGCCGGCGTGACGCCGCGATGAAGGCCGCGGAGGACGCCCTTGGCCGGATCGACAACGGGCGCGTGATCCTGCGCGTGCGTCCGCTCGACTACATCGCGGCCTCGACGTATGCCGACGACCAGGCGATGACGGTGTACCTGGCTGTCGTGATCGCGCTGCTGCTCGGCGTGGCGGCGCTCGGCATCTTCGGGCTCGCCTCGTTCAACGTCGGCGCGCGGACGAAGCAGATCGGCACGCGGCGCGCCGTCGGCGCACGACGCCTCGACATCGTGCGCCACTTCCTGGTCGAGAACTGGCTCGTCACGACCGCCGGCGTCGTCGTGGGCTGCGTGCTCGCGCTGCTGCTCGGCCTGTGGCTCAGCGAGACGTTCGAACTGCCGCGGTTGAAGCTCTATTATCTGGTGGCAGGCGCGCTGGTCCTGTGGGGCGTCAGCCTCGCCGCGGCGCTCGTGCCGGCGCGGCGGGCGGCGCGCGTGTCTCCCGCGGTCGCGACGCGGACGGTCTGAGAGGGTCATGCAGGGTCGGACGCTACTCGTCGTCGACGACAACGAAGCGGTGCGCACGGCGCTCGATGTGCTGTTCGGCCTCGAGGGCGCGCGCGTCGAGGGCGTCGGCACGCCCGGCGAGGCGCTGCGCCGCCTCGCCCGCGGCGGCATCGACCTCGTGATCCAGGACATGAACTTCCAGCGGGAGGCCACGTCGGGCCGTGAGGGCATCGAGCTGTTCCACGCGCTGAAGGCCGCCCGGCCCGACCTGCCCGTCGTGCTGCTCACGGCCTGGACGCACCTCGAGACGGCCGTCGATCTCGTCAAGGCGGGCGCGGCCGATTACGTCGCAAAGCCCTGGGACAACGCCCGGCTCGTGACGACGGTGCGCAACCTGCTGCAGCTTCAGGCCGCGCTCGCGGCGGAGCGGCGGCGGGAGGAGAGCGCGGAGCGCGCGCGGGCGGAGCTGGCCGCGCGCTTCGACCTGCGCGGCATCGTGTACCGCAGCCAGGCGATGCACGTCGTCCTGCAGATGGCCACGCAGGTGGCACGCGCCGACGTCCCGGTGCTGATCACCGGCCCGAACGGCGCAGGCAAGGAGATCGTCGCGGAGATCATCCAGGCCAATTCCTCGGTGCGCGGCGGCCCGTTCGTGCGCGTCGACATCGGTGCGCTGCCGGCGGAGCTGCTCGAGAGCGAGATCTTCGGCTCGGAGGCGGGGGCGTTCACCGGCGCGAAGGCGAGGGCGGGCCGGTTCGAGGCGGCGGACGGCGGGACGCTCTTCCTCGACGAGATCGGCAACCTCTCGCTCGCCGGCCAGGCGAAGCTGCTGCGCGTGCTGCAGACGGGGGAATTCGAGCGCCTCGGCTCGACGCAGACGCGACGCGTGAACGTTCGCATCGTCTCCGCGACCAACGCATCGCTCGCCGAGGCGATCCGGCAGGGACGGTTCCGGGAAGACCTCTATTACCGCCTCAACGTGATCGAGCTGCAGGTGCCCCCGCTCGCGGAGCGCCGCGAGGACGTGCTGCCCCTCGCGCGGCATTTCCTCGAACCAGGCTACGAGCTGGCCCCCGAAGCCGAGCGAGCCCTGCTGAGGCACGACTGGCCGGGCAACGTCCGCGAGCTGCGTAACTGCATCCGTCGCGCATGCCTGCTCGCCGCGTCGCCGCGCATCGGGCCGCAGGATCTCGTGCTGCCGGCTGCGGCGAGCGGCACGGACGCGGCGGCGGCCATGGCGGAGCCCGACCGCAGGGACATCGAGGCGGCGCTCGAACGCAACGAGGGCATCGTGTCGAAGGCCGCCCGCGACCTGGGTCTCTCGCGGCAGTCGCTGTACCGGCGCATGGAGAAGCTCGGCATCGGTGCCGGGGCCGGCGAGAACGGCTGAGCGGCGACCGGCCTGCACGGGTGCGGTCACGCAGTCCGCCGCACCCTACAATCGAGCCATGCGCGTACGCACCGTGACGATCCTGCTGACCGTGCTCGGCCTGCTCACGGTCGCTGCACTTGCGCTCGCCGGCCTGCCGTGGACGTGGCGTGCGCTCGGCATCGGCTGCACCATCGTGGCCTACGCCGGCATCGCGGCACGGGTCCGCGCCACGCTCGCCCGCCAGGAGCGGCTTGTCGACGCCTTCGCCGACGGCATCGCGAGCCTCCAGGACCGCGACTACAGCATGAGCATCGCGGTGCCCCGGGACGACGCGCGTCTCGCGCGGCTCGTCACCGCCTACAACGGACTCGGCGAGAAGCTGCGTGCGCAACGCCAGGACCTGTACCAGCGCGAGCTGCTGCTCGACACGGTGATCCAGACCTCGCCGGTGGCGCTCCTGCTCACGAACCCGGGCGGCACCGTCCTTTACGCGAACGTGGCGAGCCGGCAGCTGCTCGGCGGCGGCCGCAGGCTCGAGGGGCTGTCGCTGCCGGTGCTGCTCGCCGCGGCGGCGGACGAGCTGCGCGAGGCGCTCGTCGGCGATCAGGACCGGCTCTTCACCGTGACGCTGGACGGCGAGGCGCAGATCTGCCACGTCTCGCACCGGCGTTTCCTGCTGAACGGGCAGCCGCACCAGCTGCGGCTCGTGAAGCAGCTCACCCGGGAAATCAGCGCCCAGGAGGTCGCCGTCTGGAAGAGGGTGATCCGCGTGATCGCGCACGAGATCAACAACTCGGTCGCGCCGATCGCCTCGCTCGCGCAGTCCGGACAGCGGCTCGCGCAGCAGCCGGATACGGCGCAGCTGCAGCGGGTGTTCGCGGCGATCGACGAGCGGATGGCGCACCTCTCGCAGTTCGTCGACGGCTATTCACGCTTCGCGAAGCTGCCGCGCCCGAGGCCGCAGGCCTTCGACTGGCAGCGGTTCCTGGCCTCGATGCAGTCGATGGCCGCGTTCGGCATCGACGGCCGGGTGCCCGACGGGATGGGCTGGTTCGACGAGTCGCAGCTCGAGCAGGTGATGATCAACCTGCTCAAGAATGCCACGGAGGCGGGATCGCCGGCGGGCTCCACGACCGTGCGCGTCTCGCCCGCGCGCGGCGGCTGGACGATCGAGGTCGCGGATCGTGGCTCGGGCATGAGTCCCGAAGTCCTCACGAACGCGCTGCTGCCGTTCTACTCGACCAAGCCATCGGGCAGCGGGCTTGGCCTCACCCTGTGCCGCGAAATCGTCGAGGCGCACGGCGGCACGCTCGACGCCGGCAACCGCAGCGACGGCCCGGGTGCCGTCGTGCGGTTCTGGTTGCCGCCGCCGCCAGCGGAGGATCAGAGGTTGCGCGGGTCGCTCGCCGAGGACTCGACCCAGATGCCCTGAACGCACTGCAGGAGCTGCGAGCCGCTCACGACGTAGGTCCCGTCCTGGTACTGCTGGCCGTTGAACCAGCACACTGGCTCGCCCGGCACCTGCTGGCGGACGACGTCGGTGTCCTCGTCTTCCTCGTCCGCGATCACGGAGTTGCGGAGCTCGGGGTCCTGCGCGCCGACGTGCGGAATCGATGCGTGGTGCTTCATACGTCCTCCGTCGGTAGTGATTTCTGTTTCTCGGGCAGCTCGGTCATCGTCGCTTCGGTGAGGAGCAGCACGCTCGCCACGGAGACGGCGTTCTCGAGTGCGATGCGGACGACCTTGGTCGGATCGACGATGCCGGCCTCGTAGAGATCGACGTACTCGCCGCGCGCGGCGTCGAAGCCGACCGCGCCCTCGGACGTCGTCATCCGCTGGACGACCACGCCGCCGTCCACCGCGGAATTCTCCGCGATCTGGCGGGCGGGTGCCTCGAGCGCGCGGCGCAGGCACTGGACGCCGGTACGCTCGTCGCCGTGGCTCGCTTCCTCGACCTTGCGGACGGCCTCGATGCAGCGGAGCAGCGCGAGCCCGCCGCCCGGCACGATGCCCTCGGCGACGGCGGCCTTCGTCGCGCTGATCGCGTCGTCGAGCGCGTCCTTCCTGGTCTTCATCTCGGATTCGGACGGCGCGCCGACGCGGATCACCGCGACGCCGCCCGCGAGCTTCGCCAGCCGCTCCTCGAGCTTCTCGCGGTCGTAGTCGCTCGTCGCCTTGTCGATCTCGCGGCGGATCTGCGCCATGCGGCCGTCGATCGCCTTGCGTTCTCCCGCGCCGCCGATGATCGTCGTCGCGTCCTTGTCCGCCACGACGCGCTTCGCCCGGCCGAGCTGCGCGAGCTGCACGTCCTCGAGCTTGAGGCCGAGTTCCTCGGAGACGAGCTGGCCGCCCGTGAGCACCGCCATGTCGGCGAGCATCGCCTTGCGGCGGTCGCCGAAGCCCGGGGCCTTGACGGCGACGCTCTTCAGCACGCCGCGGATCTGGTTGACGATCAGCGTGGCGAGCGCCTCGCCCTCGAAGTCCTCGGCGACGAACAGGATCGGCCGGCCGGATTTCGCGACCTGCTCGAGCAGCGGGATCAGGTCCTTGAGCAGCGCCACCTTGCGGTCGGTGAGCAGCACATAGGGATCGTCGAGCACCGCCTCCATCTTCTCGGAGTCGGTGACGAAGTAGGGCGAGGTGTAGCCGCGGTCGAACTGCATGCCCTCGACGACCTCGAGCACCGTCTCGGTCGTCTTGGACTCCTCGACCGTGATGACGCCCTCGCCGCCGACCTTTTCCATCGCCTCCGCGACCAGCTCGCCGATCGCCGGATCGTTGTGGGCGGAGATCGTCGCCACCTGCGCCTTCTCGAGGCGCGTGCTCACCTTGCGGGAGAGCGCCTTCAGCGACTCGACCGCTGCGGCGAGTCCCCGGTCGAGGCCGCGCTTCAGGTCGATCGCGCTCGCACCGGCGGTCACGTTGCGGACGCCGTCGGCGAAGATGGCGTGGGCGAGCACGGTGGCGGTGCTGGTGCCGTCACCGACCGTGTCGCCGGTCTTCTCGGCCGCCTGGCGCAGCATCTGGGCGCCGAGGTTCTCCTCGGCGTCGGCGAGTTCGAACTCCCTGGCGATCGCGACGCCGTCGTTGCAGACGAGCGGTGTGCCCCACTTGCGGCTCATCAGGACGGATTTCGAGCGCGGGCCGAGCGTGATGCGGATCGCTTCGGCGAGCTGGGTCGCGCCGCGGAGAATCTTCTCGCGGGCGGCCGATCGGAAAAGAACCTGCTTGGGGGCCATGGCACGTCCCTGCGTAAACCCGACAGCCCGATTCTTGACCCGTCCTGCCGGAGCGGGAATACGCAGTTGAGGCAAGCCAAAGCGGGGGCGCGCCCCTTGAAAAACGGGACGCTCCCCTGTTTTCGGTCGAGAATAGGCGACCGTCCCTTTTTCGATCGCTTTCGGTACCGTCATGCAGCCTTGGAGCTTCGACTTCCTCCGTTCCCAGATCGTCGGCATCGACTCGTCTTTCGAGACGCCGTACGGCCGCCGGCTGATGGTCTACTGCGACTACACCGCCTCGGGTCGCTGCCTGGGCTTCGTCGAGCGCTACCTGCAGACTCTGCAGCGGGTCTACGCGAACACGCACACCGAGGACGACGTCACGGGCCGCAGCATGAGTCGGCTGCTGCACGAGGCGGAGGCGCTGATCAAGCGCGCCGTCAACGCCGGTCCCCAGGGCCGCATCGTCGCCTGCGGCACGGGCGCCACGGGCGCCATCGACAAGCTGCAGCAGATCCTTGGTGTCGCGCTCGCCCCGGCCACGCGCCGTGCGCTCGACGACGAACTCGAAGGCTTCCTGGGACCGGAGCGCCACGCCGAGTTCCGCCGCTGGCAGGAAGCCCACCGGCCGGTGGTGTTCGTCGGGCCGTACGAGCACCACTCGAACGAAGTCACCTGGCGCCAGGGTCGCGCGATCGTCGTCGAGGTCAACCTCGCGGACGACGGCGGCGTCGATCTCGGGCACCTCGAGACACTGCTCCGGGATCCCGCGTTCCAGGGTCGCCTGCGAATCGGATCTTTCTCCGCGGCCTCGAACGTCACGGGCATGCGGTCGCCGGTGCGCGAGATCACGAAGCTCCTGCACGCCCACGGCGCGCATGCCTGCTTCGACTACGCGGCGAGCGGCCCCTACGTCGAGATCGACATGAATCCGCCGCGTGGCCCGGACGGTGCCGATGTCTCGCTCGACGCCGTGTTCCTCTCTCCGCACAAGTTCCTCGGCGGCCCCGGCTCGAGCGGCGTGCTCGTGTTCAACGAACGGCTCTACCCGCGCGAGCTGCCGCCGAGCGTCGCGGGCGGCGGCACCGTCGACTACGTGAGTCCGGTCGACCAGGACTTCATCGCCGACGTCGAGGAGCGCGAAAAGGCCGGCACGCCGGGCGTGCTGCAGATCCTCAAGGCCGGTCTCGCGCTCGAGCTCAAGCGGCAGGTCGGTGCCGCGCGCATCGAGGCCCGGGAGACCGAGCTCGTGACCCGCGCCATCGCCCGGTGGGGCGCGCACGAGCGCGTCGAGATCCTCGGCAACCCGGACCCCACGCGACGCATCGGCATCGTGTCGTTCAATCTTCGCGACCCGCGCGGCCGTTACCTGCACCCGAAGTTCGTGACCGTGCTGCTGAACGACCTCTTCGGCATCCAGTCGCGCGCGGGCTGCTCCTGCGCCGGGCCCTATGGCCATCGGCTCCTCGGCATCGACCGGCCCACGTCCGAGCTCTACCGCGACTGGGTGCGCAAGGGCTATCACGGCATCAAGCCTGGCTGGTGCCGCGTCGGCTTCCATTACACGATGGACGAAGCCGAGGCCGGGTTCGTGATGGATGCGGTCGAGTTCGTCGCCGATCACGGTCACCGCTTCCTGGTGCTCTATGCGTTCGACGCAGCGACGGGAACGTGGAGCCACCGCGAGCACCGGGAGACGCACGCGGCGTTCTCGCTCGACGCTGCGCTCGGCGCCCCGGGCTGCGAGGAAACCGCGTTGTCGCCGGAGACGCGCGCGCGGCTTTACGCGAGCTGCCTCGAGGAGGCGCGGGCGTGGTCGCAGCGACTCGGCGAGCCGACGACGTCGGCGACCGAGGCCGACGTCGAACGTTTCGGCGAGCTGCGGTTCTTCAACACGGTCTAAGTCGTCCGTGGGCTCGTAAAGAATCCCGACATGGCTGCGGCCCTCGTGCGCGCGAGGAGCGCGGAATTCCGGGCCGACAGCAACGACATAAGAAGAAAATTTTCCGACATGTCTTGACGCCCATCGCGCGCGATCCATACTTTTCCTGCGCGCCGGAAAATGGAAGCAAAGCGGGCGCGCGACGGCGGGACAAATGCTGACGGAATCGACGAATCAACCGGGCAAGAAGGCCCGGAATCGTGCACACACGAGAGGTGGGCTGCACCGCTACGCGGTACTGCGCGCGCTCGTGCTCACGGTGATCGGATCATTCTTCGTCGCCGCGCCCTCGCGCGCGACGGACACGCCGTGTCCCACGTGCAAGCCGACGCTCGTGCTGAGTGCGAAGCCCACGTCCGTGATCCTCGGCAGCGCGTCGACGCTCACGTGGAGGACGACTTACGCCTCGAGCTGCGTCGCGAGCAACGGCTGGAGCGGCGAGCGCCCGGTCAGCGGCACCGAGTCGACGGGGCCGCTGCAGGCCACGACCAGCTTTACGCTCACCTGCAGCGGCGCAGGCGGGTCGATCACGCGCACCGTGAAGGTGAGCGCCGCCTCGGTGCTGCCTCCCTCGTTCACGCTCAAGACGAGCGCCACGTCCGTCCCGCCGGGCGGCAGCGCGACCCTCTCGTGGTCCGCCAGCACCGCCGCCACGTGCACCGCGAGCGGCGGCTGGAGCGGAGCGAAGCCGACCGTGGGCTCGGAGTCCACGCCCGCACTCACTGCCGACACCCGATTCACGCTTGCCTGTACCAACGACGGTGGCACGGTCACGCGCTCGACGACGATCAAGGTGACTCCGCCGCCGGTGGTCTCGCTGATCGCGAGCCCGATGTCGGTCGTCGCGGGCCAGGGCGCGACGCTCACCTGGTCCGCCACGAACGCCACGGGCTGCACGGCGCTCGACGGCTGGAGCGGGGCGCGGCCCACGAGTGGCACGGAGGCGATCGCGGACCTGCAGGGCACCACGAGCTACACGCTCGAGTGCTCGGGCGCGGGCGGCACGACCGTGAAGGGCGTCATCGTGACGGTATTGCCGGCCGGCTCGATCTCGCGCGCCGACGCCTTCCGGTTCCTCAACCAGGCGAGCTTCGGCCCGACCGAGGCCTCGGTGGCGGAACTCACCGCCCTGGGCTCCGCCGAGGAGGCCTACGCGCGCTGGATCGACGGCCAGATGACGCTGCCGCCTTCGTTGCAGCTGCCGACCACGCAAGTCGCCCTCGCCGCGACGCCCGCGAACCCACGCAACGCCGCGAGTGCGCGCCGCAGCAAGTGGTTCAACGACTCCATCAACGGGCCGGACCAGCTGCGGCAGCGCGTTGCCTTCGCGCTCTCACAGTTCCTCGTGGTCTCCGAGTACGGGCCGTTGTGGCGCTTCCCGCTCGCCGTCGCGAGTTACAACGACCTGCTCGTGCAAAGCGCCTTCGGCAACTACCGCGACCTGATCGAGGGCGTGACGCTGCATCCGGCGATGGGCATGTACCTCTCGATGCTCGCCAACCAGAAGCCCGACGTCGACAACAACATCCGCGCGGACGAAAACTACGCGCGCGAGCTGATGCAGCTCTTCTCGATCGGACTCGTGCAGCTCGAGCTCGACGGCACGCCGGTGCTCGACGAGCAGGGGCGACCGATCCCGACCTACGACCAGTCGACGATCGAGAACCTGGCGCGGGTCTTCACCGGCTGGAGCTACGCCGGCGGTTCGAGCTTCGCGACGGCCGTGCGCAGCAACGCCGCGCAGGTCGTGCCGATGCAGGCCTACGCCGAGCAGCACGACAAGGGCGAGAAGACGCTGCTCGACTACCCCGGTGTCGCGAAGCGCACGCTGCCGGCCGGGCAGACGCCGCAGCAGGATCTCGACGACGCACTCGACAACGTCTTCAACCACCCGAACGTCGGTCCGTACGTCTCGAAGCAGCTCATCCAGCGGCTCGTCACGAGCAATCCATCGCCCGCGTACGTCGCCCGCGTCGCGAGCGTCTTCAACGACGACGGCAGCGGCGAGCGGGGCGATCTCGCGGCGGTGGTGCGCGCGATCCTGCTCGATCCCGAAGCCCGCGCGACGCCCGTGGGCGACGTCGAGGGCAAGCTCAAGGAGCCGATCCTGCGCATGGTGCAGTTCCTGCGCGCGTACGAGGCGAAGGCGCCGAACGGCACGTACCGCTTCGACGACGTCGATCTCGTCACCGGCCAGGGACACCTGATGTCGCCCTCGGTGTTCAACTTCTACAGCCCGGCGCACGCGCCGGCGGGCGAGATCGCCGACCGCGGGCTCGTGACTCCCGAGCTCGAGATCGTCACCGAGTTCCGTGCGACGACGTTCGCGAACTACCTGTTCGACCAGGTCGTCTCGCGCAACTCGAGCGTCTCGGGTCTCGGTACCGCCATCGTGACGATCGACATCGCCGACGAGATCCTGCTCGCGGGCGATCCCGAAGCGCTCGTGAACCAGGTCGCGGACAAACTGCTCGGTGGGCCACCGGGCAATGCGCTGCGCACGGAAGCCGTGGCCGCCGCGAATCGCGTCTCGGCCGCCAAACCGGCGGACCGGGTCGAGGAGGTGCTGTACCTCTTCGTCGTCTCGCCCCGCTTCGCGACGCTGCGTTGAGGAACGGACCATGGATCGCCTGAGCCGACGCAAGTTCCTCCGCTCCGCCGCCGCCGGCGGTCTCCTGTATGCCTTCGGCCGCACGCCGGGGTCCATCCTCGCGCACGCCGCAGGCGTGAACGGCTACTCCGATTACAAGGCGCTCGTCTGCGTATTCCTCTATGGCGGCAACGACTCCTGGAGCATGGTCGTCCCGCGTTCGCAGGCCGAGTACGACGCCTATGCCGCCGCACGCCGCAATCTTGCGATCGCCCGGGACGCGCTTCTGCCGATCGCGCCCACGAACGGGGGCGATTACGGCATGCACCCGTCGATGGCCGGGCTCGCGAGCCTGTTCGAGGCCGGCAGGCTCGCCGTGATCCCGAACGTCGGCCCGCTGGTCGCGCCGACGACGCTCGCGCAGTACCGCGCGAAGACCGTGCCGCTGCCCCCGCAGCTCTTCTCGCACAACGACCAGCAGGGCCAGTGGCAGACGCTGCGCGGCGAAGCGCCGTCGAAGACCGGCTGGGCCGGGCGCATGGCCGATCTCATGGCCGCGCAGCTCGGCGGCCAGCAACTCGCGACCAACGTGTCGCTCTCGGGCGCCACCGTGCTGCAGGCGGGCGAGAGCGCGACGCCCTACGTCATGGGCGAGAGCGGCCCGCAGACCTTCAAGGCGTTCGGCACGACCGGCCTCGCGGCCGAGCGACGCGCCGCGTTCGAGCGGCTGCTCGCAGCCGGACAGCCGTCGGTCTACGGGCGCGGCTACGCCGAGGTGCACGAGCGCGCAATCGCGAACGCGACGCTCGTGAATGCCGCGCTGGCGGGAGCGCCCACCATGGCGACGTCGTTCCCCACGGGCTCGTCGCTAGCGACGCAGCTTCGCACCGTCGCGCGGCTGATCGCGGTGCGCGAGCAGCTCGGCATGTCGCGGCAGGTCTTCTTCGTCGCCACCGGCGGCTTCGATACCCACGACGACCAGCTGGAGAACCAGCCGAGCCTGCTCGCAAACGTGAGTGCGAGCCTCGCCGCGTTCCACGCAGCCACCGTCGAACTTGGCATCGCGGATGCCGTCACGACGTTCACGAACTCGGACTTCGGCCGATCGCTGAGCTCGAACGGCGACGGCAGCGACCACGCCTGGGGCGGCGTGCAGTTCGTGATGGGCGGCAGCGTCGCGGGTCGCGCGTTCTACGGCGAGTATCCGGAGCTGCGCATGGGTGCTCCGCTCGACGTGGGCGGCGGGCGGCTGATCCCCACCACGTCGTCGGACCAGTTCGTCGCGACGCTCGCCCGGTGGTTCGGCGTCTCGGATTCCCAGCTCGGCACGATCGCGCCATCGCTCGAAAACTTCGCCGAGAAGAACCTCGGCTTCATGGCCTGACACCGTCGCGCGGCGCCGGCGCAAGTCGAGCGCCATGACCTGGAGGTCGTCGTCCGTCCGGTATGGACGACGATCCCCGGTTCGAACGCCCTCTGCTCAGTTGCGGACGCGATCGCCGCCCGCGTCGACGCCTTCTCCGCTCGGCGCGACGCGATCGCCGCCCGACTGCGCGGTGTCCGGAATGTCTTCCATCGCGTCGGCCTCGGCATCCACCGGTGGCGTGGCCGCATCGATCGCATCGGCGGCGGGCTCGGCCATCGGATCGGTCGCACCCATCGAGTCGAGCGGCGCCGTCGCTTCGGGCGCCATCGCATCGACCGCGGGCTCGGGTGCCGGGGCCTCAGCCGCCGGAGCCGGCGTTTCCTTCTTCGCGCAGGCCGTCATCATCAGCGTCGTGACGAGCACTGCAAGTCCGGTCGTCGACTTGTTCATCATCGCTTCTCCCCTTCGTTGGTTGTCACGCGAAACCGAGGCTCTCGAGCAGCGCCACGAAACGCGGGTCGTCTCGCAGCGGGTCGAGCAGCGGGTCGTTGCGCGCGTAGATTAGACCGGAATCGCCGATCCTGCGCGCTTCCTCGAGCCGCTCCAGCGCGCGGTCCCGTTCACCCCACTGCGCGTATACCTGTGCCTGCTGGTACAGCGCCTTGTCGCCGCGCTCGACCAGGAGCTGCTCGTGCGCGGCGGCCGCAGCGGCCTCGTTGCCCAGCCGGCGCTCGGCGATCGCAAGCCCCGCGAGCCTGAAGTCGGCCTGCGGCTCGGCGGCGTACTCGATCCGGGCCTCCTCGAGCCGACCGAGCATCAGCAGCGCGTCGCCGATGGCCGCGTGCGTGCGCGACATCTTCGGGTTCATCGCCAGTGCCTGCCGCAGCGGCGCGATCGAGGCCTCGTAGCGCCGCGCCGCGTATTCGATCGAGCCGGCGGCACGCTGAATCAGCGGGTTCAGCGGGTCCAGCACGAGCGCCCGCTTGATGGCGGGCACGGCGGCCGAGTCGTTCCCGGCACGTGCGCTGTAGAGCGCGTAACGCGCCATCACCGTTGCCTCGCCGGCGCCGAGTTCGGCCGAGCGCTCGAACGGTTCGCGCGCCCCGCGCGCGTCGAGCCGGCCCTGGAAGAGCGTGGCGCCGAGCGCCGAGTAGCCGTCGGCCAGCGTCGGCGCGAGCTCGACGGCGCGACGGGCGGCGACCACGGCCTCGTCGTAGAGACGCGCCCGCGACCCGACGTCGCCGTACTGGTTCGCGATGGTCGTGAGCGAGCGGGCGCGTGCCGCGTGCGCGGCGGCGTAGCGCGGATCGGCCGCGATGGCCGCGTCGAACTGCGCGAGTGCCGCGCGCTCGGTGGCTTCGTCCACGCTCAGGTCGTAGAGCGCGCGGCCGCGCAGGTAGGCGTCGTAGGCCGCGACGTCCGTGGTGCCGCAGGTCGCAGCGCCGTCCCCGGGGTTCGTGCCGGCGGCGGGGTCGTCGGCTTCGACCCGCGCCACGAGCGCATCGGCGACCGTCTTCGCGATCTCGGTCTGCACGGCGAAGATGTCGTCGATGCGACGCTCGAAGGTCTGCGACCAGCGGCTGAAGCCGGTCGTGCCGTCGACGAGGTCCGCTGCGACGCGGACGACGTCCCCCGACTTCCGCACGCTGCCCGAGAGCAGGTACGCAACCCCCAGCTGCTCGGCGATCTCGGTCGCGGGCCGGTCGCTCTTCCGGAACTGCGTGGCCGAGGCCTGCGCCATCACGAGCAGCCGCAGGTCGCGGGCGAGCGTGGCGCGGACTTCCTCGGCGAGACCGTCGGCGAAATAGTCCTGGCCTTCGTCGCCGCTCAGGTTCTCGAACGGCAGCACGGCGACGCTGTTACCCCGTGATCGGGTCATGCGGAAGCCGGGAAGCGCTCCACTGCGCCACAGCGCCCAGCCCGTTGCCGCGGCTGCTGCCGTACCCCCGAGCGCCAGGAGCACGCCACGGCGTGAGGGATTGGGCGGACGCGTGCGGGCGCTCGCGGCTGCCGGCGACGTCTCCCCGGTCTGGCGCCGGGCGATGGCCTCGATGCCGCGAACGATGCGATCGATGGCGCGGTCGTCGTCACCCGCGAGCCAGGCGCGCAGGTCCACCGACTGGTAGCGGCGAAAGCCCATCGGCGGCTCCGTGCCGTCGAGCGACACCGGCACGAGCTTGTGCATCTCGCGGCCGCGCGACGCCTCGTCGAGCACCCAGTCGGAGCCGACCGAGAGCGCGGACCAGGCGACGACCACCGCGTCCGACCGCGCGAGCGCGGCCTCGATCGATTTCGCGAACTCCGCGCCGCCTTCGATCAGTGTGTCCCACCAGACGGTGACGCCGGCCTGCTCCAGGGCCACTACGAGCTGTTCCGCGAGCGGCCTGTCCACACGGGCGTAGCTCAAGAACACGGTCGGCCGGGCCTTCGTGGCCTGCGATTCCCGCGTGTCCGACATCCCCGAGGTTCCCCCACCCACCATGCGGCTACTTTAGCCTGACGCGGCGGCGGTGACGGAGAACCGGGCCTGCAGGCGGTACCGGGGCGGGCGTCCTTGACGGTCGCGGCTTCCCTCGGGTCTAATTCCGCCCCTTCCGATGCCCGGCCGTCCGGCCGGGGCCTACCGTGGCCAGGTAGCTCAGTTGGTAGAGCAGCGGATTGAAAATCCGCGTGTCGCTGGTTCGATTCCGGCCCTGGCCACCACTTCCAAGTTCATGATCTGACTCGGGTTCCGCGTATCGCCCGCGGACTATCCGTGGCTAATGATGGCTGACCTGCGGAGTATCGAAAACTGGGTCGGTTG
>RPQJ01000055.1 GCA_003819815.1 Lysobacterales bacterium
GGAGCGATCTCCATCACCCAGGCCGGCGCCGCCGCATCGACCGCGTTCGACGGGCCCGAGGCATCCGCGCTCGCGACCGCAGACAGGAGCGCCAGGCATCCATACAGGCAGGCTCGCATCGATCCGTCCCCTCGTGGGCCCGGCCCCGTGCCTGCCCATTCCCGCGCGGCTAAGTTAACCGCGCGCGCCCTCCGTCGCCATGCGCGGGTCGGCACCCTTCGCCCCGAAGTCAGGCTCGTCCTTCCGTCGGACTTTGTGACGCGGCTCCAGAAACGGCCTGCCCGAGGCCGCTCTGCCTTGCCGATTCGCGACATGCGTCGATACTGCCCGGGCCAAGTTTTCAACCTTCAATGGCAAACCCGTCGCAAGGCGGGGACGCAAAGCCTCCGGTCCGTGCCACCCACGGATAGCGGGGTTACCGGGAGAGTGCCTCGTGACGCACCGTCGATTCCGCAACCACACGGTCAGGATCACTTTCGCACTGACCGTCGTGCCGCTCCTCGTGACGATGGCGCCGGCCCACGCGGGCCGCGTCAAGGGCGGCGGCAACACGCTCCCGCAGATTTCGGGCACGCCGGCCACGACCGTCGAAGCCGGCGGCACGTATTCCTTCCGGCCGTCCGCGAGCGACGCCGAGGGCGACACGCTCAGGTTCCGCGTCGGCGCGAAGCCCGCCTGGGCCGTGTTCGATTCCGTCACCGGGACGCTGTCGGGACGGCCGGGCTCGGCGGACCTCGGCACGTACCAGGGCGTCACGATCTCCGTGACGGACTCGCGCAAGGGCAACAACTGGGTATCGCTGCCGGCCTACACGATTTCGGTCGTCGCACCGGTCGCGGCGAACCTGCCTCCACGCATCACCGGCACGCCGCCGACCTCGGTGCCGGCTGGCAATCCCTATGATTTCCGGCCCTCGGCGTCGGATCCGAACGGCGATCCGCTGTCGTTCCGGATCTCGAACAAGCCGGCTTGGGCGAATTTCAACGCGTCGAACGGCGAATTGTCCGGCCTGCCCGGCGCGGGCGACGCGGGCGTGTACTCCAGCATCGTCATCGAGGCGTCGGACGGCAGCACGACCGCCGCGCTGCCGACCTTCTCGATCGCCGTCGAGGCACCGGCCAACCGCGCTCCCCTCGTCACGGGCACGCCCGCCACGTCGGTAATCGCCGGCCAGTCGTACGCGTTCCAGCCGGCTGCGAGCGATCCCGACGGCGATACGCTCACCTGGTCGGTCGCCAACGCGCCCGCATGGGCAACCTTCAGCACGGCAACGGGCCGCCTTTCGGGCACGCCCGACGCAACGTACGCGGGGCTCACGTTCGGCGGAATCACCGTGTCGGTCTCGGATGGCCAGGCGGCCACGTCGCTGGCACCGTTCTCGATCACCGTCCAGACCGGCAACCGAGCACCGGTCATCGGCGGCACGCCGGCGACGACCGCATCCACGGGCCAGGCCTATGCGTTCCAACCCACGGGCAGCGATCCCGACGGCGACACGCTCACCTGGTCGGTCGCCAACCTGCCTTCGTGGGCACAATTCTCGAGTTCGACCGGCCGCATCTCGGGCACGCCGTCGACGGCCGGCACCTTTGGCGGCATCACCGTCTCGGTCTCGGACGGACGCCTCAGCTCCACGCTCGCAGCCTTCACGATCTCTGTGCAAAGTGCGAATCGCGCACCGACGATCACGGGCAACCCGCCCACGTCCGCGACGACCGGACAGCCCTACAGCTTCCGGCCCTCGGCTTCGGACGCCGACGGCGATCCGCTCACGTACTCCATCGCGAACAAGCCCGCCTGGGCCTCGTTCAGCACCACGAACGGACAGCTCACGGGGACGCCGTCCTCCACGGACGTGGGCACCACGTCGAACGTCGTGATCAGCGTCAGCGATGGCAAGGCGAGTGCGAACCTCCCGGCCTTTTCGGTTGCGGTTCTGCAGGCCACGAACGGCTCGGTCACGCTCTCCTGGACGCCGCCGACCACCAACTCCGACGGCACGCCGCTCGTCGACCTCGCGGGATACCGCATCGTCTACGGGCAGACATCGCGGCAGTACAGCGCCGTGCTCGACATCCCCGCGACGAGCGTGACGTCGGCCATGATCGAGAACCTCGTGCCGGCGACGTGGTACTTCGCCGTAAAGGCGTATACGCGGACCGGCGTCGAGAGCGATCTCTCGAACGAGGCCAGCAAGACGATCCTGTGACGCCGCGGAGGCCCGGCGTCGAGTCCGTCACAGTCCACGCAGCCGAAGGCCCCGCTTTCTTGAGGTCGACTCAGCCACGGTCATAATCAGCCGCATCGGGTTTCAGACAAGGGCAAACCTGCCGCAAGGCGGGGACGCAAAGCCTCCGGTCCGCGCGCGGTCGTGGATAGCGGGGTTGCCGGACCCAGGTGATCGACGCGTCGCGTCGCAGGCCTGAGGCAACTCGCTGTCCCTTTCGATGCACGCGTGCCGGGGTTGCTGGAGGGCAATCTCGGTGACGAAGACGATGCATGGATGGCGCAGCCTGGCGACGCTCTGCGCATGCGGCGCGCTCGCCGCGTGTGGAAGCAGCGGTGGACAGGAAGGAGCAGCAAAGGCCGCGTTCAACTCGCCCCCCGTTCTGAGCGGTACGCCGCTCACCCAGGCCAAGGTCGGCGAGCAGTACACATTCGATCCCGTGGCGAGTGATCCGGACGGCGACGTGCTCACGTTCCGCATCGAGAACCGGCCCACATGGGCGACGTTCAGCCCGACGACCGGTCGTCTGCGCGGCACGCCGGGACCGGAGGTCCAGCCGAACTATCCGGACATCGAGATCAGCGTCACCGACGGGCAGCACACCGTCGCCCTGCCCGCCTTCAAGCTCGACGTCGAGATCCCGCCGCCGCCCAACACGCCGCCCTCCATCAGCGGCACGCCGCCCGCGTCCGTGGTCGCCGGCAACACCTACAGCTTCACGCCCGTCGCGAGCGATCCCGACGCGCAGCCCCTCGTCTTCGGCGTCACGAACCTGCCTGCCTGGGCGCAGTTCGACCCGGTGACGGGAACGCTGAGCGGTACCCCGTCCGCAGCACAGGTCGGCGTATACGCCGACATCGCGATCTCCGTATCGGACGGCGAAGCAGACACGATGCTCGCGACATTCGACATCGAGGTCACGAGCGGCACGACGCCGGGACCCACGAACCGCGCGCCGACCATCGGGGGCACGCCGTCGGCCGCGGTGACGGTCGGCCAGTCGTACTTGTTCCGCCCGACCGCCTCCGACCCCGACGGCCAGGCATTGACGTTCTCGATCAGCGGCAAGCCGTCGTGGGCCGCGTTCGACGTCGCGACCGGGGAACTGCGCGGCACGCCGGGCGCCGCATCGGTTGGCCAGACGGGCGACATCGTCATTCGCGTCACCGACGGCGCGGCGAACGACTCGCTGCCGGCGTTCCGCATCACGGTGCTGGCAGCGAACAACCCGCCGCAGATCTCGGGCACCCCGGCGACGCGCGTGACGGCCGGCCAGTCCTACGACTTCCGCCCGACGGCGTCGGATCCGGACGGCAACACGCTGAGCTTCGCGATCGTGAACAAGCCCGCCTGGGCCTCGTTCAATGCCACCACGGGCCGGCTTTCCGGCACGCCCGCGGCCGCCGACGTGAAGACGTATTCCAACGTCTCGATCACGGTGTCGGACGGCGCCGCGCAGGCGACGCTGGCGCCATTCAGCATCCAGGTCGTCGCGGCCAACGTCGAGCCGACGATCGGCGGCACGCCGGCCCCATCGGTCACCGCAGGGCAGTCTTACTCGTTCACGCCGGCCGCGACCGATCCCGACGCGGGCCAGACGCTCACTTACTCGATCACGGGCAAACCGGCATGGGCGACGTTCAGCACGTCGACCGGCCGGCTCTCCGGGACGCCCGGCGGCGGCAGCGTGGGCAGCCACGCGGGAATCACGATCTCCGTATCCGACGGCACGGCTGCCGCGTCGCTGCCTGCATTCGCGATCGAAGTCCTGAACGCGCCGCCGACGATCGGCGGCTCGCCGCCCGCGACTGTGACGGCCGGACAGCCGTATACGTTCGCGCCCAGCGCGGGCAATCCGGACGGCGGGCAGACGCTCACCTATTCGATCAGCGGCAAGCCCGCGTGGGCGAACTTCAGCACCACGACGGGTCAGCTGACCGGGACGCCCTCCGCGGCACAGGTCGGCACGTACTCGGGCATCCTGATCAGCGTGTCGGACGGCCGCGACAGCGCGGTGCTGCCGGCGTTCGCGATCGAGGTGCTCTCGGTGCCCAACGTGGCGCCGCAGATCGCGGGTACTCCTGCAACGTCCGTGACCGCGGGCCAGGCGTATTCGTTTACGCCGACAGCGACCGACCCCGATGCCAGCCAGACGCTGACTTTCTCGATCGCCGGCAAGCCCACGTGGGCCACCTTCAGCACGGCGACCGGCCGGCTGTCGGGCACTCCCGCCTCCACGGACGTGGGGACCTACACCGGTATCGTGATCAGCGTGTCGGACGGGCGGGACTCGGACTCGCTACCGGCATTCGCGATCACCGTCGCCGCACCGCCCAATGCCGCCCCGCGCATCAGCGGCACGCCGCCGACCACTGCGACGGTCGACCAGCCATACTCGTTCACGCCGACCGCGACGGACGCCGACGCCGGCCAGACGCTGACGTTCTCGATCTCGGGCAAGCCCGCGTGGGCCACCTTCAGCACGACGACGGGACGGCTGTCAGGCACGCCGGGCAGCACGAACGTGGGAACGTCGGGATCGATCGTGATCACCGTGACCGACGGCACCGCGAGCGCGTCGCTGCCGGCATTCACGATCACCGTAGCCGCCCCGCCGACGACGGGTTCGGCGACGCTCAGCTGGACCGCGCCGACGTTGAATGAGGACGGCAGCCCGCTCACCGACCTGCGTGGCTACCGCATCTACTACGGCACGAGCTCGTCGAACCTGAGCCAGGTGCTGGAAATCCCGGACGGTGGCATCCGGTCCGCGGTCGTCGAGGACCTCGCGCCCGCGACATGGTACTTCGCGCTCAAGGCCTACAACACGTCTGGCGTCGAGAGCAGCTACTCGAACGTCGCGAGCAAGACGATCCAGTAAGGGTCGTCAGCGCGCCGGGCCGGCAGCGAATGCGGCGGCACGATCCAGCCGAGCCAGCGTCGTCTCGCGGCCGAGGATCTCGAGCGTGACGTCGATGGGCGGCGACACCGTGCCGCCCGACACCGCGACGCGGATCGGCTGCGCCACCTTGCCGAGCCCGACCCCCTGCTCCGCCGCGACCGCCATCACGGCTTCGTGGAGCGCGGGAGCCCGCCATGCGTCGAGCGCGGCGAGTCGCGCCCGCACGGCCGCCAGGACCGGCGCCGTCTCGGCATTCAGGTTCTTCGCGGCCGCCTTCGGTTCGTAGTCCTCGACCTCGCGGAAGAAGAACACGCTGTTCGCAGCCATTTCCTTGAGGGTCCGCGCCCGCTCCTGCTGTGCCTTCGCGACCGCCGCCACCTTCGCGCCGTCGGTCGCATCGAGGCCGAGCGCCTCGAGCTGCGGCCGCAGGTAGGCCGCGAGGCGGTCCGGCGTCGAACGCAGGATGTGCTGCTGGTTCGTCCACAGCATCTTGTCGGGGTTGAGCGCCGAGGCCGACTTGTTCACGTCGCCGATGTCGAAAAGACGCGTCATTTCCTCGAGCGAGAAGAGCTCCTGGTCGCCGTACGACCAGCCGAGCCGCCCGAGGTAGTTGAGCAGGCCCTCGGGCAGGAATCCCTCGTCGCGGTACTGCAGCACGCTCACGGCCCCGTGCCGCTTCGAGAGCTTCGCGCCGTCGGGGCCGAGGATCATCGGGACGTGCGCGTAGACCGGCGGCTCGACGCCCAGGGCCCGAAGCATCTGGATCTGGCGCGGCGTGTTGTTGATGTGGTCGTCGCCGCGGATGACGTGCGTGATCCGCATGTCGTAGTCGTCGACGACGACGCAGAAGTTGTAGGTGGGCGTGCCGTCCGAGCGGGCGATGATGAGGTCGTCGAGCTCGGAGCTGTCGAAGGTGATCGGGCCGTGGATCACGTCGTCGACGACGACCTGCCCCTCGTCGGGGTTGCGGAAGCGCACGACCGGATTCACGCCCTGCAGCGGTGCGGTGCGATGGCGGCAGCGGCCGTCGTAGCGCGGCTTCTCCTTGCGCGCCATCTGTGCGGCGCGCATCTCGTCCAGCTCTTCCTTCGAGCAATAGCAGTGGTAGGCCTTGCCCTCGGCGAGGAACTGGCGGATCACCTCCGCGTACCGGTCCATACGCGCGGTCTGGTAGTACGGGCCCTCGTCGTGGTCGAGCCCGAGCCACTTCATGCCTTCGAGGATCGCGTGCAGCGCCTCGGGCGTCGAGCGCTCGCGGTCGGTGTCCTCGATGCGCAGCACGAACGTGCCGCCGTGGCGCCTTGCGTACAGCCAGCAGAAGAGCGCCGTGCGCACGCCGCCGATGTGCAGCATGCCGGTCGGGCTCGGCGCGAAGCGGGTGCGGACGGTCATTCACGGCTCCCGGAAAACGCAGCGCCGGCCCCACAAATGCATGTGGGCCGGCGCTGGTGTTGGTGGGCGGTGATGGGATCGAACCATCGACCCCTGCCGTGTGAAAGCAGTGCTCTACCGCTGAGCTAACCGCCCGAAAGGCCGCGTAGTGTAGGGAACCGGGCCGCGAGGGTCAATTCGTGCGGCGGCCGCGGCGCGCAAGGCCGACAGCGGCAAGTGCGCCGAGCAGGAACGTCGAGAACGTGGCGGGCTCCACGAGCGCCTGCGCCTCCCGCGCGACCAGGAAGAAGCGCTCCGAGCCGCCGCTCGCGCCCGTCCAGCGCGCGTCGAACCGCACCTCGGCATTGCCCGGCAGCGCCCGCAGGTCGACGGTGCCGAGCAACCAGTCCGCGTAGCCACGGCCGCGCGCATCCCGGCCGATCGCCCCGTCGCCCTCGTAGGCGTAAAGCGGCGTGAAGAAGCCGGCGCCTGCGCCGTCGAGGTCCACGAGCACGCGGAAGTAGTCGAGCAGTTCGCCGCCCCGCGCAGTGTTCACGTCGATGCCGACGTCGAAGTGCCGAAACGGAAACGAGCTCGCGAGGTACACCGGGCTCGACTCGGCATACGTCGCGACGTTGCCGCCCTGAACGTAGTCCCGGTAGCCGAAGCCGGCAGGGTTCTCGCAGCGAGTCCCCGAGATGATGCAGGGCGTCGACGTGCCCTCGTACGGAACCGACTCGCCGCCGGCGTCGAGCCCGAGCGTGATCGGCGCGGCGCCCGCGGCCGGGACCCCGGCTAGGCCCACGAGCCCGGAAAGGAGCAGCGTCCGCATCGTCCTCGGCAACCTCATCTCGCGCCCTCCACTCAGGCGGCCCGCGCCGGTCCTGGCGCGTACGGGAGATGCTAGAGCCCGGAGCCCGGGCACGTTGAGCGCCGCGTCACGGTTTGCCGGGACCGGGAAAGAGCTCCCGGGTTCGGCCGGCGATACGGTAGTACGCGAGCCCGAGCCACTCGTGCGTGGCGAGGTCGAGGAGCTGGAGGTTCGCGACGATGCGGAAGGCCCCTGCGGCCGCGAACCTCGGCATCGCCTGATAGTCGGCCGGCTGCGCGATCACCTCGGGCCACCCGGCGGCCCGGAAGCAGGCCATGGCCCGCGGCACGTGCATTGCGGACGTCACGACGACCCAGTGCTGGCCGGGCCGCGGTCGCACCAGCGCGCGCGTCCGGGCGGCGTTGTCGCACGTGTCGCGGGAGCCGGCCTCGAACACGATGCGGTCCGGATCGATGCCCAGGCGAGGCAGCAGCGCCGCCGCTATCGCCGTCTGCGTCTCGAGAGGACCCTTGCCCGGCTCGACGAACGGGCCTCCGGAGTAGACGACGGCCGCATCCGGGTAGCGCCGCGCGAGCTCGAGCGCCGCGAAGTAACGGAGCGAGTGCTGTCCGACCTGTGGCGTACCGGAGTACTGCGAGAGGCCCGTTCTCTCGGCTCCGGCGAGCAGCACGATGCCGTCGACGTGCGCGGGCAGGTCCGGCTGGGGAAAACGACGCTCCAGCGGGGCGGCCAGGTAGGCGGCGGCCGGCAGCACGCCAAAGGCGAGGAGTCCCGCCAGACCCAGGCCGGCGAGCCATCTGCCGGTCCGGCGCCACCCGATCCAGAGGAAAATGGCACCCGACGCGAGCGCGAGCAGCAGGAGCTGCGACGGGCCGGCGAGCGTCCAGAGGAGGTAGCGGAGCGTCATGCTCCGCCGCCGCGCGAGATCACGGTCGAGCCGACCCGGGACCCGCGTCGCGCGTGCCCGTTCAGCCCGGTTCACCGCCGATGAGGGCGAGCAGCTCCGACGTCCTCTCCCGCATCAGCGCCTCGTCGCCGCGGCTCTCGACGTTGAGACGGATCAGCGGCTCCGTGTTCGACGAGCGCAGGTTGAACCGCCAGCGATCGAACTCGATGCTGACCCCGTCCGTGTGGTCCACCGACCGCGCCGCAGGCCCGTACTTCGCGAGGATCGCGGCGATCGTCGCCGGTGCGTCCGGCACGCGGCGGTTGATCTCGCCGCTCGCCGGAAACAGCCGGATGCGCTCGCCCACGAGCTGCGAGAGCGTCTTGCCCGTGTCGCTCATGATCTGCGTGACGAGCAGCCACGGGATCATGCCGCTGTCGCAGTAGGCGAAGTCGCGGAAATAGTGGTGCGCGCTCATCTCGCCGCCGTAGATGCCGTCCACCTCGCGCATTTTTGCCTTGATGAACGCGTGGCCGGACTTCGACTGCACCGCCTCGCCGCGGCCCTGGGCAACGATGTCGAGCGTGTTCCAGGTGAGCCGCGGGTCGTGAACGATGCGGCTGCCCGGATGGCGCTGCAGGAACACCGAGGCGAGCAGGCCCACGATGTAGTAGCCCTCGATGAAGCCGCCGTGCTCGTCGAACAGGAAGCACCGGTCGTAGTCGCCGTCCCAGGAGATCGCGCAGTCCGCGCCGCGACGCTTCAGCGCCTCGACCGGGGCGCGGTGGTTCTCGACCAGCATCGGGTTCGGCACGCCGTTCGGGAACGAGCCGTCGGCCTCATGGTGGACCTTCACGAACTCGAACGGCAGGAAAGGCTCGAGCTTGTCGACGATCAGCCCTGCCCCGCCGTTGCCCGCGTGCACGACGACGCGCAGCGGCTTCAACTTCGCCCTGTCGACGTACGAGAGCAGGTGCTCGACGTACTCCGGCATGATGTCGACCGCAAAACGCTCGCCAACGCGCGCCGGGGGCGAGAAACGGCCGGCCTCCGCGATCGCGCGGATCTCCTGCAGGCCGGTGTCGCCGCTGATCGGGCGCGACCCCTCCCGAACGAACTTCATGCCGTTGTAGTCCGGCGGATTGTGGCTCGCCGTCACCATGATGCCACCGTCCATCTCGCGCGCGAACGTCGCGAAGTAGACGACCTCGGTGCCGCAGAGGCCGACGTCGTACACGTCGACGCCCGAGTCCAGCAGGCCCTGCGTCAGCGCCGCGCAGAGTTCCTCGCTCGACAGGCGGATGTCCCGCCCGACGATCACCTTGCGCGGCTTGACGAACTCCGCGTACGCGCGTCCGACGCGATACGCCACGTCCTCGTTGAGTTCCGAGGGAATGCGCCCACGCAGGTCGTAGGCCTTGAATCCCGAAATGCGGATTTCCTTCACGGCAGCTCCCGTGCGCGGTCCCACCGCGCGGTTCGCGCTTCAGCGCCGCGCCAGTTTACGACGGATCGCCGTCAGCGCGTCAGCCTCGATGCCCGCCGGCCGGCCGCGCATCGCCCAGATCGACAGCACGACCGCCACGTACACGAATGCGCCTGCGGCCGAATCGCGCAGCAGGCCGAAAACGCGGCCGTCGAGCGGCAGCCAGTGCTGCAGGCCCTTCACCGCGGCCAGCATGAGGGCGGCGGCGACGAGCGAGGGCCAGACGCAGCGCCACAGCAGGCCCAGCGAGAGCGGGGGCCTGCGGGCGCCGAGCGCCGCGAGCAGCGTCACCATTGCCACGGCCGTGAAGGCCTTGCCGGCCGCGATACCCTCGACGCCGCCCTGCTGGGCGACCGCGAGCAGCACCGGCACCGTGACGACTGCGTAGCCGAGCGTGAGCAGCGCCGACATCCGCTGCCTTCCGGTCGCAACGAGGAAGATGTCGAGGGTGTGCGTGAGCGCGTACAGTGCTCCGAACCATCCGAGCCACGGAATCAGCGGGATCGCCGGGGACCACTTCTCGCCGAGAAGCACGAGCACGAGGTTCTCCGCGACTGCGCCGAGCCCGACGCCGATGGCGAAGCTCAGCAGCGAGACGGTCGCGAACATCCGCCCGAACGCATCCGCCAGCGCGTCGGGCTGGTCCTGCAGGCGGCTGTAAACCGGGAATGCGGCGCGCGACATCGGCACGATCACCTCGTCCGACGGCGCGGTCGCCAGGTCCTGGGCGACCCAGTAATAGCCCATCGCAGGCGCGCCGCCGATCGTGCCCACGAGCCAGCGGTCGAACTGCCGGTTCACGAGCCGGGCGAAGCGGGACAGGATGAGCCACTGCGAGAATCCCCAGATCTCGCCGATGCGGGCGACCGACAGGCGCGGCCGGAAGTCCGACATGCGATAGCTGATCATCACCTGCACGACGCGGCCGAAGACCTGCCCGACGACGAGCGCCCAGTAGCTGCGCATCAGGACCGCCGCAATGATCGTGACGCCGAACGAGGCGAACTTCCGCACGACGCCGAAGCGGAACTCCTTGCGGAAGTCGAGCTGGCGCCGGAACTCGACGACGCCGATGTTCTGGAAGCCGCCGATCAGCGCGGAAAGCGAGAGGACCTGCACGACCAGCGTCACGCGCGGGTCCTCGAAGTGCCCCGCCGCGATCGGCGCGGAGAGGAAGAGAAGGACCGCGAGCACGACGCCCTGGATCACCTCGAGCGTCCACGCCGCATCGTAGTGTTCCCGCGTGGGGCTCTGGGCGCGCAGCAGCGCGAGATCGACGCCCGATTGCGAGAACACCTCGATGATCGCGACCGACACCATCGCCATCGCGAGCACGCCGAAGTCGTCGGGCGCCAGCAGCCGCGCGAGGATCACGGTGCTCAGGAGGCCGATGCCGCGGATCGCCCAGCGCATGGCAACCATCCACACCGAGCCCCGGGCGAGCTCGCGGTTCGCGCGGATCGGCGGACGGGCGCCGCCTTCGTTGCTCATGGGCGTGGCGACCGGTGCGGTTCGGGAGGGCGCGGGCTACTTGCTCGCGCTGTCGCGGCCGTAGACGTCCTCGAAGCGCACGATGTCGTCCTCGCCCAGGTAACTGCCCGACTGCACCTCGATGATGTGCAGCGTCACCTTGCCGGGGTTCTCGATGCGGTGACGGGTGCCCATCGGGATGAAGGTCGACTCGTTCTCCCCGAGTAGGAACGTCTCCTCGCCGCGCGTGATGCGCGCCGTGCCCGAGACGACGATCCAGTGCTCGGCGCGGTGATGGTGCAGCTGCAGCGACATGGACGCTCCCGGCTTCACGACGAGGCGCTTCACCTGGAAGCGGTCGCCCTGGTCGATGCTGTCGTAGCTGCCCCAGGGCCTGAACACCTCGCGGTGCAGCGTCGTCTCGTAGCGGCCCTGCGCCTTGAGCTCGGATACGAGGGCCTTGACGTCCTGGACCTTGTCGCGCGGCGCGACCAGCACGGCGTCCTTGGTCTCGACGACCACGTGATCGCGTAGCCCGACGGCGGCGATCAGCCGGTGCGTCGAGTGCAGGTAGCTGCCACTGGTGTCGGCGGTGATCACGTCGCCGGAAAACACGTTGCCCCGTGCGTCGGTCGGCAACGCATCCTGCAGCGCCGACCAGGAGCCCACGTCGCTCCAGCCCGCGTCGAGCGGCACGACGACCGCGGAGGCCGTCTTCTCCATCACCGCGTAGTCGATCGAGTCGCTCGGGCAGGAAGCGAAGACGTCGGCGGGCAGGCGCGTGAAATCGAGGTCGCGCGTGGCGCCGGCGAACGCCCGCTCGCAGGCCGCGAGGATCTCCGGGGCGTGCCTGCCGAGTTCGCCGAGGTACGCCCGGGCGCGGAACATGAACATGCCGCTGTTCCAGTAGTACTCGCCGCTGGCCACGTAGCGCTCGGCCGTCGACAGGTCCGGCTTCTCGACGAAGCGGTCGACGGGGTGCACGGACTCGCCGCCCTGGCCGCGCTGGATGTAGCCGTACCCCGTCTCGGGGCGGTCGGGGACCACGCCGAAAGTGACGAGCTTGCCCTGCTCCGCCGCACCGCGCCCGGCTGCGACGGCAACGCGGAACGCCTCGACGTCGCGTATGACGTGATCGGCGGGCAGCACGAGCAGGACGGGATCGTCGGCCGGGACGACGGCGCCCGGGTGGGTTGCGCCCGCGCGCTCGAGAGCGACCAGCGCTGCCACGGCCACTGCGGGGGCCGTGTTGCGTCCCACGGGCTCGAGCACGATCGCCTGCGCCGGCGTGCCCGCGGCGCGCAGCTGCTCGGCCACCATGAACCGGTGGCTCTCGTTGCAGACGACTATCGGCCGGCCGAGGTCGGCGACGCCCGTGACGCGGGCGACCGTCTGCTGCAGCATCGTGTGCTCGCCGACGAGCGGCAGCAGCTGCTTCGGGAAGAGCTCGCGGGAGAGCGGCCAGAGCCGCGTGCCCGAACCGCCCGAGAGTATGACCGGCACCAGCATGACCCTGCTCCGTACGCTCTCAGAAAGGCCAGACGTGAGGCACGATCAGGACCGTCGCGATGCCGGTGATGATCGAAAGCGGCGTGCCGAAGCGGATGTAGTCCATCCACCGGTAGCCGCCCGGGCCGTACACCATCAGGTTCGTCTGGTAGCCGATCGGCGTGATAAAGCCCGCCGAGGCGCCGACCATGATGCAGATGACGTACGGAAGGTAGCTCACGCTCGCATCCTGCGCCACCGCCATCGCGATGGGAAACATCAGCACGCCGGCGGCGTTGTTGGTGATGAGTTCGGTGATCACCACGGTCGCCACGTACAGCACGACGAGCGCCCAGAACGGGTCGCCGCGCGCGATCGAGCCGATCCATCCGGCGAGCAGGTTCGCGGCGCCGGACTCGGCGAGCGCGAAGCCGAGCGCGAAGGAGGCGGCGATGCCTGCGAGCACCGGATACTCGATGCTGCGACGCGCGACCGCGAGCGTGACGCACCCCGTCGCTACCATCAGGCCGGCCGCGATGAACGAGGCCTGGAACAGCGGAATGATCTCGAACGCCGAGACGACCAGCATGCCGATCAGGATGAGGAACGCGATCGGCGCGCGCGCGAAGTCGAGCGGCGAGGAGTCCTGCAGCGAGCTCACGAGCAGGAACTCGCGGTTGTACTTGTGGCGCTCGACGAAGCCGTGGTCCGTCTCGACGAGCATCGTGTCGCCGGCGCGAAGGCGCACGTCGCCAAGCTTCCCCTCGAGCCGCGCACCCTCGCGCGAGATCGAGATCACGGCGGCATTGTAATTGCTGCGGAAGTTCGACTCGCGGATGGTCTGGCCGACGAGCGGCGAGGACGGCGCGAGGACGATCTCGACCAGGCCGCGCTGTGCGTGGCGCAGGTTGAGCTGGAACGTCTGGTCCTCGGCGACGAGCAGGCCCGGTATGCGCCGCAGTTCGTTCACCGCGTCCACGACGCCCACGAACGTGACGCGGTCGTTCGCCTGCAGCACCTCGTCCGGGCCGACCGCGGTCAGCAACCGCTCGCCGCGGGCGATCTCGAGCACGAACGCATATTTCATGCTGCGCAGGCCGACCTCCGCGATGCTCCGGCCGACCAGCGGACCGTTCGGCGCGACCCGCGCCTCGACGCTGTACTCGCGCGCGTTCTCGAGTTGCTCGACGGGCCCCTGCCGGTCCGGCAGCAGCCAGGGGCTCGCGACGAGCATGTAGACGAACCCGATAATCGTGAGCGGCAGGCCGATCCAGACCAGGCTGAAGAGGCTGAGACCCGAGTCGGGCACTGCCTTGACGAGCAGGCTGTTGACGATGAGGTTCGTGCTGGTGCCGATGAGCGTGCACATCCCCGCCAGGATCACCAGGTGATTCATCGGCATCAGCAGCTTCGAGATCGAGTACCCGAAGCGCGACGACCATTCCTGCGCCACGGGGATGAAGAGCGCGACCACGGGCGTGTTGTTGATCACCGTCGAGAGCGCGCCGGTGACGAACATCAGCTTGCCCTGGGCGACCGGCAGCGAGCGCGGCCGCCCGAGCACCCACCGCGAGATCCAGGCCATCGCACCCGTCTCGCGCAGGCCCGCCACGACGATGTATAGCGCCGCGATCGTCATGACGCCGTTGCTCGCGAAGCCCTGCAGCGCCTGGTCGGGCTTCAGGATCCCCAGCAGCGTGAGCGTGATCATCGCGCCGACCAGCACGACGTCGGTGTCGAACCGCGACGTCGCGAGGAGCAGCAGCACGCCGAGGACGACCACGAGGGTCAGGCCGATGTCAACGGTCATGGCTTCGATGCATCCACTCGGACGGGGCGGTCGGGGATTTCAGGCGCGGGTCAAGCCACGAGCGGCTCGCCGCGGCCGATCGCGTGGTACACGAGCCCGAAGGTCCGGAGCAGCGACGGGTCGTACAGGTTGCGGCCATCGAACACCACGGGATGCTTCAGGCTGTCGCGGATGAGATCGAAGTCCGGGCTGCGGAACTCCTGCCATTCCGTCACGACGACGAGCGCGTCGGCCCCTTCGAGCGCCGCCTCGGAGCTCGCGACGAGGGCGAGATCGGGCCGGTCGCCGTAGATGCGCCGCGCCTCGCCCATCGCCACGGGGTCGTAGGCGCGCACCTTCGCACCCGCGGCCCACAGCGCCTCCATCAGCTCGCGCGCAGGAGCTTCTCGCATGTCGTCGGTGTTCGGCTTGAACGCGAGGCCCCAGACCGCGATCGTGCGTCCCTTCAGCCTGCCGTCGAAATAGGCGTTCACCTTGCGGAAGAGCAGCTGCTTCTGGCGCTTGTTGACCGCCTCGACGGCCTTGAGCAGCTCGGCGTCGAAGTCGAGCTCGCCGGCGCTGTGGACCAGAGCCTTGACGTCCTTCGGGAAGCACGACCCGCCGTAGCCCGCGCCGGGATAGATGAAGCTGTAGCCGATGCGAGGATCGGAGCCGATGCCGACGCGCACCTTCTCGATGTCGGCGCCCATGCGCTCGGCGAGGTTCGCGACCTCGTTCATGAAGCTGATCTTCGTGGCGAGCATCGCGTTCGCAGCGTACTTCGTGAGCTCCGCCGAACGCACGTCCATGACGATCATGCGCTCGTGGTTGCGGGTGAACGGATCGTAGAGCGTCTTCAGCAGCTCGGCCGTGCGCGGGTTGTCCGTGCCCACGATCACGCGGTCCGGCTTCATGAAATCGCCCACCGCGGCGCCTTCTTTCAGGAACTCCGGGTTCGAGACGACGTCGAACTCGACCTTCACCGCGCGCTCCGCGAGCGTGTGCTCGATGCGCTCGCGCACCTTGTCGGCCGTGCCGACCGGAACGGTCGACTTGTCGACCACGATCCGGTAGTCGGCCATGTGCCGCCCGATCGTCTCGGCGACGGCCAGCACGTGCGACAGGTCGGCGGAGCCGTCCTCTCCGGGCGGCGTGCCCACGGCGATGAACTGGAACAGGCCGTGCGCTATGCCCTCCTCGGCGCTGGTCGTGAACCGGAGGCGGCCCTTATGGTGGTTGCGGCGCACGATCTCGTCGAGGCCCGGCTCGTGGATGGGGATCTCGCCCTGCTGGAGCCGTTCGACCTTGCCGGCGTCGATGTCGACGCATACGACGTGATTGCCCGCCTCGGCAAAGCACGCACCCGTGACCAGCCCGACGTAGCCGGAACCAAATACCGTAACTTTCACGCGCAAGCCTTTGAGTTGTTTAACTTAACAGCCAGCCGACCCTGGCCGGCGCGAAGCGGATTCTAGCAGAGGGTGCCGATTCGCCGGGCAGCGAACCGTGATGCCCGTCGCGGCCTCGCGCGACGACAGCCAGGCCGCGCGCTGGTCGCGGTCCGGGGACAAGTCTCAATCGGAAGAGCTGCCGGCCTCGCGCCGGGTCGCCGCACGCCGTGTTTCGATGCTCGTGACCTTGCCCTTGGAGCGGCGCTCGCTCTCGCGGCGCGCCCAGACCCGGTCGACGATCTCGCCGCTCGGCCGGTACTCGCTGACGCCGCGCTTCAACAGTTCGCGCGCGGTCTGCACGTCGAACTGCCCCATCGCGACGATGAGGTCGTGCAGCAGCTGCTGCACCTCGTCCCAGGGCAGCGAGTGCTCCCGCGCCCGCATGATCATCGGGTGCCCGGTGCCCGAGACATTGCTGCCGATCAGGAGCTCCTCGTAGAGCTTCTCGGCCGGGCGCAGGCCCGTGTAGACGATCTCGACGTCGCCGTCCGGGTTCTGGGCGTCGCGCACGGTGAGTCCCGCGAGCTTGATCATCCTGCGCGCGAGGTCGGCGATCCGGATGGGCTTCCCCATGTCGAGCACGAAGACGTCTCCGCCTTGCGCCATGGCGCCCGCCTGCAGGACGAGCTGCGAGGCCTCCGGGATCGTCATGAAGTAGCGGATCACGTCCGGATGCGTGACGGTGATCGGCCCCCCGTTGCGCAACTGCTCGCGGAAGACGGGTACCACGGATCCGGAGGATTCGAGCACGTTCCCGAAGCGCACCATGCAGAACCGCGTCCGGCTGCCGCGCTCCTGCAGGCCCTGCAGCACGATCTCGGCGAGGCGCTTGGTCGCCCCCATGACGTTCGTAGGATTGACCGCCTTGTCCGTCGACACCAGCACGAAGGTCTCGACGCCGCACTCGAGCGAGGCCTCGGCCGTGTACCAGGTGCCGATGACGTTGTTGTGGATGCCCTCGATGACGTTGTGCTCGACGATCGGCACGTGCTTGTAGGCGGCGGCGTGATAGACCGTCTGCACGCCGAAGGCCTGGATCACCTCGCGCACGCGGTACTTGTGGTGCGCGTTGCCGAGCAGGCTCACGAGCTCGAAGTCGAGGCGTTCGCGGGAAATGCTCGACCGCAGCTCGCGCTCGATCTGGTAGAGCGCGAGCTCGGACATCTCGAACAGCACCAGCCGCCGCGGCCCGAGCGCCGCGATCTGGCGGCAGAGCTCCGAGCCGATCGAGCCGCCCGCTCCGGTCACCATGACGACCTTGCCGCGGATGCAGGCGTCGAACAGGCGTTCGTCGGGGGCGACCGCGTCGCGGCCGAGCAGGTCGGCCGAATCGACGTCGCGCAGGTCCTCGAGCCGCGCCTTGCCGACGACGACGTCGGCGATGTCCGGCACCGACTGCACGTACACGCCGAGCGGCTCGAGCGCCGCGAGTATCTCCTGCCGGCGGCGGCGCGACACGCTCGGGACCGCGAGCAGGACTCGCGTCACCCCGTAATCGCGCACGAGTTCCGGTAGATGCCCGACGGGCCAGACGCGCACTCCACGGATCGTACTGCCGACGATCGCCTGGTTGTCGTCCACGAACCCGACCGGCACGAAGTTGCGGCCGACGTTGAGGCTTGCGATCAGCGACGTGCCGGCCTTCCCGGCGCCGTAGATCACGACGCGCTCGGCGCTGCGGAAGCGCTGTGTCAGCACGTCGCGCGCGACCATGCGGGTGCCGCCCACGTACACGAGCGCGAGGGCCATGAAGATCGCCGTCACCGGCAGCGACACGTGGTCGCTCACGCCCGTGAGCGCGATGACCAGCAGCGTGAGCACGGACGCGCTCACCCCGGTCAGCACGGCATAGGCCGCCCGGGAGCCGAGGAATCGCAGCACGGCCCGATACAGCCCTATCCGCGCGAATACCGGCAGGCTGACTGCCGTGATGGCGAGGTACACCCAGGGCTCGACGGCGCGCGCCGCCTCGAGGCTGCCCTCCTTGAGGAGGACTGCCGTGAAGAGCGCCAGCGGGATCATCGTCGCGTCGACCGCGAGCAGCACCGCGCGTTTGACGTAACGCGGCAGCGCCACGATGCGGGCGAGCAGGAGCGCCAGGGGGCCCGAGTCCTTGTCCGATCTCATTGTGCAACGTCCATGAATGAGTACGACTGCGGCCTTCCGCGCCGGATCCGTGGCGCCGCCTGTAACCATTGTGCCATGCAGCGAAGCTTTCGTGGTCCGTCCGCTTCGCTGGAACCGGTCGCTCGATGGGAATTAGACCGGGTCTGCCTTCTCGATCTCGAGGACGGCCCCGCCCCCGTGCCGGATTACGTTGCCTCGTCCGGACGGCCGGCACCGAGTCGGAGCGCCGCCCACACGAGTACGCCGACGCCCGGCACGGCCAGCCAGGGGCCGAGGCCGGGCCGCGCCGCTGCGAGCAGCGCCAGCGGCAGCAGCCAGAACACGTTGATCGCGATGGTCCATCGCACCGCGTGGCCGTGGTCTCCAAGGCGCCGCGCCAGCCGCTGGTAGGCGTGACTGCGGTGGGGCTGGGTCAGCCGGTCACCCCGGCGCCAGCGCACGACCAGCGTCGTCGTGGCGTCCGCTGCGAAGACCCCGAGCAGCAGGATCCACACCCACGGCGTGAGTGCCCCGCCGATCCACGTCGCGACGGCGGACCCCGCGAACAGGAACCCGAGCGCACCGCTGCCGACGTCACCCATGAAGATCGAGGCCGGCCGCCAGTTCCACGCCAGGAACCCGGCGCAGGCGCCACCGCAGACCGCGAGCAGCCACGCGATGCCGTCCATGCCGCGCCCGTGCAGCAGCCACGCTGCGGCGAGCCCGACGAACAGGCCCTCGGACGCGGCGATGCCGTCGATTCCGTCCATGAAGTTGTAGAGGTTCGTGCACCAGGCGACGGTCGGGACGCAAAGCGCGAGTCCCAGCCACCAGGCGGGCCCGGGTTGCGGACCGAGCATCGGCGCGAGCGCGAGGACGCACGCGGCGGCACAGACGAAGTGCACGAGCAGCCTGAGCCGCGCGGACAGCCCCTGGTGATCGTCGACGAATCCGACGCCGGCCACCAGGAGCGTGGGCAGCACCACGGCCGCGACGGCATGCGCATCCGCCGTGTTGATCGACATGGCGACCAGCGCACCGGCCAGCACCGTGAGCACGATGGCGAGGCCGCCGCCACGCGGCGTCGGCACGGCGTGGGAACTGCGCGCTCCCGGCCGGTCCAGCAGCCCTCGGCGTCGGGCGTACTGGCGCACGACGAAGGTGAGGCCCCACGCCACCAGGAGTCCTGCCAAGAAGAACCCCGCCGGCGCGAGGCCGGCCGCGCTCATGCGGGGTTCCCCGCTGTCATCGAGTGCACGGTGCGTGCAACACCCTGCTCCACGGGCACGGGAGGTCCCCAGTCGAGTTCGTGCGCGGCGGCCGCCGTGCTGACCTCGAGCGATTCCACGAGGCGCGCGACGAGTTCGCGGCGGCCTGCCGCGCGTCCGGCAGCCTCGAGCCAGGGCACGGGGCACCGCAGCAGTCGCGCCGGCCGGCCCAGCGCCCGGGCGATCAGCCGGATCAGCCCGGGCGTGCTCACCGGGCGATCGTCGCCTGCGAGGAACACGCGCCCGGAAGCGCCGGGATGCTCCAGCACGCGGCCGAGCAGGTCCGCGAGGTTCCACACGCCGACCATCGTGCGTCGGTTCTCGATCGACGCGAGCGGCAGCGGCCACCCGTGCTGGACGACGCGCACCAGCCGCTCGAAGTTCGCGCGCACGCCGGGCCCGTACACGAGCGGCGGCCGCACGACGGCCCACTCCATCCCGGTGGACGATGCCACCTGTTCGAGCGCCGATTCGGCCTCGAGCTTGGACCGGGCGTACGCATCCTGGGGCGCCGGCGCGTCGCTCGACTCGAACGGGCGTCCCGCCGTGCGCTCGCCGTTGACCTTGATCGTGCTCACCAGCACGAACCGGCGGACGCCGACGGCCGCAGCCGCGGTGGCGGCCCGACGGGTGCCTGCCGCATTCACGGCGCGATAGAGGGCCTCGGGGGGTGCCGGAATCGCGTGCGCCAGGCCGGCCAGGTGCAGCACCGCGTGCGTACCGGCGAACGCTCGTTCGAGCGCGCGTCCGTCGTCGAGCGATGGGATCTCGACGGCGTCGCCGTGCAGGTCGCCGGCAACCGTGGATCGCCCGGGCCGGACGACCCGACGCACCGTCCATCCGCGATCGGCCAGCGCCGCACACGCGTGTCGGCCTACGAAACCACTGGCCCCGGTGACCGCGACGATTCGATCCATGCCGTCATTGTATTCCGGGCGGCGGCCGGGACCGGGCATCTTCAGTATCATGGCGGGATATGCCCCGGGACCGGGCGGCAGGAACCTCGACGTGACCATCCTCGTTACGGGCGGCGCAGGCTTCATCGGCGCCAACTTCATCCACGACTGGATCGCGGCCACCGGCGAGACCGCGGTCAACCTCGACGCACTCACCTACGCGGGCAACCTGGAATCGCTCGAGGCGCTCGCCGGCGATCCGAGGCACGTCTTCGTCCGCGGCGACATCGGCGACCGGGCCCTGGTCGAGCGCCTGCTCGGCGAGCACCGTCCGCGTGCGATCGTGCACTTCGCAGCCGAAAGCCACGTCGACCGCAGCATCCACGGCCCGGGGACGTTCGTGCAGACGAACGTGAACGGCACGTTCGAACTGCTCGAAGCCGCCCGCGGCTACTGGAGCCCGCTGCCCGGGCCGGACCGCGCGCGCTTCCGTTTCCTGCACGTGAGCACCGACGAGGTCTACGGCACCCTGCGCCCGGGCGAGCCCGCGTTCACTGAAGAGCACCGTCACCTGCCGAACAGCCCGTACGCCGCGAGCAAGGCCGCGAGCGACCACCTCGTGCGCGCATGGCACCACACGTACGGCCTGCCGGTCGTGACGACGAACTGCAGCAACAACTACGGGCCCTACCAGTTTCCCGAGAAGCTGATCCCGCTCATGATCGTGAACGGGCTCGCGGGCAAGCCCCTGCCCGTCTACGGCGACGGCATGCAGGTGCGCGACTGGCTGTACGTCCGCGACCACTGCAGCGCGATCCGCGAGGTGCTCGAGCGAGGCCGCATCGGCGAGACCTACAACGTGGGCGGCTGGAACGAGAAGCCGAACATCGAGATCGTGCACACGATCTGCTCGCTGCTCGACGAACTCCGGCCGGATCCGGCCGGCAGCCACGCACGCCTGGTGACGCACGTCGCGGACCGGCCCGGCCACGATCGGCGCTACGCGATCGACGCGCGCAAGCTCGAACGCGAGCTCGGCTGGCGTCCGGCCGAGACGTTCGAGTCGGGCATCCGCAAGACGGTGCGCTGGTACCTCGACAACGCGGACTGGGTGCGCAACGTCCAGACGGGCAGCTATCGCGCCTGGCTCGACCAGAACTACGGGCACCGGGAACACGCGTGAAGATACTGCTGTTCGGGCGCGACGGTCAGGTCGGCTGGGAGCTGCGGCGGGCGCTCGCCCCGCTCGGCACGGTCGTCGCGCTGGGCCGCGGTGGAGCCGCCGACGGGGACGTCGATCTCGCCCGTGCGGACGCCGTGACTGCGAAGATCCGGGAATGCACCCCGGACGTCGTCGTCAACGCGGCTGCCTACACGGCCGTCGACCGCGCGGAGTCCGAGCCCGAGCTCGCCCGCCGCGTCAACGCCGAGGCGCCGGGCGCCATGGCTCGGGCCGCGGCCGAATTGGGTGCGGCTTTCGTCCACTACAGCACGGACTATGTCTTCGACGGCAGCGGCACCGCGCCCTGGACCGAGCAGAGCCCGACGGCGCCGCTGGGAGTCTACGGCCGGACGAAGTTCGAGGGCGAGGAGCAGGTCCGCGTCGCTGGCGGCCGGCACCTGATCCTGCGCACCAGCTGGGTCTACGCGGCGCGCGGCCACAATTTCCTGCGCACGATGCTGCGGCTCGCACGCGAGCGAGACTCGCTCACCGTCGTCGCCGACCAGCATGGCGCTCCGAC
>RPQJ01000056.1 GCA_003819815.1 Lysobacterales bacterium
CGCTCGTCAAGGAGCACATGCACAAGGAGACCGCGAACGTCATCCTGCCGGGCGAGCAGGAGGTGCTCACGCGGCACCTGGACGAGCGGCGCACCGAGGGCGTGCGCATGAACGTCAACTTCCTCGGCGAGGCGATCCTGAGCGAACCGGAGGCCGAGCGTCGCCTCCAGCAGTACCTCCAGGGGCTGCAGTGGCCCGAGATCGAGGTCGTCTCGATCAAGATCTCGACGGTGTACTCGCAGATCTCCCCGCTTGCCCGGGAACACACGGTCGCGGTCCTCTGCGACCGGCTCGAGCGGCTGTTCCGGACGGCGGACCGCTCGCGCTTCACGAGGCCCGACGGCACCGTGGCGCCCAAGTTCGTGTACCTCGACATGGAGGAGTATCGCGACAAGGAGCTCACGGCGGCCGCCTTCATGCGCACGCTCGACCGCGAGGGCCTCGGGCACGTCGCCGCCGGCATCGCGCTGCAGAGCTACATTCCCGACTCGTGGCGCACGCTGCTCGAGCTGCAGGACTGGGCGCGGCGTCGCGCCGCGGCCGGCGGCGGACGGATCACGATCCGGCTCGTCAAGGGCGCGAACATGGAGAGCGAGCGGGCGGAGTCCTCGGCGCGCGGCTGGCCGCAGGCGCCGTACCGCACGAAGCTCGAGACCGACGCCAACTACAAGCGCATGGTCCACGCGGTCATGGAGCCGAGGAACCTCGCCGCGATGGACGTCGGCATCGCCTCGCACAACCTCTTCGATCTCGCGTACGGGCTCGTGCTCGCGCACGAGCGCGGCGCCCTCGGCCGCGTGCAGTTCGAGATGCTCGAGGGCATGGCGAATGCGCAGCGTCGCGCGCTCTTCGAGCTCACGCGCAACCTGCTCCTCTACGCCCCCGCGTGCCACAAGGAAAATTTCCTCAACGCGATCGGCTACCTGATCCGCCGGCTCGACGAGAACACGGGTCCCGAGAATTTCCTGCGCCACGCGTTCAAGATCGAGGTGGACGGACCGGACTGGCGCGAGCTCGAGCGGGGCTTCCTGGCCTCGTTCGATGCGATCCCACGACTGGGCGACGCGCCGCGCCGCGACCAGGACCGCAATCACTCGCCGCTGCCGGTCGACGCCCTCGCGCACGGCTGGCAGCAGCTGATGAACGAGCCCGACACGGACTTCGCGCTGCCGCAGAACGGCGCGTGGGGCGAGAAGATCGTCGCGAAGTGGCGCGGCCGCACGGGCGACCATGCGCCGCACATCCCCCTCATCGTCGCAGGCGAGACGATCCTGACGGGCCGAACCGTGCGCGAATGCCTCGACCCGTCGCGACCAGGGGTCGCCGTGGGCCACTACCGCCAGGCAAGCGACGCCGACGTCGACCGCGCGGTCGAGTGCGCGGCGGACGACCCGGACGGCTGGCGCTCGATGTCTCCGGACGAACGTCACGAGGTCCTGGGGCGCGTCGCCGACGAGCTGCGGCGGGCGCGCGGAGACCTGATGGGCGCGGCACTCGCCGACGGGGGCAAGACGCTCATGGAGTCCGATCCCGAGGTCTCCGAGGCGATCGACTTCGTCGAGTTCTACCGCGACAACGCGCGTTGGTGGCAGCGCATGCCGACGCTCGAGGCGCGCCCGGTCGGCGTCGTCGTGGTCGTGCCGCCGTGGAATTTCCCCGTGGCGATCCCCTGCGGAGGGATCGCGGCCGCGCTCGCCGCCGGCAACACGGTGATCGTGAAGCCCGCCTCCGACACGGTGCTCGTGGCCTGGGAACTGTGCCAGTGCTTCTGGCGCGCCGGCGTCTCGCCGAAGGTCCTGCAGTTCGTGCCCTGCTCCGGCGCGCGCGAAGGCCGCCGGCTCGTGAACCACGCCGACGTCGACGCGGTGATCCTGACGGGAGGCACCGAGACCGCGCTCACGATGCTCCGCGACAACCCGCGCCTCGACCTCTACGCCGAGACCGGCGGCAAGGACGCGACGATCGTCACGGCCGTGTCGGACCGCGACCTCGCGATCAAGCACGTGCTGCACTCGGCTTTCAGCCACTCCGGCCAGAAGTGCTCGGCAACCTCGCTGCTGCTGCTGCAGGCCGAGGTCTACGACGATCCCGCGTTCCGCCGCGGGCTCTGCGAGGCCGTGCAGAGCCTCGAGGTCGGATCCGCGTGGGACCTCGAGACGAAGCTCGGGCCCCTGATCCGCCCTCCGTCGGGCGACCTCGAGACGGCGCTCAAGGTGCTCGAGCCCGGGGAGGAATGGGCCGTGATGCCGCAGCCCGTCGAAGGAAACCCGTGCCTGTGGACGCCCGGCGTCAAGTACGGCGTGCGGCCCGGCAGCTACACGCACCTCACGGAGTTCTTCGGCCCAGTGCTCGCGGTCATGCGCTTCGAGACGCTGGCGGAGGCCGTGCGGCTCGTGAACCAGACGGGCTACGGGCTCACGAGCGGCCTCGAGAGCCTCGACGAGCGCGAGGTGGCGTACTGGAAGGACCACGTGCGCGCCGGCAACCTGTACGTCAACCGCGTGACCACGGGCGCGATCGTGCTGCGCCAGCCGTTCGGGGGCATGGGCAAGTCGGGCTTCGGCCCCGGCATGAAGGCGGGCGGTCCGAACTACGTCGCCCAGTTCATGGACTTCGCGGACTCCGGTGGCGACGAACCGGACGGATTGCCCGGTGCGCCGACGCTCGCCTCGCTGTGCCGCGGCCTGCGGGCGGAACACCACGACGGCGACGCGGGGATCGTCGCCGCCGCGCAGAGCTACGAACGCAGCCGGCTCGAGGAGTTCGGGCGGGAGCACGACCACTTCAGGCTGGTCGGCCAGGACAACGTGCGACGGTATCGTCCCGTCGGCGGCGTGCGCGTGCGCGTGCACGCGGACGACTCGACGTTCGACGTGTTCGCCCGGGCGTGCGCGGCGCACGTCGCCGGCTGCCGCGTCGTCGTAAGCACGCCGCCCGGCCTGCACTCGCTCGCCGTCGAACGGCTCGAACGCCTGACCGAGTCGTGGGCCGCAGCGATCGAGTTCGTCGAGGAGAGCGACGAGCAGCTCGCGAACGCGATCCGCCACGGACAGGTCGACCGCGTGCGCTACGCCGCGCCGGAACGTGCCTCGCTCGACGTGCTCGAAGCCGGCAACGAGGCAAACGGCTGCATCGTGTCGAAGCCGGTTTCGGCGGAGGGCCGGCTCGAGCTGCTGTGGTACCTGCGCGAACAGAGCATCAGCACGGATTACCACCGCTACGGCAATCTCGGCTTGCGGGCGGACGAGGAGCGGGCGCCGGTGGCCTGAGGGCGCGGCGCATTCGCATGTCGGGCGAATCGCCACGAGCGCCTCGGCACGCTTAGAATCTCGCACCCTTGCAAAGGGCAGGCCCGGCGCCCGATCGGCAGCCGACGCGTCCGATCGAGGATCACCGATGACGGTATTCGAGCGAGCTCCAGTGTTTGACTCCCGCCCGCGCTGGAGCTTCGGCTTCGCGTTCGTGCTGCTCTCCGCGCTAGGCACTGCGGAGTCATGGGCCGTCGAGCGGACACCATTTGGCGCGCCGGACGTCGCCCTGCTCAAGGACGTGGCGAGCCCCGCGCTGTCGCCGGACGGTCACTGGGTCGCCTACGTGACGACCACGAACGACCTCGCGAAGGACGAACAGAACGCCGACGTGTGGCTCGCGAGCTGGGACGGCAAGGAGAACCGGCAGCTCACGAGGACGCGCAAGAGCGAGTCGCAGCCGGTATGGAGCCCCGACGGCAGGCTGCTCGCGTACGTCGCCTCGACCAGCGACGACCCGGACGACGAGGATGCGACGGAACAGGTCTGGCTCGTCGATCGATCCGGCGGTGCGCCCCGCCAGGTCACGCGGCTTGCGGGTGACGTCACCGAGTTCGCCTGGGCACCCGACGGCCGACGACTCGCCGTCGTAGCCTGGGACGAGGACCACCGCCGCGCCGCGAAGGGAGCGACACCCCCGCCGATCGTGATCGATCGCTTCTTCTTCAAGGACGACGGCTACGGCTACCTCGGACCCGAGCGACGCCGGCTGTACCTCGTCGACGTCGAGACCGGGCAGGCGACCCGCTTCCGCGACGACCCTCACGGCGAGTCGCGCCCGTCGTGGTCGCCGGACGGCCGCCTGCTCGCGTTCCTCGGCCGGGACGGCCCGGACCCGGATCGCGACAACGAATTCACGCTGTACGTGGCCGAGCCGCGCGCCGGCTCGACGCCCCGGCGCATCACGACGTTCCAGGGCGAGAACGGCGATTCCGCATGGATGTCGGAACCGCGGTGGAGTCCGGACGGCCGGCGACTCGTCTACACGGGCGGTGGCGACCCGAAACTCATCTACTACGCGACGTACGGCCCCTACGTCGTGGACGTGGCCGGCGGCGAGCCACGAGCGCTCGCGCGGGCGCTCGACCGCAGCATGTTCGAGCCGCGCTGGGCACCGGACGGCCGATCCGTCTACGTGCTGATCGAGGACGACCGCAACCAGCACGTCGCCCGCATCTCGCTCGGCGAGGATCGGCTCGAGCGCGTGCTCGACGGTCGTCGCGAGGCGTGGGACTACGACGTGGGGCCCGACGGCCGCATCGCCGTGCTCGACAGCACGCCCGACGCGCCGCCCGAGGTATACGCACTGCACCGTGGACGGCCGCGCGCGCTGTCACGCCAGAACGACGCGTGGCTTGCGGGCAAGCGGCCGGGTGCCGTCGAGGAGACAAGTTTTCGCAGCCGCGACGGCACCGAGGTGCGCGGCCTCATCGTGAAGCCTCCCGGATTCGTGCAGGGTCGGCGCTACCCCGCAATCCTCGACCTGCACGGCGGCCCGGTCGCGCAGCACGGCAACGGCTTCTGGACCTACTGGCAAGTGCTCGCCTCCGCGGGCTACGTCGTGATCCTGCCGAACCCGCGCGGCAGCTCGGGCCGCGGGCAGGAGTACGCCCTCGGCATCTGGGCCGACTGGGGCAACAACGACGGCCAGGACGTGCTCGCGGCGGTCGACCACGCGGTCTCGCTCGGATACGCGGACCCGGCGCGGCTCGGGGTCGGCGGCTGGTCGTACGGCGGTATCCTGACGAACCAGGTCATCGCGCGCGACGGGCGATTCAAGGCCGCGTACAGCGGCGCAGGCCTCGGCAACGCGCTCGCCGGCTACGGGACCGACATGTACGTGCGCGAATACGAGGCCGAGCTCGGCACGCCGTGGGAAAACCTCGACGCGTACCTGCGGAACTCCCATCCGTTCGTGAACGCGGGCCGCATCGCGACGCCGACGCTGTTCCTGTGCGGCGAGCTCGACTTCAACGTGCCGCTGCTCAATTCCGAGCAGATGTACCAGGCGCTCCGCAGCCGCGGAGTCGACACGCAGCTCGTGATCTACCCGGGCCAGCATCACGGCCTCGACGTACCTTCGTACCTGGTGGACCGTGCGCAGCGGATCCTCGACTGGTACGGCCGATACCTGCAGCCGGCGCCGTGACGCGCGCGTCCCGGCCGTTCACAGGTACCAGTCGTACTCGCGCGGCAGGATCGTGCCCATGAATGCGTCGAACTCGGCGCGCTTCACGTCGGCATAGGCCTGGGGATAGCGCTCGCCGAGATAGTCCGCGAGCAACGCCGAGCGCCCGATGCGCTCGAGCGCCGTCCACAGCCGCGCAGGCATCTCCGGGTCGGCCGATTCGCCCGCATTGCCCTCGGACGGCGGACCCGGGTCGAGCCCGCGCTCGAGCCCGTGGTGCACGCCGGCCAGCACCGCCGCCAGGACGAGGTACGGATTCGCCTCCGCGCCCGCGATGCGGTGCTCGATGCGGCGCGACTCGCCGCTGCCGGCCGGGATGCGGAACGCGACCGAGCGGTTGTTCCAGCCCCAGCTCGTGTTGACCGGCACGAAGAGATTCGGCCCGAAGCGGCGGTACGCATTCAGGTTCGGCGCGAAGATCGCCATCGAGTCCCACGCCGCGGCCTGCATGCCCGCGACGGCGCGGCGAAGCAGCATGTCGCCGTCCGCACGGCACTCGTCGAAGGCATTCGCGCCGTCCACGTCGACGAGGCTCAGGTGGATGTGCAGGCCGCTGCCCGACTGTCGGTCGAACGGCTTCGACATGAAGGTCGCGTCGAGGCCGTGACGTGCAGCCACGCCCTTGACGATGCGGCGCAGGAGCAGGGCGTGGTCCGCCGCGAGCACCGGGTCGTCGGTGTGCTGCAGGTTGACTTCGAACTGCGCCCCGCCGTACTCCGCGGTCGCCGCGCCCGCCGGCACCCCCTGCGCGAGGCAGGCAGCGTCGATGTCCGCGAGCAGCGACGCCCGCTCGTCGAGCTTGCCGAACGCGAGCACGCGCGGGGCGTCGCTCGACCGACCGGTGACGCGAGAGGCCGCCGGCTGCACCGAGCCATCGTCGCCCCGCTGCGCCTCGACGAAATAGAACTCGAGCTCGCACGCGACGACCGGCCGCAGCCCGAGGGGCTCGAACCTGCGGACAACGCGGGCGAGGATCGCCCGCGGATCGAACCACCACCCGTCGGGATCCGTGGGATGGCGCGGCTGCAGCAGCACCTGTGCGGTCGGCAGCCCGGCCCAGGGCACCGGCACGAGCGTCCCGGGCACCGGGTATGACAGCGCGTCCGGGTCGCCGTCCGAGAAGCCGATGCCGTCCACGTCCCAGCAGGTGCCGAGGGAGTCGAGCGTCGTGATGCCTGCGCAGAAGGCGACGCCCGAGCGCCAGGCCTTGGGCAGGTCGCGGAACGGATAGCGCTTTCCAACCGGCGTGCCGACCAGGTCGAAGAGCAGCGCGTCCACGAACCGCGTGTCCGGGTGGCGAGTGCGATATGCGTCGATTTCCGGGATGGACTCGCGATCCGGCATGGTGCGCTCTTGATGCCCGCTGGAGTCCGTCGGATAGTGCGGCAATCCTTCAGTCGGCGCCAGTTGCCGGCAGTGCCTCGAGCACGCGGACCGTCATCCACCGGATACGAACCGACGACTTCGACATGCCTACGCTGGCGCCGCTCCCCGACACCGAGTCCGCACACGTCGCCGAGGCCGAGCGCCTGCTGCGCCTGGGCGAACCCCTGCTCGCGTACAACGTCGCCGAGACGGGCCTCGGGCACTGGCCCGGGAGCCTGCGACTGAAGCAGCTGCTCGGGCTGGCGCTCACGCGGAGCGGCGACCTCGAGCGGGCTTATCGCGTACTCGCGGAACTCGCGGATGCCGGGGTCGACGACGCGGAGACGATCGGCGTCCTGGCCCGCATCCACAAGGACCTCGGCGTCCGCGCCCGGGATTCGCGCGTGCGCCATGCGCGCCTCGGCTCCGCGTTCGAGCTGTATTCGGAGGCTTACGCAAAGGCCTGCCGCGAGGGGCCTGCCGACTCGGCCTACTACACGGGCATCAACGCCGCCACGGTCGCCGTGCTGCGCGGGGAACTCGACGAGGCGCGCTGGCTCGCCGCCGAGGTGCGTAGCCTGTGCCATTCGCTCGACGCCGAGCCCCGTTCGCTCGACGAGGAATACTGGCGCCAGGCCACGCTCGGCGAAGCGGCGCTGATACTCGCCGACGGCCCGGCGGCAGCCCGCCACTTTGCGGCGGCGATGGCGCTCGGAGCCGGCCGCTACGGCAATCTCAGCTCCACGCGACGCCAGGCGCGCCTGCTCGCCGAGCGACTGCCGCTCGACGGACGCTGGCTCGACGACGTGCTGCGCATCCCTCCGGTGCTGGCCTTCACGGGGCACATGATCGATGCGGCAGGGCGCGAGCGGCCACGGTTCCCGGCCGCGCTCGAACCGTCCGTCCGCGCGGCCATCGACGCGCGGCTCCGGGCGCACCCCCCGCTCGCGGCCTACGGCTCGGCGGCCTGCGGTGCGGACCTGCTGTGCCTCGAGGCCGTGCAGTCGCTGGGTGGCGAGGTCCACGTCGTGCTTCCCTACCCGGCTGCAGAGTTTCGCCGCAGCAGCGTCGAGATCGGCGGGCCGGACTGGGTGCCCCGCTACGACCGACTGCTCGAGACGGCCGACACCGTGACGATCGCGAGCGACCATCGCGCAAGCGGCAGCCTCGCGCCGTTCGAGTACGCGAACCTGCTGATTACCGGACTCGCCCAACTTCGCTCGCAGGTCCTCGAGACGGAGCTGCGCGGGCTCGCGATCTGGGACCCGTCGGGAGGCGGGGCGCCGGGCGGCACCGCCTCCGTCGTGGACCTGTGGCGGCGCCGAGGCTACGCCGTGGACGAAGTGCTGCTGGCTGCCCTGCGCGCTCCGCAAACGGCACCGGCGCCAACGGGTGGGCCGGCGGCGGCTATCGCTCCGCCGGCACCGGTGCCGGGTGTCGCGAGCCACCGACTCAAGGCGCTGCTGTTCGCCGATGCCGTGGGCTACAGCCAACTCACCGAGGACCAGATCCCGCGCTACGTCGAGTCGTTCCTGGGGGAGGTCGCCGCGCTCAACCGGCGCACCACGTATCGGCACGAGCACGTCGAGACCGCGGGCGACGGCCTGTACATGGTGTTCTCCGACGCGGTCACCGCGGCGCACTACGCGCTCGAGCTCAACTCGCTCGCGAACGGCACCGACTGGACCAGGCACGGATTGCCGGCGAGCTTCAACCTGCGGATCGCCCTCCACTGTGGCCCGGTGTATTGCGGCCGCGACCCCGTGACGGGATCGCCGCTCTACACGGGCCCGCACACGAGCCGCGCGGCCCGCATCGAGCCGATTACGCCGCCCGGCCAGGTCTATGCCAGCAGCGCGTTCGCGGCGGTGGCGGCAGCGGCGGGCGCGAGCGGCATCGCCATGCGCTACGTTGGCACGATCCCGCTCGCCAAGCGCAGCGGTTCCCAGGCGCTCTACCACCTGCATCTCGCCGACTGAAGCGGCAGCCGGCGGCACCGGTGCTCGCGGCCGACGCCCCGGGGACTACAATGCCGCGCATGAAACCGTGTTTCCGACCGGCTGCGCCGATCGCGGCCGACGCGTATCCAGCGCGACTGCACGCAACGGACGCCGCTTGAACCCGATTCTCGGCATCGCCATCGCACTGCTCGGCATCGTCGTCGCGCTGTCGATCGCCGGGTTCTGGTGGCGGACGGAACTGCGGCAGACGAAAGGCAAGCTGCACCGGACGAGGCGGCGCGCCGAGGAGATCCAGGCGCGCCTCGACTGGATCAGCCGCCATTCCAACGACGTGATACTGCTTCTCGACGCGGACGGATGGATCGTCGACGCGAACGAGCGGCTCACGGAAGCCTACGGCTATGCCCGGAACGAGGTGCTCGGGCGGCACATCGGCGAGTTTCGCTCGCTCTCGACGGGAGGGCGATCACGTTCCCGGGAGCTGCTCGGCGACATCATCCGCGACGGTTCCGTGATCTTCGAATCTGTACACGTCCGCAAGGACGGTTCCGAGGTTCCGGTCGAAGTGAACGCACGGCGCCTCGATCTCGATGGCTGTACGTTCCTGATCGGCTCGGTCCGCGACATCACGGAACGCAAGCAGCAGGAAGCGCTCCTGCGCCGCAGCGAGGCGGCGTATCGGGCCCTGTTCGACGCCGTTCCGCAGCCGATGTGTGTCTACGACCTCGAGACGCTGCGCATCCTCGGAGCCAACGACGCCGGCGTCGCCCAGTTCGGTTACTCGCGCGAAGAAATGTCCAGGATGACGGTCGTCGAACTCCTCGCGCCGCGCGAGGAGGAGCGACTGAAACAGCACGTCGCGCGCAACAGCACGGCCCCGCTGCTGCTGTCGGGGCTTTGGGAGAGCCGCCGCAAGGGCGGTGGCACCTTCGTCACGGAAGTCGTGTCGCATTCGGTGAGCATCGACGGGCGTCCGGCGCGTGTCGTGGTCGCCACGGACGTCACGCAGCGACTGCGGGTCGAGAATGCGCTGCACGCGAGCGAGGCGCGCTACCGCGCGCTGTTCCGCAGCAACCCGCACCCGATGTGGGCGTACGATCTCGAGACCCTCGCGTTCCTCGCGGTGAACGACGCGGCAACGTCGCAGTACGGCTACAGCGAGTCCGAGTTCCTGTCGATGACGATCGCGGACATCCGCCCGCCGGAGGACGTCGACCGACTCAAGGAGCACGTGAGGCGGTACTCGGACGAGGTGCTCTCGGACTCGGGCATCTGGACTCACCGCACCCGGGACGGCCGCCTGATCGACGTCGAGATCGTCTCGCACGCGATTACGCTCTCCGGGCGGCCGGCGCGGATCGTGCTCGCGCACGACGTGACCCGTCGGCTGGCCGCCGAGCGCGCGGTGCAGGCGAGCGAGGAGCGGTATCGCAAGCTCTTCGAACAGGCGAACGACGCCATCGTCGAGCTCGACCTGACCGGCCGCATCCACGCGGTGAACGACGAGGCGGCGCGCATCTTCGGGTACTCGCGCGACGAGCTGGTCGGCGGCAACCTGCGCGACGTGGTACCGGAGTCCGAACAACCGAGGCTCGAGCACCTGCTGGCCGCCACCCTCGCCACGTCCACGCTGCGGGTGCCCTACGACGGCCGCTGGAATCTCGTCCGCCGCGACGGCGACTCGTTCATCGCCAAGGTCCGCGCCCGCGTGCTCGAGAACGGGACGGTCATCGTCGTGGTGCACGACCTGACGGAGTACCTGACGGTCCAGCGGCGCCTGGAACGCCAGCGCGACCTGTACAACCTGCTCTCGCACTGCTCGCACGCGGTCACGCATGGAGAATCGCGCGAGTCGCTGCTCGCCGAGGTGGCCACGCTCGCGGTCCGTCACGGCCCGTTCCGGATCGTGACCGTCTCCCGGATCGACAATGCGGGGCAAGTCTTCCGGGACGACGGAGTGGTCGCCGCGCTGCGCGAAGGTCGCACCGTCGTCTGCAACGACGGCCGGTCCGGTGCTTTGGCCGCGATGCCGGGCGCGGAGCCGTCGACCGGCGCGATCGGTTCAGCGGCGGTCCTGCCCGTCTTCACGCGCGGCGAGGCGACACACGCGCTGCTGTTCTGCTCGAACGAGACCGACGTCTTCGACGTCGAGATCATGAAGACGCTCGAGCAGGTGGCCGCCGAGGTGTCCTTCGGCCTCGACGCGCTCGCGACGCGCCGCGACCTCGCAGCGGCCTATGCCGACCTCGAGATCAAGGTGGAGGAGCGCACGCGGGACCTCGCCGAGGCCAAGGACCGCGCCGAGGCGGCGGACCGCGCGAAGTCCACGTTCCTGAGCAGCGTGTCGCACGAGCTGCGCTCCCCGCTGCACTCGATCATCGGGTTCACGGCGGTGCTGCTGGAGGGCATCGGCGGCCCGCTGAATGAATCCCAGCGGGAGCACCTGGACGTCGTGCGCGACTCGGCGCAGCACCTGCTCAGCATCATCAGCGACCTGCTCGACATCTCGCGTATCGAGGCGGGCGCGATGGCGATCGTGCAGGCGCCCTACCGGCCGGACGAAGTACTGCGCCGCGTCGTGCAGCGTTTCCGCATCGAGGCCGAGACGAAGGGGCTCGAGTTCCGCCTCGAGACCGACGGCACCCGGGCCGGGGCCACCGGCGACGAGCGGCGCGTCGAGCAGGTGGTCACCAACCTCGTCTCGAACGCAATCAAGTACACGGCGGCGGGCGGCGTCCTGGTGCGCTCGCGCGTCGTCGGCGACCGCCTCGTGATCGACGTCGAGGACACGGGCCGCGGCATCCCCGCGGCGGAACAGCAGCGCATCTTCGCGCGGTTCACGCAGCTCGACCCGGAAGCGGGTCGACTCGCCGAGGGCACCGGGCTCGGGCTCGCCATCGCGCGCGGTCTCGCCGGCGCGATGGGCGGCCGCATCGAGGTCGTGAGCGAACCGGGCCGCGGCAGCCGGTTCACGCTGCACCTGCCCCTGGGGGCAACGCAGTCCGTGCAGGACGGGACCCGGCTTGCCGGCTGATCCTGTTGCGCCGCTGGTGCTCGTCGTCGAGGACGATCCTCGCGCGCTGCGGCTCATGACCGTGGTGCTCGGCCACGCGGGTTATCGCGTGCAGGCGGCGGGAACCCCGGCGGTGGCGCGGGCGATGCTCGAGGACGAGGTGCCGGACGTCGTCGCGACGGACCTCTACCTGCCCGGGATGAGCGGCATCGATCTCTGCCTGTGGATCCGCGGACAGCTCGGCGAGCGTGCACCGGCCATGATGCTGCTCACCGCGATGGACACGGCCGAGACGCGCCGGTCCGCCGCGGCGGCAGGCATCGACGACGTGATGACCAAGCCGTTCGACATCGGCGAGCTCAAGCAGCGGCTGGGCCGCTTGATTCGCCCTCCGCAGACGGATTAGGTTGCCCCGATGGATATCCAAGCCCACGAGAGGGTGCTGCTGGTCGACGACGATCCGCGCGCGCTCAAGGCGATGTCCCGCGCGCTGGCCGGCGGCGGCATCGCGTGCGTGACGGCGGGCTCCGCCGGCGACGCGCTCGCCCTGCTGCGCTCCCGCGCAAGGATCGACGTCGTGCTGAGCGACATCTACATGCCGAGCATGGACGGGATCGAGTTCCTCGGCGCCGTGCGTCGCGAGTTCGCCGACCGGCCGTGGCTGCAGCTGCTGCTCGTGACCGGCCAGGCTTCGGTCACGACCGCGGTGGCCGCGATGCGGCTCGATGCGAGCGATTACCTCATCAAGCCCGTCGAGCCGACGCCGTTGCGCGAGGCCGTGGGCCACGCGCTGGCCCGCGCCGAGAGCATCCGGCGCGTGCGGCACACCGCCCTCGACACGCCGCAGGCGGCCGAGCTGCAGCGCGTCGCCGCTGCGGTCCGCGACCTCGCGCAGGAGCTGCGCCAGGCCGACTCGGCCACGACAGCCGACCGGGGCGACCTGCGCACGCTGCATCTGCTGCAGAGACTGCAGGATGCCCGCGAGAGCATCTTCCGCGACGCGGTGATGCCGGAGCCCGCCTGGGAGATGCTCGCCGAGCTGATGCGGGCGCGGCTCGCCGGGCAGCAGGTGTCCGTCACGAGTCTCGCGATGGCCTCGAAGAGCCCGACGACGACGGCGCTGCGTCGCATCGAGGACCTCCTCGCCTGCGGCCTCGTCGCCCGCGTGCCGGACCCCGACGACCGCCGCCGTACCTACGTCGAGCTCACGCCCGAGGGACTCGCGCGCATGCAACTGTTCCTCGAGGGGTTCGGGCGCCTGGTGCCGGGTCCCCAGTGAGGCCACTGAGGTGACGAAGCAGGAGCCCGGAGTGACGAGCGCGCCCGACCCGACCGTCGGCCGTCGCATGCACGACGCGAACAGCGAACTGTCCATCGCCGTCCTCCAGATCGCGACGCTGCTCGAGAGCGAGACGCTGGACGCCGCGACGCGCGAGGCGCTCGAGGAAGCGCTCGCGGCGTGCCGTGAATCGGCGGCGATCCTGCGCGGGGTATGGCGGTTGCTCGGCTCACCGCCGCCGTCCCGATGACGCGCCTCGCCCGCCGCGGCTGGCTCCTGGCCATCGTCGCGACGGTGGTCGTCGGCTGCGCGTCGACGGCCCCGACGCGCGTAGCCTCGCCGCCGCCCGCACTCACGGCGGAGGCGGCGGTGGCGATGCCAGACGCCTACGGCGCGCAGGTCGCCGAGGACATCCTGCGCGCCGGCGGGAACGCGGTCGACGCCGCCGTGGCCGCGGCCTTTGCGCTTGCCGTGACTTACCCGGAGGCCGGCAATCTTGGCGGCGGCGGATTCATGCTCGCCTACGTCGGCGGGGACGCCGTGTTCCTCGATTACCGCGAGGTCGCGCCGGCCTCGGCGACCCGGGACATGTACCTCGACGACCGAGGGGAGGTCCGCGCGGATGCGAGCCTGACCGGCCATCTTGCAGTCGGCGTGCCGGGGACTGTCGCCGGCCTCTGGGCGGCCCACGAGCGCTACGGCCGGCTACCGTGGGAGCGCGTGGTCGCGCCGTCGGTCCGGCTCGCGCGCGAGGGATTCGTTGGGCACGAGCATCTCGTCGGCATCGTCGCCGAGGAGCGGTCCCGGCTCGCGGAGCGCGAGGACTTCATGCGGCGCTTCGGCGGCATCGAGGCGGGCCAGGTGTTCCGGCAGCCGGAACTCGCGGTCGTCCTCGAGCGGATCGCGGCGCAGGGTCCGGAGGCCTTCTACCGTGGCACGACGGCGCGGTTGATCGTCGAGGAGATGCGCCGCGGCGGCGGACTCGTGACTGCGGAAGACCTCCAGGCCTACGCCCCGGTCTGGCGCGAGCCGGTCCGCTCCGACTGGCGGGGCTTCGAGGTGCTGTCGGCGCCTCCGCCGAGCTCGGGCGGGTTCGCGATCGTGCAGCTCCTCGGTATGACCGAGGCGCTGGCCGGCGCGTTCGAGGGCGTCACCCACAACTCGGCGCAGTACGTGCACCTGCTCGCCGAGATGCTGAAGCGCGTGTTCGCGGACCGCGCGGAGTACCTCGGCGATCCGGCCTACTCGGAGGTGCCGCTCGCCGCGCTCCTCGACCCGGCGTATGTCGCCGTCCGTGCCGCCGAAGTCGACCGGGTCGCGATCTCGCCCGTCGGGCGGGTGCGGCCCGGGCTCGAGCCGAGGCACACGACGCACTTCTCGATCGTCGATGCCGAGGGCAACGCTGTCGCGAACACCTACACCCTGAACACCAGCTTCGGCAGCGGCGTCGTCGTCGAAGGCGGGGGCTTCCTGCTCAACAACGAGATGGACGACTTCAGTCTGAAGCCCGGCGTGCCCAACTACTACGGCGTCGTGGGCTCGACCGCCAACGAGATCCAGCCCGGCAAGCGGATGCTGTCGTCGATGTCGCCGACGCTGCTGCTCGAGGGCGGCCGGGTCTCGGTCGTCGTCGGTACGCCCGGGGGCTCGACGATCATCACCGGCGTGTACCAGACGCTGATGAACGTGAAGCACTTCGGCATGAGCGCCGCGGATGCGGTGGTGGCGACGCGCGTGCACCACCAGCTCCTGCCGCCCGATCGGGTGACCTACAGCCCGGGCCGTCCCCTGCCCGCCGGCATCGTCGCCGAGCTGCGGGCTCGGGGCTACGATCCCCGTCCTCACGACTGGGAGATGGGAGACGTGCAGCTGATCGTGCGCCGGGGAGACCAGTGGGACGCCGCCTCGGACCCGCGCGGCCGAGGCGAGGCGCGGCGAATCCGTCCGGCAGCCGTTGCCGGGCCGAGGTCGGGTGACGCAGCCCGCTGAAAGAGATTCGTGACGGGCCGGGCGCTGCGCCGGGTCAGCAGTCGTCGTGCACCGGCTGGCCGAGCATCTCCGGAGTGATCAGCACGGCGCCGCCCGCGGTGACGTGAAAACGAAGCGCGTCGGCCGCGAGATCGTGGCCGGCCTCGAAGCCGTCCGGCAGCACGCAGAACTTGTCGACGATCGCGCGCCGCAGCCTCACGTTGCGGCCGATGCGCACCTCGGGCAGCACGATCGAGTCCTCGATGACGGTGCCGCGCTCGACGACCACGTCCGTGAACAGCAGCGAGCGGATCGCCGACGCGCCGCTCACGATGCACCCGCTCGACACGAGGGCCTCGTAGGCCTGGCCGCGGCCGTCCGGGCTGTCGAACACGAACTTCGCGGGCGGCAGGTGCTCCTCGAGCGTGCGGATCGGCCAGTCCGGGTCGTACATGTTGAGCTCCGGCTCGACCCGGGTCAGGTCCATGTTCGCCTCCCAGTAGGCGTCCACGGTGCCGACGTCGCGCCAGTACGGGTGGCCGTCGACCATGTTGACGCAACTGTCGGCATAGCGGTGAGCGTAGACGCGGGCGCCCTCCGCGATCGCGCGGGGCAGCACGTCGCGGCCGAAATCGTGCGTCGAGCCGGCCGTGCGCGCATCGGCGCGCAGCCGCGCATAGAGTCCCTGCGCGTCGAACGCGTAGATCCCCATGCTCACGAGCGAGCGCGTGGGGTCGCCCGGCAGCGGCGCCGGGTCCGCGGGCTTTTCCTCGAAACCGACGACGCGCCCGGCCGCGTCCACCTGCATCACCCCGAAGGACCGCGCCTCCTCGCGCGGCACGTCGGTGCAGGCGATCGTCACCTCCGCGCCGCGTTCGACGTGCTCCGCGAGCATCAGTCCGTAGTCCATCTTGTAGACGTGATCCCCGGCGAGCACGAGCACGTAGCGCGGCGACTGCATCCGCAGGATGTCCAGGTTCTGGTACAGCGCGTCGGCCGTGCCGTCGTACCAGCCTTCCTTGACGCGCTGCTGGGCCGGCAACACGTCGAGGAACTCCTGCAGGTGGGCATCGAGGAAGTTCCAGCCGCGCTGAAGGTGCTGGATGAGGCTGTGCGCCTTGTACTGGGTCGCGACGCCGATGCGGCGGATGCCCGAGTTGATGCAGTTGCTGAGCGCGAAATCGATGATCCGGTGCTTGCCGCCGAAGGGCACGGCGGGCTTCGCGCGCCAGTTCGTGAGCTGCGCGAGCCGGGTGCCCCGGCCGCCGGCGAGCACGAGCGCGTAGGTGTCGCGCACGAGCGGCGCGATCGACGGCCGGCGGTGATGGCCGGCCGCGAAGCCCGTCATCCGGAACCTTCCGCTTTCGGCGAGCGTACGCGTGTCGTTCATGGCCCCCCCGGTGGCGCCTTGCGCTGCGGCAGCGCTGCCGGTCGCAGTGTAGGCGCGCGAAAGCCGCGCTCGGACACGGAGATGTCGCAACCGGAGCCGTCGCCGTTTTCGGTTTGCTGCAGTTGCCGCGGTGACGCCAGGACTACAGGTAGACGGCGACGAGCAGCGCGAGCGGCCGTCCCTGCGCGTCCGCGAGCTCGAGCGTGTTCGCCGTGATCTTCCAGCGGCTCGCGGACTGCAGCACCTCGCCGAGGCGCCTCTCCCAGTCGTCGAGCGGCGCGGGGCAGGCCATCCGCGTCGTGGCCGCCGGCGAAAACCGGATGACCGGCCCGTCGACGGCGTAGCCGCCGGCCAGCGAGTTGCAGCCCACCGTCGCCGAGTACGAAGCCGTGCCGTCCATCAGCCGGAGGATCACGTGCGGCTCGCGCCGGCCATGCAGCGCGCTCACCGGGTCGGCGCCGAGGCGGACGATGCGCCAGTAGGTATTCGACAGCGAGGCATCGGCGCGCGCGCGCTCGCATCGCTCCTCCGGCCAGACGTTGATGTACCGGTTCACGACTACCGTGCGCTCGGTACCCCCTCCCTCCATCCGGGGCCGGTCGACGATCGAACCCTCGAAGGTCACGTACAGCGGGGCGCCGGGCTCCTTGATGGCTGCAAGATATGCACGCTCCAGCGCGGCGAAATCGCCTTCCAGTGCGACCGGATAGCTGCGGCCCGTGAGGCACTCCGTGAAGCGCGCCGCGTCCGCGAAATACGTGAGCTCGCCGCCCAGGTTCAGCGTGAGGTCGGTGGGCGTGAGCTTGCCCACGCTCGCGAGCTCGTTGCCGCCGGGCGAGGCGCGGGCGTGTCCGATGGTGTCGATCAAGCGCAGCCGGTCGGGCCCAAGGATCTCGAACTGCAGCGGCATCTCGGTGCCGCCCTGCAGCACGAGCACGTGACGCGCCGGATCGAGCCGCCACTGGCCGACGTCGTCGAACGTCCTGTCGAGACCGATCCAGGTGCGCCGCAGGTGAAAAACCTGGTCCGGCCAGAGATCGAGGTGGTGGCGGACGGCCTCGCAGTCGACGCACGGCAGATCGCCACGAAACGTCGCGGGCAGGCGCAGGCCGTGGGTCCCCACGGCCACTGCGGCACCGCCCGCGGCGGGGACCGCGACGGTGCCCGGCCCGGGGACGTGCGCACGGGCCGCTCGTTCCTCGGAGGCCGCGCTCGCGACGACGGCGATCGCCCGGTCGGCGCGACGCAGTTCCAGGCGATCCCCCTCGACGCGGACGCGCGCCGCGGTACGCAGTGTCGCGAGGAATGCAGACTCCTGCTCCATCACGCCCTTCGGATCGACGCACGCCTTCTTCGTCGAGGCCAGCGGCCCGAACTGTACGCCGCGACGCTGTGTGTCGTAGGTCCCTGTATAGCGGTTGCAGCCCGATGAGCCGTTCACTCGACCGTCGGCGCCGAAGACGATCGTGAGCTCCGTCTCCGAAAGCGGGCTCACGACCGCCTGCCTGCCGTTGTTGTACCCGGTCACCCGCCACGACGTGCCGGCGAGTAGTTCGGGCTGCGCCGCGAACGTCGCGAGCGTCGCCGCGCGCTCGTCGGCGAGCACCAGGCGCTCTCCGTCGATGCGCGCCGCACGAGCCCGCCGCAGCGCATCCGCGTACGCGGCTGCCTGCGCCATCGCCTCGGCGGAACAAGCCATTTGCGTCGTGACCATCGAACCCGCGAGGCGGAAACCGCCGTCCGTGCGGTAGGGAGCTCCGTAGCGATTGCAGCCGTCGCTGCCGCTCACGCGACCTTCCTCGAAACGGAGCGTGACCGGGACGCCGGCGAGCAGCGTCCGTCCCGGCATCGACTCGAGGACCCACGCGGTGTCGTCGAGCGGATCGGGAGCCGGGTCGGCCGTCATCGCGGGTCCTCCCGTGAGCAGGGCTGCAATGCCGCAGGCGTAGGCGCAGAGACTCGATCGGTTGCGCACTTGGATCTCCGCTACCCGCGCCTCCGATCCCGGGTGCGACCCGGGCACGGGGTCGGGCCGCGGGATCATTGTAGGGCAGGCGCGCGCCTCGTCGCCCTTGCACTCGGAGCCGAACGGCGCAACGATCGCGGTCCGCTCGACGACGACACGAACCAGGACGGGAATCGATGCGCACCGGACCACGCCTGCCCGGATGTCTCGGCCTGCTGGCCTCCGCGATCCTCATGCTCGGGGCACCCATGACGCACGCTGCCAGTACCTCCTACGACGACCTGGTCCGGTTGTTCGACGAGTGGCGCGCTTTCGAACGGCCGCCGCTCGTCGACGGCACCCCGGACTACACCGCGCCGACGCTCGCCCGCAAGCAGGCCGCACTCGCGGGCTGGCAGGCGAGGCTCGCGGCGATCGACCCGGGCGGCTGGCCCGTCGAGCAGCGCATCGATCACGAACTCGTCCGCGCCCAGATGAACGGCCTCGAGTTCGACCTGCGCTGGCTGCAGCCGTGGGCGCGCGACCCGGCCTTCTACCAGTCGGTGTGGACCGAACAGAGCGATACGCCGGCGCACGAGGGCCCTTTCCACCACGCGCTCGTGGAAGTCTGGACCTACGCCTTTCCGCTGTCCGACGCCGACCAGCGGAAGCTCGCGGCCGGACTGCGCACCATCCCGCCGCTGCTCGAGCAGGCACGCGGCAACCTGACCGGCAACGCGCGCGACCTCTGGATCACGGGCGCAGGCACGATGCGCCAGCAGCGCCGCGACCTCGACGCGCTGGCCGGACGGACGAAAGGCGGCAGCCGCGACCTCGCGCGGGCCATCGAGGAGGCCGCCCGCGCCACCGACGTGTTCGTCGCGTGGCTGGACGAGCAGGCGCCCCGGAAGACCGGCCCCTCGGGGATCGGCAAGGAAGCCTACGAGTGGAGCCTGCGCAACGTGCACCTCGTGCCGCTCACCTGGGACGACGAGGTGATGCTGCTCAAGCGCGAGCTCGCGCGCGCGCACGCGGCGCTCAGGCTCGAGGAGCACCGCAACCGGAAACTGCCGCAGCTCGAGGCGGCCGCGAGTCCGGCCCAGTACGACAAGCTCACGAGCGACGCGATCACGAAGTACATGAAGTGGCTCGCGGACGAGCAGATCCTCACCGTCGAGCCCTACCTCGAGCCCGCGCTGCGCAGGCACGCCGGGCAGTTCGTGCCGCTCGAGGAGCGCAACTTCTTCTGGATCGCGACGCACTACGAGCCGATCACGCTGTTCGCACACTTCCAGCACTGGTTCGACCACGAGTGGATGAAGCACGCGCCGAACCCGAGCGCGATCCGCCGCAACGCGCTGCTCTCGAACGTCTGGGACAGCCGCGCCGAAGGCATGGCGACCGCGATGGAGGAGATCATCCTCCACGCCGGGTACTACGACGACAACCCGCGTGCCCGCGAGATCGTGTGGATCATGCTCGCGCAGCGCGCGGCGCGCGGGATCGCCTCCCTGTACGCGCACGCGAACCTCTTCGACCTGCAGCAGGCCAAGGCCTTCCAGGTCGAGTGGACGCCGCGCGGCTGGATGCGGCCCGACCTCGACCTGCTCGGCTTCGAGCAGCAGCTCTACCTGCGCCAGCCCGGCTACGGCACGAGCTACGTCACGGGCAAGTACTTCGTCGACGAGCTGATCAAGGACCGCTCGCACCAGCTCGGCGAGGCGTTCACGCTGCGCCGCTTCTTCGACGAGGTGAACGCCGCCGGCCTCATCCCGATTACGCTGATCGGATGGCAGCTGACGGGGCAACCGTGGCCGCCGCAGGTTCGGTGACTCGCACGAACTCGTAGTCGCTCGCCGGCACGCGCCGCGTCGCGAGCCAGTAGCGCGGCGTCGACCACGGCCAGATCGTGAAGTTGCGGCCGTCCGCCTGCTTGTACCAGCTCGCGCAGCCGGTGCTCCAGGCCGTTCCGCCGAGCGCGCCCTGCACGCGCTCGTTGAAGCGGCGCTGCGCCTCCGGCTTCGCGTCGAGGTAGTCCGCGCCGCGCCGCCGGAGCTCGCGCATGCCGTCGAGCACGTAGCGCACCTGGGCCTCGATCATGAAGATGATCGAGTTGTGACCGAGCGCGGTGTTCGGGCCCACGAGCTGGTGCAGGTTCGGATAGCCCGGGACGTGCACGCCGAGGTAGGCCTCCGCGCCGTCCTTCCAGTCCTGCGCGAGCGTGTGCCCCGGCAGCCCCGTGACCGGGAAATCCTTCATGTAGATGCGCGGGTCGACGATGAAGCCGGTGCCGAGGACGATGCAGTCCACGGGCCGCTCGACGCCGTCGTCGGTCACCACGCCGGTCTCCGTCACCTCGCGGATGCCGGCGGTGACGAGCTCGACGTTCGGCCGGTTGAACATGGGGAACCACTCGTTCGAGATCAGCACGCGCTTGCAGCCGAACGTGTAGTCGGGCGTCAGCGCCGCGACGAGCGCCGGGTCCTCGAGCTGCCGGCGCATGTGTCGCCGTGCTCGCAGTTCCATGAGGCGCCCCAGTGCCGGATGCACCAGGCCGATGACGCGCGATTCGTTCGCCCAATAGAGCCACGCTCGGTGCAGCCGGCGCAACCACGGGTGGCGCGCGTAGCGGCGCCGGGCGCCCTCGGAGTACTTGCGCGTATCGCGCGGAACCACCCAGGCCGGGCTGCGCTGGAACACGTGCAGCCGGTCGACTTCCGGTGCGATGCGGGGCGCGTACTGGATCGCGCTGCCGCCGGTGCCGATCGAGGCCACGCGCTTGCCCTTCAACTCGTACGAATGATCCCATTGCGCGGAGTGGAAGACCTTGCCCGTGTACCGCTCGAGCCCCGGGATGCGAGGGACCTGCGGCACGTGCAGCGGTCCGGAGGCCAGCACCACGTGGCGCGCGTCATACGTGTCGCCGGCGCGGGTGCCGACCGTCCAGCGGGCACGCGCCGCGTCGAAGCGCGCCGACGCCACTTCCTGTCCGAACCGGACGTACCGGCGCAGTCCGTGGCGCTCGGTCACGTCGAGTATGTAGCGCTGGATCTCCTGCCAGCCCGCGTAGCGCTCGGTCCAGTCGGGCTTCGGGTCGAAGGAGTACGAGTACAGGTGCGACTGCACGTCGCACGCGGCGCCCGGGTAGCTGTTGTCGCGCCAGGTGCCGCCGACGTCCGTGCCCTTCTCGAGGATCACGAAGTCCGTGCACCCCTCCTCGATGAGCTTGATCGCCATGCACAGCCCGCCGAACCCGGCGCCGACGATGACGACGTCGTAGTCGCGTTTCATTTACTTCCCCTGCGTGTGTTCATTGTCGATGACGGGAGGAAGTGTGCGGGACGCGTGATCCGCGTTGCCATGCTGGCCGCGACCCGCGGATTGATCTTTTCGGCCAACCGACCGATGATGCCGGCAGGATCCGGAGGTTCTTCCACCGCATGGCGCGCCGCTCCGCTGCCTCGTTGATCCTGCTGCTCGACGGATTGCGCCG
>RPQJ01000057.1 GCA_003819815.1 Lysobacterales bacterium
ATCTGAGCCAGGATCAAACTCTTCACTTGAAGTCTTGCGACTCAATGTTCGGAGAGATCCCAATCAGTTTCAGTATTAACTGGCTAATTGGTACTCGCCGTGTCTGCGCTTGCAGACGACCGACGCGAGTCCCCACACAAATTACCTGTTTCGATTTTTAAAGAGCGCCCCGGAGCTTGCCGGGGGAGCCGCGCATTATGCGGCATTCCGCGTTGCTGTCAACACCATCCGACGGGAATTTCCGTCGTCGCTGTGACCGCCTCGACCACCGTAGCGTCGGGGCGATTGCGGAAGGGCGCGCAGTATAGCCCCGCCATCGGTCGCGTCAAGAATCAGGTGTACGTCGTTGCGGTCTGGCTCGGCAACGACCGAGACCGCAACACCGGCGCCTAGGCAATCTTCACGCGAGCGAGGCGACGCTTGCCGACCTGGAATACGTGGGAGCTGCCCGACGCGAAAGTGCGTGCGCCGTCCTCGACGCGCTCGCCGTCGACGCGCACTGCGCCCTGCTTCAGCTGCCGGAACGCTTCGCTCGTGCTCGGTACGAGTCCGGCGCCCTTCAGCACCTGCACGATCGCGAGCGCGCCCGCTTCGGCGGCGAGCGTCACCTCGGCAAGATCCTCGGGCAGCGCACCCTGCTGGAAGCGCGCCACGAAGGCATCGCGCGCAGCCACACCGCTACCCTTGCCGTGGAAGCGCTCGACGATCTCGACGCCGAGTTCGAACTTCACGTCGCGGGGATTGCGGCCCTCCGCGACCCCGCGGCGCAGCCCATCGACGTCCGCGTTCGAGCGGAACGACAGCAGCTCGAAGTAACGCCACATCAGGTCGTCCGAGATCGACATCAGCTTGCCGAACATCTCGTCCGGCGGGTCGGTGATGCCGATGTAGTTGCCGAGCGACTTCGACATCTTGTTGACGCCGTCGAGCCCCTCGAGCAGCGGCATCGTCATCACGACCTGCGGTTCCTGCCCGTACGACTCCTGCAGCTGCCGGCCGACGAGCAGGTTGAACTTCTGGTCCGTCCCGCCGAGCTCGACGTCGGCCTCGAGTGCCACCGAGTCGTAGCCCTGCACCAGCGGGTAGAGGAACTCGTGGATCGCGATCGCCTGCCCGCTGCGGTAGCGCTTGGCGAAATCGTCCCGCTCGAGCATGCGCGCGACGGTGTGGCGCGCCGCGAGCTGGACGAGCCCCGCCGCGTTCATCTGTCCCATCCAGCGCGAGTTGAAGTCGACCTTCGTGAGCGCGGGATCGAGGATCTTGAAGATCTGCGCCTCGTACGTCGCCGCGTTGGCGCGGATGTCGTCCGGCGTGAGCGGCGGGCGCGTCGCGTTGCGCCCGGTCGGATCGCCGATGAGACCAGTGAAGTCGCCGATCAGGAACACGACCTCGTGACCGAGGCGCTGGAACAGCGCCATCTTGTTGATGAGCACCGTGTGGCCGAGGTGCAGGTCCGGGGCCGTCGGATCGAACCCGGCCTTGATCCGGAGCGGCCGCCCGCGCTCGAGCTTCCGGAGCAGGTCCGCCTCGAGCAGGATTTCGGACGCGCCGCGGCGCAGTTCGGCGAGTTGTTCCTGGGCGCTCAGCATGGCGGGCATTCACTCCGGATGGGGCAGCCGCGGGACTGTAGGGACTCGCCCTTGCGCAGGCAACGGGACGGGTTACCCGCCGAAGCCGTCACAGTTCCGAAAAGCCAAGCGCAACCATATGAAAAAACTCGAGTAAATCTCAATTTAACAGTTGACGCTTTGCGGCTCCGCAACTAACGTACCCCGACGTTTGCGTGGGGGTTCGTTTGTGCCCGACCGTCTCTACCGCGGCGAGAGCCGCCCGGCGGCCCGTTCCGCCGTTGATTTCCGCCGCTGGCTGCTCGCCGCGACCGTGTTTCCACTGGCCGCAGCCGGCGCGTTCATCGTGGCGACGCCCGGTGGCGACGTCCCGACCGCCGTCGACCTGACCGACGCGCTGCACCAGCCGCTCGTCGCGCCGCCGCCCCTCCCCGTCGACACGGGCCCGGACAGCGTCGAAGTCACGGTGCGGCGCAACGACACGCTCGACCGGATTCTCCAGTCCGTCGGCATCGACGATGCGACGCTCACGCTCGCGGAACTGCGCAGCCTGCCGGAAGTGCGAAAGGCGGTCGACCTGCTGCGGCCGGGCGACACGATCACCCTCACGCACCTGAACGGCGCGCTGCTCACGCTCAACCGGCGCATCAGCGACACGCTCACGCTCTCGGTCTCGCGCGCCGACGGCGGCTTCGCGGTCAACTACATCGAGAATCCGCTCGAGGTCGAGACCACCGGCAAGCGCGCGCGCATCGACTCCTCGCTGTTCGTGGCAGGGCGCAACGCCGGCCTGTCCGCCGAGACCGTGATGACGCTCGCGAACGACATCTTCGGCTGGGACGTCGACTTCGCGAACGACATCCGCGCGGGCGACGAGTTCGCGGTGCTGTACCAGCGCAAGTTCCAGGACGGCCAGTACGTGAGCGACGGGCGCGTGCTCGCCGCCGAGTTCGTGAACCGCGGCAAGACCTATCGCGCCGTGTGGTTCGAGTCGAGCGACGGCAAGGTCAAGGGCTACTACACCCCCGAGGGCCGCGGCATGCGCAAGGCCTTCCTGCGCGCGCCGCTCGACTTCACGCGGGTGAGCTCGGGCTTCAACCCGAACCGCCGCCACCCGATCAGCGGCCGCGTCCGCGCGCACAAGGGCATCGACTTCGCGGCGCCCACGGGCACGCCGATCTGGGCCGCCGGCGACGGCCGCATCGACTTCGCCGGCCGCAAGGGCGGCTACGGCAACACGGTCGTGATCGACCACGGCCGCGGCATCACGACGCTCTACGCGCACATGTCGAGGATCGGCAAGTCGGCGCGCCGCGGGCGCGACGTGCGCCAGGGCGAGCTGATCGGCTACGTCGGGTCGACGGGCGCGTCGACCGGGCCGCACCTGCACTACGAATACCGGATCCGCGGCGTGCACAAGAACCCAGCCAGCATCCCGCTGCCGAACACCGAGGTGCCCGAGCGTTATCGCGCGGAGTTCCGCGGGCAGGCCGAGACGGGCCTCGCGCAGCTCGAGCTCACGAGCGGCTCGGGCGCGACGCGCGTCGCCCTGAACTGACCGGCCCCCGATTCAGTTCGTACGCAGGCGGAACCCCACCGCCTGCAGGTACTCGGTTTCCTGCTCGAGATCCGCGGCCGTGAGCGGATTCTGCGCGAGCCAACCCTTCGGGAACGTCGCCGAGAGCGAGCGCCCTCGCGCCTCGAGATCGATCTTCGGCAGCGCGCGCGGTGCGCGGGCCCGGTGCAGCAGCACCGCGAGCCTGAGCAGCACGATGAGGCTCTCCGCCTTCAGGTGCCACGGCGGCACGAGCTCCTCGAGGCTCGCGAGGTTCAGCTTGCGCCGGTGACCACCGACGAGTGCGGCGAGCAGCGCCTGCTCCTCGCGCGGGAATCCCGGCAGGTCCGCGTGCTGCAGCAGGTAGGCGCCGTGGCGGTGGTAGTGCGAGTGCGCGATGTCGAGCCCGACTTCGTGCAGCCGCGCGGCCCACCGCAGCATCATCTCGGCGAGCGGCTCGTCGAGCGCCCACGACTCGCGCACCTGCCGCAGGAAGCCGAGTGCGGTCCCCTCCACCCGGTCGGCCTGCACGGCGTCGACGTGGAAGCGCGCCTCCATTGCGCGGACGCTGCGCACGCGCGCGTCCTCGTCGGTCATACGCCCGAGCAGGTCGTAGAGCAACCCCTCCCGCAGCGCGCCATCCGCGACGCGCATCGTCTCGATGCCGAGCATGTCGAACACCTCGACGAGGATCGCGAGGCCGCCCGGCAGGATCTCCTGCCGCTCCGCGGCGAGCCCCGGGAGCTTCAGTCGATCGACCTGCCCCACCCTGAGGCACTCGCCGAGCAGCCACTCGACGCCCTCGCGGGTAATGTTGCCGTTCGGCGCGCCGCGCGCGAGCAGCGTGTCGGAGACGGCGCGCATCGTGCCCGACGCGCCGAACGCCGCATCCCACTCGGAGCGGCGGAAACGCGCCATGACGGGCTCGATCTCGAGCTGCGCCGCGGTGCGGGCGCGCTTCATGCGTTTCTCGCTGATCACGCCGTCCGCGAAGTGACGGACCGTCTGGCTGACGCAGCCGATGTAGAGGCTGTCGAGTCGCTTCGCGGCGAGCCCCTCGCCGATGATGAGCTCGGTGCTGCCGCCGCCGATGTCCACGACGAGGCGGTGCCCGCCGTCGCTCGGGGTCGTGTGCGCGACGCCCAGGTAGATGAGGCGAGCCTCCTCGACGCCCGAGATGATCTCGATCGGGTGGCCGAGCGCCTCACGGGCGCGGTCGAGGAATGCGCCCTTGCGCTTCGCCTTGCGCAGCGTATTCGTGCCGACGACGCGCACGCGCTCGGCCTTCATGTCGCGCAGCCGCTGGCCGAAGCGCTCGAGGCAGGCGTGGGCGCGGTTGACGGAATCCCGGCTCAGGCGGTCGTGCTCGTCGAGTCCGGCCGCGAGACGCACCATCTCGCGCAGCCGATCGACGATCACGAGCTGGCCGTGCGAATACCGCGCGACCAGCATGTGAAAGCTGTTCGAGCCTAGGTCGACGGCCGCCAGGACGTCGGGCACGGGCACGCCGCGGCCCGGCGGGTCAGGCGGAGAACGAGGAGCCGCAGCCGCAGGTCGTCGTCGCGTTTGGATTGCGGATGACGAACTGCGCGCCCTCGAGATCCTCCTTGTAGTCGATCTCGGCGCCGGCGAGGTACTGGTAGCTCATGGGGTCGACGACCAGCTTGACGCCGCGCGTCACGACGCAGGTGTCGCCCTCTTCCTCGTTTTCGTCGAAGGTGAAGCCGTACTGGAAGCCGGAGCAGCCGCCGCCCGACACGAAAACCCGTAACTTGAGGTTGGGGTTTCCTTCCTCGCGGATCAGCTCGCCGACCTTGTTCGCGGCCATGTCCGTGAAGACGAGCGCCGGGGCGTCCGTCACCGCAGTGTCTTCGTCGAGGCTCGTCATCGCGGCAGGCTCCCTGAGATCTTCCAGCGGTCGCGGATTTTAGCACCCGCAGGGGACGGTCAAAGTGCGGACTGCGGGCCGATTTTCCAGGGGAAGGTCTGGCGGATCGGGAAGCGCAGCTTGCTCGAGCGGACCTCGACCTCCGCCTCGAAGGCCTCGAAGCCCTCGGGCAGGGTCACCGCCTGCTCGATGGCCTGGAAGTAGCGGAACGAGAACGGCAGCTGGGCCCGGGGCCGGCCGAGCAGCTCGCCGACCGAGTAACGCGCCGGCGTGTCGCCCTGCACCCCGTGCACGACCACCTGCGTGAGCCCGGAGGCGACGCTCTCGTGGCGCATCGCCTGGATCAACGTCAGCTTCAGCAGGAATTCCCGGGGCTCGTCGCCGGGTGCGACCTCGAAGCGGTGGATGCGCACGCCCTGGATGCCGTCCGCCGGCGAGACGATGCTTCGGTAGAACGCCAGGTCGTCGCCCTGGCGCGAGAGCTGCGACTGCAGGTCGCCGATGGTCTGCTCGACCTGCCCGTAGGCGTCGCGGTCGAGGCGCCGAGCCATCTCGAGTTCGGCGATGCGCGCGTTCAGCCGGGCATTGTCGCTCTCGAGGCGCTCCGCCTTGCCCTCGAGCTCGCGCCTCTCGAGCGCAACCTGCGTGAGGTCGAGGCCGGCCGCGACCTGGCCGCGGTGATACGCGTAGCCCGCCCCGAGGAGCACCACAGCGAGCGCCGCCGCGGTCGCCAGCCACTGCAGGAGCGTGAAGGGCCCGTAGCGCCGGGCGGGAGGGGCTCCCGTCACGAGCCCGCGGCCTCGACCGCGCCGCGTGGCGCCGGTCGCCGCCGCCGGGGACGCCGTGGCGGGGGCTGGACCGTCTCGAGCCACCAGTCCGGACGCGGCGGCGGGCCGCCCGGGAAGGCGTGCGAGCCGAGCTCCTCGAGCGCCCTCGCGTAGACCGAACGCTTGAAATAGATCACTTCGCGGACCGGAGACCAGTAGTCGACCCACCGCCAGCTGTCGAATTCGGGCTGCGAGGTCACGTCGAAGCGCAGCCGGTCGTCGTCGCCGAGCATGCGCAGCAGGAACCAGCGCTGCTTCTGGCCGATGCAGAGCGGGGTCGAGCGCCGGCGCACGTACTGCCGTGGCAGCCGGTAGCGCAGCCACTGGCGCGTGGCGCCCAGGATCTCGACGTCGGCCGGCTCGAGACCGACCTCCTCGCGCAGCTCCCGGAACATCGCCGCCTCGGCCGACTCGTCCGGGCGCACGCCGCCCTGCGGAAACTGCCAGCCCCGACCGTCGCTGCGGCCGCCGAGGAATACGTCGCCCGCGTCGCGGATCAGCACGATCGCGACGTTGGCACGGAACCCTTCGGCGTCGATGAAGTCGGTCATGTCTCCTAAGCTCCGGACGCGACTGATTTTTTCACATCCCGACCGCCGGGTGCCAGACCGTCCGGCACCGTTGCCTTGTGGCCACGGGTGGCCCACTTTACGCTTGGACCGCCGCCGGGCACGAAATGCGTCACCGCTACCTACCGCTCACTGCCCTTTTCGCGCTGGCCGCTGCCTCGGTTGGGCTCCTCGTCCTGTCGCTCACGCTAGGCAGTGTCTCACTGCCGCTGCGGGACGTCCTGTCCGCGCTCCTGACGGGCGAACCGGCGCTGGCGCAGGAGGTCGTGACCGGGCTGCGGCTGCCCCGGGCCCTGGCCGCCTTCGCGGTCGGCGGGCTGCTCGCGGTGTCCGGTGCGATCCTGCAGGTACTGCTGCGCAACCCGCTCGCGGATCCCTACGTGCTCGGCGTGTCCGGCGGCGCCTCGGTGGCTGCGCTGCTCGCGATCATGCTTGGCCTGCCTGCCTTGGGCGTCGACGGATTCGCGGCCGCCGGTGCGCTCGCGGCCTGCCTGCTGGTCTTCGGCCTCGCCCACGGTCCGGGCGGCTGGACGGCGACCCGGCTGCTGCTGACCGGCGTCGTCGTCGCGGCAGGCACGGGCTCGGTCGTCGCACTGCTGCTCGCGCTCGGGGACGAAACGCGGCTGCGCGGCATGGTGTTCTGGCTGCTCGGCGACCTGTCGCACGCCCGCCGCTGGCCCTGGCTGCTCGGGCTGCTCGCGGTGGCCGCCGTGGCGGGCACGCTGCTCGGGCGGCACCTGAACGTGCTCGCTCGCGGCGTGGTACAGGCCGCTAGCGTCGGCCTCGACGCGCGGCGAGTACAGATGGGGCTGTTCCTCGCGAGTTCGGTGCTGACGGGGGCGGCGGTCAGCGCGGCGGGCAGCATCGGCTTCGTGGGCCTCCTGACGCCTCACCTGGTCCGCCTCGCGGTCGGCAGCGACCACCGCATCGTCCTGCCCGCCTCGGCGCTCGCCGGCGGGCTGCTGCTCATGGCCGCAGACCTCGCGGCGCGCGTCGCGATCGCCCCGCGGCAGCTCCCCGTCGGCGCGCTGACCGCCCTCGTCGGCGTGCCCGTTTTCCTGCTGCTCGTGCGCCGTCACCGGTCCTGAGCCGCGACCGGCGGGAACGTGACGACGTGGTCCGTCGCGAGCCTGATCCCGACGTGCTCGCCGACGCGGTGGTCGTGGTGGCTCGGGACCAGCGAGAGCACCCGGCGTCCGCTAGGCAGTTCGAGCGTGTAGAGGAAGTCCGCGCCACGGAACACCCGCTCGACGATGCGGCCCCTCAGCGGCGCGACGTCGTCGTGCACGACGTCGTCGGGCCGCAGGAGTACGTCGACGCGGCCGCCGCAGGGCGCCGTGCCGTGGTTCTCGTGCAGCGGGCCGAGCTCCGTCTGCAGCACGCCGCTGCCGTCGCAGCACGCGGGCAGGAACGATGCCTGGCCGACGAACTCCGCGGCGAACCGCGTGCCCGGCCGGTGGTAGAGGTCGTAGGGGGTCGCCCACTGCTCGAGCCGGCCGTCGCGCAGCAGGGCGACGCGGTCCGCGAGCGCGAACGCGTCGTGCTGGTCGTGCGTGACGACGAGCGCAGTCGCGCCGAGCGACTTGAGCAGCGCCCGCAACTCGGCGACGAGGCGCTCGCGCAGCGCGACGTCCAGGCTCGCGAACGGCTCGTCGAGCAGCACCACCGACGGGCGCGGCGCAAGCGCGCGTGCGAGTGCGACGCGCTGCTGCTGTCCGCCAGACAGCCGCGAGGGCTGAGATTCCGCCCAGTCGGCAAGGCCCACGAGACCGAGCATCTCGTCGGCGCGGGAGCGGCGCTCCGCCCGCGGCAGGTCGTGCAGCCCGAACTCGACGTTGGCCCGCGCCGTCAGGTGCGGGAACAGCGCGTGGTCCTGGAACACGAGCCCGATGCCCCGCTCGTGCGGCGGCACGTGCACGCCGGGCCCGGCGAGCAGCCGTCCGCGCGCCAGCACGCGGCCGGCGTCGAGCGTCTCGAATCCCGCGATGCAGCGTAGCGCCGTCGTCTTGCCGCAACCGCTCGGGCCGAGCAGGCAGCCGATCTCGCCCTCCTCGAGGGCGAGGCTCACGCCCTCGAGCGCGACGCGCGCCCCGAAGCGCCGGACGATGCCGTCGATTTCAAGCCACATGGGTCACCCGCCTCGCGAGCAGCACGACCGGCACGATGCCGGCCGCCACGATCATCACCGAGGGCAGCGCCGCGCGCGTCCACTCGCCCTCCGCCGCCATCTCGAACACCCGCACCGCCAGCGTCTCGAAACCGAACGGCCGTGTCATCAGGGTGATGGGCAGCTCCTTCATGAGATCGACGAAGACCAGGACGGCTGCGGCCAGCAGGCTGCCGCGCAGCAGCGGGAAATGCACGCGACGCAATCGCGCAAAGCCACGCACGCCGAGGATCGCCGACGCCTCGTCGAGGTGGCGGTGGATGCCCGCGAGGCCGCTCTCGACGGGCCCGCTGCCGACGGCCAGGAACCGCGCAAGATAGGCGACGAACATCGTGAGCAGCGTCCCGTGCAGGAACAGCGCGGGCGCGGCGGCACCGAACCAATGATCCATGGCCTGCTGCAGCCAGCCGTTCACCGCAGCGATCGGCGCGAAGAGGCCCACGGCGAGCACGGTACCCGGAATCGCGTAGCCGGCGGTCGCCGTTCGCCCGAGCGTGTGCACCCAGCGACGCCCGTCGCGGCGCAGTGCGTAGCCGAGCAGCAGTGCCGCGCCGACGACCACGGCGGCGCCCGACCCCGCGAGCGCCAGGCTGCGGCCGACGAACGCCCAGTAACGTGCGTCGAGGTCCGTCGCCGCGCTGCGCGCCGCCCAGGCGAGGAGCTGGGCCATCGGCAGCGCGAACGCGACGGCGAGGACGGCGGTCGCAGCGCCTGTCGCGAGCGCGGCTCGCACGCCGCGCAGGCGGACGCGCGGCAGCAGGCCGCCGCCGGGACGGCTCGCGGCGAAGTCCCGGCCGCGCCGCAGCCGGCGCTCGATCCACAGGCCCGCGAGCGCGAGCGCAGCGAGCAGCCCCGCCATCTGCAGCGCGGCGCCGATCGAGTAGAGGCCGTACCACGCGCGGTAGATGGCGGTCGTGTAGGTGTCGACGTTGAGGGCCGCGACGACGCCGAAATCGGCGAGCGTCTCCATCGCGACGAGCCCCACGCCCGCCGCGATCGCAGGCCGTGCGAGCGGCAGCAGCAGCCGACGGAACGCGGCGCCGCGGCCCAGCCCGAGCGACTGCGCGGCCTCGAGCGTGCGGGCACCGGTCGTCTCGAACGCGACCCGCGCGAGCATGTAGACGTAGGGGTACAGGCACAGCGTCAGCACCAGTACCGCACCGCCGAGCGAGCGGATCGAAGGCAGGTCGAGACCCGGTCCGAACGCGGCGCGCAGCGCCGTCTGCAGCGGTCCTGAGTAGTCGAGCGCGCCGGCATACACGACGGCGAGCACGTAGCCTGGCATGGCGAGCGGCAGCAGCAGCGCCCAGGCGAAGAACCCGCGCCCCGGGAAATCGTGCCCCGCGACGAGCCACGCCAGCGCCGTTCCGAGCGCCGCCGTCGCCGTCGCGACGGCGAACAGCAGCAGCACGGTGTTCGCCGTCACCCGAGGCAGGACGTGCTCGAGCTGGTGCTGCCAGATCGCGCCCGTCGGCGCGGCCCACGAGCCGAGCGCGGTTGCGAGCGGCAGCAGCGCGGGCAACGCCAGCAGGCTGACGACGAGGGCGGCCGCGAGCCGCGAGCCGCCGGGAGACATGGCTCAGCGATAGCCGGCGCGGTCCATCAGCCGGACGGCGTCGGCTTGCAGGCGTCCGGCTTCCGCGACGTTGATGGGGTCCGCCTCGAACGGGCCCCAGGACTTGACCAGCGGATCGACGGCCGCGGACGGGTTGGCGGGAAACTCGAAGTTGACCGCCGCGAAGTGCCGCTGCGCCTCACCCGCCGACAGCCACTCGAGGAACCGGGTCGCCGCCTCGGCCCGGCGCGACGTCGCAACGACCCCGGCACCGGAGATGTTGACGTGCACGCCGCCCGCGCCCTGGTTGGCCCAGAACAGCCGGACCGGGAAGTCGGGCCGCTCCTTGACGAGGCGGCCGTAGTAGTAGGTGTTCGCGATGCCGACGTCGCACTGCCCCGCCGCGATCGCCTCGAGCAGCGCCGTGTCGTTCGCGAACACGGGCGCCGCGAGATTCGCGACCCAGCCACGGACGACCTGCTCGGTGCGCGCCTCGCCGAGCGCCGCGATCATCGTCGCGACCAGCGACTGGTTGTAGACCTTCTTCGACGTGCGCAGGCACAGCCGGCCCTTCCATTCCGGCCCGGCGAGCCCGGCGTAGGTGCCGAGCTGCTTCGGATCCACACGCGACGGCGCATATGCGATCGTCCGTGCGCGCACCGACAGTCCGAACCAGCGGCCCTCGGGATCGCGAAGGTTCGCGGGAATGTTCTTGTCCAGGGTCGCCGACTGCACCGGCTGCAGCAGCCCGCGGCGGGCGGCATTCCACAGTTCGCCGGCATCGACGGTCATGAGGACGTCGGCCGGCGAGTTGCGGCCCTCGGCCGCGAGCCTCTCGATCAGCACGGCGGCGTCCGCGGTCGTGTAGCGGATTTCGACGCCGGTCGCCTTCGTGTATGCATCGAACACAGGCCTGACGAGCTGTTCGTTGCGGGCCGTATAGACGACCAGCGATTCGGCGGCACGGACGCCAGCGGCCGGGAACGTCAACGCGAGCGTGGCGGCGACGAGGATCCAGCGAAGCGACATCGATGCGGGCATGGCGTCATCCAATGCAAATGATTCTCATTATAGTCATTCGGGCCCGGCCTGCGCTACGGCCCGCCGGGCGCCCCCCCTCAGGGACCGAGCCGCGCGTAGCGGTCGCCACCGGCCTGCCGTGCCCGGTACAACGCCGCGATCGAGTCGGCAACCAGTTGATCTCCGGCGATTTTCCGGTCCTGCACCGGGCTCGGGCGACACTCCGCGATGCCGATCGAGACCGTGAGCACCCGCGGCGCGCCCGTGCCGAGCTCGAACGGCTGCGCCCGGACCGCCGCCAGGATACGGTCCGCGAGTCGGGTTGCCCTCAACGGGTCGGTGGCCGGCAGCAGGACGACGAAGCCGTCGTTCCCGAGGCGCGCCGAGGCGTCGCTCGACCGCACCTGCGACTCGATGCGCGCCGCGATCTCCACGCGCGCGCGGTCGGCGACTGCGTGACCGAACTCGTCCGCGAGCAGTTCGAGCCCGTCCGCGTCGACCACGAGGCACGACGTGCAGCCGCGTTCGCGCTGGCTGCGCGCGACCTCCTCGAGCAGCCGCAGATGCAGGTAGCGGGGCGAATTCCAGCCCGTGAGCGGATCGAGGAGCCCGCCTCGCTGCACGCGGCTGCGGTCCGCATGCCGGTCGAGCGTCGCGGTGACGACGTCCGCGGCGTGATCGAGCAGCGCCGTCCCGATGCCGTCGAACGGCACATGGTCCCGGCAGCCGACGACGTACAGCCCGACTGCCTGCGAGCCGCGCCTCAGCGGCAGCACGGCGATGTGCCCGGCACCGACCGCGCCTGGCAGCAGCAGTGCGTGGTCGGCAGCGTGGAAATCGCCGCGCCACGCGCCGCGCAGCGTGGCGAGATGCGGTGCGAGCCCGGCGAGGCTCGGCACGAAGGCGAGCGGGCGGGTGGCCGCTCCCTGCTCTCGCACGCCGGCGAGCAGGTGGCGCAGCTCGTGCGTGGGGTCCACCAGCAGCAGCGAGACCGCGTCACGGGGCACCGCCTGGTCGGGCACGACCACGAGCGCGGCGAGCCATGCCTCGAGCGTGGTGGCCTGCAGCAGCGCACGTTCCCACTCGAGCAGGCGGTCCACGGGGCTGGTCACGGGATCAAATCCGGTCGCCACGTCAGGCTGCCGGCTCGCGCGCGGCCTGGCGCACGAGCAGGTACTCCCGGCCGCGCCGCATCATCTCGGTGAAGGCGGCCGGGTCGCGCTCTCGGACGGCACGGCACAGGCGCTCCACCGCGTCGCCGAGGGCGCGCAGCGAGTCCTCGCCGTAGGCGTTCAGGCTCTGGATCTCGTAATAGAGGTCCGGGTTTTCGCCCGCGACGCGCGAGGCGACGTCGAGCTGCGCGTCGAAGGTCGTGCTCGACATCCGCGCGAGCCGCGGCGCCGCCTCGCCGCTTTCCGCGAGTGCCGTGAAGAAGGCGATGTTGAGCGCGTGCGAGAGCCCGAGCACGTACGCAATGAGGCGGTCGTGCTCGTCGAGGCTCATCACGACGAGGTCGGCCATCGTCGACTCGAACAGGCTGCGCGCCTCCGCGAGCGCCGCGGGGTCGCCGAGGTCGACGAAGATCACGTGCCGGCCCGAGAGCAGCGCCGTGTCGGGTCCGAACATGGGATGCACCGACGTGACGCGCACGCCGGCGTCGCGCAGCGCCGCGAGGCCGGTCCTGAGCGGCGTCTTGAGCGAGCCGACGTCGAAGACGACGCCGCGTGGCCTGCGCTCCGCGAGCTCGCGCAGCACGGTGTTCGCCGTCGCGAGCGGCGTCGCGACGACGACGAGATCCTCGTCGAGCGCGTCGGCGCGCCAGTCCGCGAGCCACTCGTAGCCCGGCACGTCGCCCGCCGGGTCGGCCACCACGATCGTGAATCCCTGCGACGCGAGGAAGTCGGCCATCCAGCGACCCATCTTGCCGCGCCCGCCGATCACGAGCGCGCGCCGCCCCGAACCGCGGCCCTGCATCGCGACGCGTGCCTGCTCCTGCGTCGTGAGCGAGCCGCGGATCAGCGACTGCAGGATCGACTCCGCGAGCGCCGGCGCGACGCCGAGCGCCTCCGCATCGCGCCGGGCCTTGAGCAGCACCTCGCGCTCGCGGCGGAAGTCGCGCGTCGACTGGCCCGTCGCACGCTTCACGGCCGCGATCTCGGTCGCGAGCGCCTGGCGCTCGGCGACGAGTTCGAGGAGCTGGTGGTCGAGCACGTCGAGACGGGCGCGGAGTTCTTCGAGGGATTTCATGCCGTATCCGAGGCCACGGGCTCCGCTCTTTTACCGGGCCGGGGCCCCGGCCCGCAAGGCAAGGCGAACGCGGTCCCGGCGGCGCTCGGGCATAATCGCTTCCGCGGCCCCCGCCGCTCCCGGACGTCCCATGCTGAGCAAGGGTTTCCTGCCGACCACGCTGCCCCCGGACCCGATGCCGCTCGTGGAGCAATGGTTCGACGCGGTGCGCGCCGCGAAGTCGCAGCCGAATGCAGACTCGATGGCGCTCGCGACCGCGACCCCCGATGGCCGCCCGTCCGTGCGGGTCGTCCTCTGCAAGAAGCTGATCGTCGATCCGGGCTACGTCGTCTTCTTCACGAACTACGCGAGCCGCAAGGGCCGCGAGCTCGACGGGAATCCGCGCGCCGCCGCCGTCATGCACTGGGACCACTACGGCCGGCAGGTGCGGTTCGAGGGTCCGGTCGTCCGCTCGCCGGCGACCGAGAGCGACGAATACTTCGCGAGCCGCGCGCTCGACAGCCGGATCGGCGCGTGGGCGAGCCTGCAGAGCGAGCCGCTCGACTCGCGCACGACGCTGCTGAAGCGCGTGGCGGTCGAGGCCGCCCGCCACGGGACGAGCGTGCCCCGCCCGCCGCACTGGGGCGGCTACCGCCTGTGGCCCGAAACGGTCGAGCTCTGGATCGAAGGTCCGTTCCGCGTGCACGACCGCGCGCGCTGGAGCCGGTCGCTCACGGCCGCGGCGGACGGCTACGCGCCGGGCGCGTGGCAGGCGACGCGCCTGTTCCCCTGACCGTGCCCGCGGTGCTCGAGTGTGCGGGGCTCACGGTCACGGTACCGGGCCGCACGCTGGTGCATGGGCTGTCGCTCTCCCTCGAACCCGGCCGCGTCGTCGCGGTGCTCGGTCGCAACGGAGCCGGCAAGAGTTCGCTGCTCCACGCCCTCGCGGGTCTGCGCGCGGGCGCGGCGGGCGAGGTCAGCTGGTTCGGCCGGGCGCTCGCGGAATGGCCCCGCCGCGAGTTCGCGCGACGCGTCGCAATCTTGCCGCAGGCCATCGAAGACCCGTTCCCGGGCACGGTGCTCGAGGCGGCCCTGGTCGGGCGCCATCCTCACCTCGGCTTCTGGCAGTGGGAGACCGACGCAGACCGCGAGATCGCGCGCGGCTGCCTCGCGGAAGTCGATCTCGCCGACCTCGGGCACCGCGACCTCGAGTCGCTCTCCGGCGGCGAACGACGCCGGCTCGCGCTCGCGGCCGTGCTCGCTCAGCAGCCCGAGGCCTACCTGCTCGACGAGCCGATACAGCAGCTCGATCCGCGCCACCAGGTCGCCGTGCTGCAGTTGCTGCGCTCCCTCGCCGATGCGGGGCGCACCGTGGTGCTCACGCTCCACGACGTCGGCCTCGCCGCCCGCTACGCGGACGAAGCGCTGCTCGTGTATGGCGATGGCCGCTGGCGCCACGGCCCGGCAGCGACGGCCCTGAACGCGAGGGACCTCGGCGAGCTGTACGGCATCGAAGTGCGGGAATTCGCCTGGCCGGGTGGTCGGACGTTCGTGCCGGCGTAGACGCCCGGCCGCGGGCTCACGTCGCGCCCGCCGACTTCGACCACAGCTTGAGCACCAGCACGCCCGCCACGATGAGCGCGATGCCGGCGAGCGCGGGCGCGTCCAGCACCTGGCCGTACAGCCGCCAGCCGATCAGCGAGATCAGCACGATGCCGACGCCCGACCACACGGCGTAGGCGACGCCGATCGGCACGCCGCGCAGCGCAAGCGACAGGAAGTAGAACGCGATGGCGTAGCCCACCGCGACGATCGCCGTGGGGCCGGGCCGCGTGAAGCCGTCCGCGGCCTTGAGTGCCGACGTCGCGATCACCTCGGCGAGGATCGCGACCGCGAGATACAGCCACGCCACGGTGCCGCTCCCTGCCCCGCTCAGGCGACCGGGATGCGTGCCGCGTTTGCGGCGAGCCACTGGCCGAACGACTGCAGCGCCGGGTTGAGCTCGCGCGAGAACTCGACGCTGCGGGCCGCACGGAAGTCCCGCTCGCAGTCACGGTAGAACTGGAACATGTTGCCGAGGTCCTCGGCGCCCGGGAAACCGAAGCCGCGGTAGACCTCCGGCGGCACGTCCGCGTGACGCACGGGGCGCCCGAGCGCCCGGCCGAGCGCGGCCGCCATCTCGGCGCCGCTCAGGTGCTCGCCCGCGATGCCGACCGTCCGGCCGACGAGTTCGTCGCCGCGCCCGAGGATCCCGTGCGCGCAGCGGCCGATGTCCTCCGCCGCAATGCCGGGCATCTGCGCGCCGCCCATGGGCAGCACGAACTCGAGCTGCCCATCGGCACCCGGCTTCGGGCCCATGCCGAAGTGGATCAGGTTGTCCCAGTAGAACGACGTGAGCAGGAACGTCGTCGGCACGCCCGCGTCGCGGAAGTACTGGTCGCCTTCGCCCTTCGCGTCGAAGTGCGGCACCTTGTAGCGACCCATCAACGTCGGCATGCGGGGGTCGTCGAGCGGGATCCAGCGGCGCGTGTCCTCGAGCGTCGACCAGATCGCGTGCCGGACGCCCGCGCGTCGCGCGGCGTCAGCCATCGTGCGCGCCTCGGCGAGTTCGCGCTCGGGCGAGAAGTGCGCCCAGAAGAACGTCACGAAGTAGGCGCCGTAGGCACCCTCGAGAGCGCGCTCGACGGAGGCCGCGTCGTCGAGGTCTGCGCGCACGAGTTCGGCGCCCGCCCGCGCGAGCGACCGGGCGGCCGGCGAGCTTTCGTCGCGAGTCACCGCGCGCACCGACCATCCGCCGTCGCGGTCGGCGAGCAGGGAGCGCGCGAGCCCGCCGCCCTGCGCGCCCGTCGCGCCGAACACCGTCACGATCTTCCTTTCGGCCATGGTTCATTCTCCGGCGTGAATGGCCTCGAGCACGAGGTCGTGCAGGCGGCCGTTCGTTGCGAGCACGCTCGTCGTCTCGAGCGTGAGCGGTCGTCCGTCGAGATCGGTGAAGCGCCCGCCGGCCGCCTCGACGATCACCGCGCAGGCGGCGACGTCGAGGATGTTGACGTCGGACTCCACCACCGCGTCGATGCAGCCTTCGGCGAGCAGGTGATAGTGCAGGAAGTCGCCGTAGCCGCGGATGCGGTTCAGGCGGCCGACCAGGCGGCCGAACGCCGGCCATCGCGGGCCGGTCGCGAGGGTCTTCAGGTTGCCCGTCGACAGGGCGGCGTCCTCGATCGTGCGCACGTCGCTCACCTCGATGCGACGATCGTCGAGCCACGCGCCGAGACCCACTCCACCCCACGCGAGTTCGCCGTAAGCCGGCGCCGACGAGACGCCGACGATCAGCCGGCCGCGGTGCATCAGCGCGATCTGCGTCGAGAACATCGGGTACCCGCGCACGTAGGCCTTGGTGCCGTCGATCGGGTCGACGAGCCAAAGGTACTCGGCGTCGAGCGCGTTCGCGCCGGTCTCCTCGCCGTAGAAGCCGTGCCCGGGGAACCGCTGCGAGAGGATTCCGCGGATCACGCGTTCGGCTTCGACGTCGGCGACGGTGACGGGCGAGCGATCGGCCTTCAGCGTCACTGCGACGTTCGACTGGTAGTGGCGACGCACGACGTCGGCGGCGGCGCGCGCGGCGTCGAGCGCCACGGCGAGGAATTCGGCAGGCATCGGTGGCCCTGCGGCGGGAGAAGTCGCCAGCGTACCGCGACATCGCGTCCTTGACACGCCCGGGACCGTTACCTACCGTGCGCGGACCGCCAGGTGATCCCGGGACTCGCGCCCGGGAGAACGGGAAGCCGGTCCGAATCCGGCGCTGCCCCCGCAACGGTAGTCGAGTCGAGCCTGCGTCGTCCGGACCCTCGAGGGTCCGCACCCACTGCGAGCGTATCGCGGGAAGGGGACGCGGGCGGGATCGCCCGATCCACTCGAGAGCCCGGAGACCGGCCTGTCGGACGTGAGCAGCCTCGCGGAGGGCGAGCGGCCGGCAATCGCGCCCTGCGCGCGCGCCGCCCTTTCCCCTGCCGGTTGCACAACCGAAACCGTGCGGGCGTGCCGGGGAGTGGCGATCGATGCGTGAAGTCCTGATCCTTCCGGCCGCGTTGCTCGCGGCCTGGGGACCGCCTGCGGCCGCCGAGTCCCCGGTTCCCGACTCGGGCCACGTGCTCGTGACGGCGACGCGCACGCCGCTGCCGCTCGACGAAGTGCTCGCGTCCGCGTTCGTGATCGACCGCGACGCGATCGAGCGCAGCGTCGCCGTCGATGCCACCGAACTGCTCCGCTTCCACGCCGGGCTCGAGCTCGGCCGCAACGGGGGCCCCGGCCAGACGACAGCGATTTTCATCCGGGGCGCGGAGAGCAACCACACGCTCGTGCTGGTCGACGGCGTGCGCATCAATCCCGGCACCATCGGGCTCGCGGCGCTGCAGAACCTGTCGCCGTCGCTGATCGAGCGCATCGAGATCGTGAAGGGACCGCGCTCCGCGCTCTACGGCACCGACGCGATCGGCGGCGTGGTGAACGTCGTCACCCGCCCGGGCGCCGTCGACGGCTGGTCGGTCGAGGCGGGCTACGGCGACTACGAAACGCGCCAGGCGAGCCTCAACGCCGGTTTCGGCGACGACCGGCTCGCGTTCGACGTCGGCGTCTCGTGGCTCGACAGCGCCGGTTTTCCCACGCGGACCACGGACGACACCGACCGCGGCTACGAGAACCTCGGCGCGACCGCGCAGCTGCGCGCGCGCCTGGGCGAGGCCGACGTCTCGGCGCGACACTGGCGCTCCGAGGGCACGTCCGAATACTCGGACTTCTTCCTGACGCCGGTCGACCAGGACTACCTGACCTCGACGACGTCGCTGCAGGCGGCCCTGCCGCTCGGCCAGGCGACGCGCGGGCAGTTCACCGTGTCGCGGCTCGAGGACCGCATCGAGCAGAACCAGTCCGACGACGACCTGCGCACCGAGCGCGACACCGTCGACGTGCAGTTCGACCGCGCCGCGCTCGGCGTGCACGTGCTCGGCGCCGGCGTGCAGTACGCACGCGAGCGGGCGGACAGCACGTCGTTCGGCGAGCGCATGCGCGCCGACACGGACCTCGTGAACGCGTACCTCCAGGATCGCATCGTGGCCGGCCCGCACCGGGCGCTGCTCGCGCTCGGCTACGCGGACCACGAGACGGCGGGCGACGCCGTCACCTGGAATGCCGAGTACGGCTACGTCTTCGACGGCACGATGCTTTACGGGCTCGCGGGGACGGGCTTCCGGGCGCCCGACGCCACCGACCGCTACGGCTTCGGCGGCAACCCGGACCTCGAGCCCGAGCGCTCCCGGAACGTCGAGGCCGGCGTGCGGCATCGCGTCGGCGACCGCCACGCGTTCGGGCTCGCGGCGTTCCGCAACGACATCGACGACCTGATCGAGTTCGTCACGCTATCGTTCGAGCCGTTCGAGGGCGAGAACCGCAACGTCGAGGCGGCGCGCATCGAGGGCGTCGAGGCGAGCTACGAGTACGACGCGGCGCCGTGGTACGCGCGCGTCGAGGCGATCCACCAGGACCCGCGCAACCGCGACACCGACGAACGGCTGTTCCGTCGGGCGCGCGACAGCGTCACCGTCTCGCTGCTGCGCAGCCTCGGCGCGGTCCGCGTCGGACTCGACGTCCTCGCGACCGGCGACCGCAAGGACTTCGGGTTCCCCGAGCCGGTGACGCTCGACGGCTACGTGCTCGCGAACCTCACGGCGAGCTGGCAGGCGACGCCGGCGCTCGCGCTGTCGGTGCGCGTCGAGAACCTGCTCGACGAGCAGTACGAGCTGGCGCACACCTTCAACACCCCGGACCGCGGCCTTTACGTGTCGATGCGCTACGCGCCGGGTGCCGCGCAGGTCACGACCGTCGCGCGCCGGGACGCCGCACCGGCGCCGGGCGCATACTCGCTGGCAGGCGGCACGGACCGCAGGGAGTCTCCATGGGTCACCGACTGAGCAGGATCTACACGCGCACCGGCGACGACGGCAGCACGGGACTCGGCGACGGCGTGCGGGTGCCCAAGGAGCACCTGCGGGTCGAGGCGTACGGCACGGTCGACGAGGCGAACAGCGCGGTCGGCATGGTGCTCGCGGTGCCCGGCCTGCCGCCGGCCGTCGTCGACTGCCTGACCGACGTGCAGCACCGCCTGTTCGACCTGGGAGGCGAGCTCTGCATGCCCGGGCACCGGGCGATCCATGCGGCCGACGTCGAACAGCTCGAGCGCCTGCTCGACGGGTTCAACGAGGCGTTGCCGCCGCTCAAGGACTTCATCCTGCCGGGCGGCGGACCCGCGGCCGCGGCGTGCCACCTCGCCCGGACGGTCGCCCGGCGCGCCGAGCGACGCGTCTGGGCGCTCGCACGCGCGGAGGACGTGGCTCCCGAGGTGCCGCAGTACTTGAACCGCCTCTCGGACCTGCTGTTCGTCGTCGCCCGGGTGCTCGCGCGCCACGAGCACGGCAGCGAGGTGCTCTGGCGTCACCGCCGCTGAGCGGGTTCGCCCGCGGGCCGCACGCGCTCGAGCCTCACGCGCGCATCGTCGAGCGCCGCACAGATCGCTTCCACGCCGTCCACGAGCCGCGGCGTCGCGCGCGTGACCGTGTCGGACGGCACGGAGTAGATCGTGCCTGCCCTCACGGCTGTGAGCCGCGTCCAGCGCTGCCATTCCGCCCGCGGGTCCGCGACGGTGTCGTCGGTGCTCAGGATCGCCTCCGGATCGTGCGCGAGCACCGACTCGAGGTCGACCTGCGGCGCAGCCTGGTCGAGGTCTGCATACACGTTGCGCCCGCCGCAGAGCTCGACCGCCTCGCTGATCACGTGGCGGCCTCCGACCGTGAAGAGCGGACGGTCGTCGATCTCGACGAAGACCGTCACCGGCCGCGAACCCGCGTGCCGCTCCCTCGCCGCGGCGATCTTCGCCTCGTAGCGCCGCGCCGCCGCTTCCGCCGCGGGCCGGGTGCCGGCGAGGTCGCCGATGCGACGCAGGGCGGTGGCGACGTCGTCGAGACGGTGGGTCGGCACGACGACGACCTCGAGCCCGAGCGAGCGCAGGCGCTCGACGGTGGCCGTCGGCGTGCCCGACTCCCACGCGAGCACCAGGTCGGGTCGCAGCGCGAGCACGCGCTCGTAATCGACCTGCCACCCGTCGCCCACCCGGGGCAGGCTGCGGACGGCGGCAGGATGGTCGCTGTATTCGGAGACCCCGACGAGCGCGCTGCCCGCGCCGGCCGCGTGGACGATCTCCGCGAGGTGCGGTGCGAGGGTCACGATCCGCGGCGGCGGCGCGGCCCCGGTCGCCGCAGAGCAGAGCAGCACGACGGCCGCCCATGCACGTCTCACGCGACCTCGCCCACGAGCACGAGCAGCGCGATGGCCGCGATCCAGAGCCACGTCGCGCGGCCGACGATGCGCCAGGCGCCGCGGGCGGTCGCGACGTCGAGTCGCCCGGGATCGACGTCGGCGAGGCTCGGTTGCAGAGAGGCCGCGCCGACGCGCGCGAGCAGGCGCTCGGAGCGGTCGAGCGGATCGGAGGCTGCGCGGTCGACGGCGACTCGCCAGTTGCCGACGGCGTCCTCGAAGCTTCCCGCGACCGCGTAGGAGAACGCTGCGAGCCGGGCCGGCAGCCAGGCGAGCCATCCGTGCACGCGGGCGAGCGCCAGGCCGAATGGATGCCGCGCGGCGCCCTCCCGCGACGCCTCGAACGCGGCACGGCGGCGCAGCAGGTCGCTGACCCGGAAGAGCCACGCGCCCGCAGGGCCGAGCACCATGAACCAGAACACGACGCCGTAGATGCGGTTGTTGGCCTGCACGAAGATCGCCTCTTCGACCGCGGCGTCGAGCGAATTGCCGCGCCCCGCAGCGTCGCTCTCGAGCAGTTCCTTCGCGCGACGGTCGGCTTCGCCGCGGTCGCCGCGCTCGAGTGCCGCGAGATAGTCGTCGACTTCGTCGGCGAGGTCGCGCGGCCCGAACGAGACCAGCAGCACGAGGGTCGCGAACGCGAGCTGCGGCACTCCCAGCAGGTGCGAACCGAGCAGGCGGTCGGCGATGACCAAAGGCAGCACCGGGACGACGAGGGCGGCGAGGGCCGCCGCGACGGCGCCCTGCCCACCCCGCCCGACGGTGCGCGCGGCCCAGTCGTAGTACCGGTCGAGCCACCGCAGCTCGCGCAGGTGGAAGAAGTGCGTGAGTCCCCGCTCGGCGGCGAGCGCGAGCAGCAGTGCGATCAGGCTCACGGGGTTCCTGCCTCGAGGTCGTAGCGCAGCAACGTCGCGAGCAGGGGCCAGTCAAACGAGATGCCCGGGTCGGTCTTGCGGCCCGCCGCCACGTCGCTGTGGCCCACGAC
>RPQJ01000058.1 GCA_003819815.1 Lysobacterales bacterium
GCATCCGGAAGCTCTACCGGGAATATGTAAAGGGCCAGCCGGTGCGCCCCGTGCGCCGGCGGCGCGGCAAATCCCCGCGACAGATGGCGTTCTTCTGGCGCAGCCCTAGCCACGAACTGCAGGCCGCTACGCTCGCCGCGCTCCTGAACCGCTGCGGCCTGCTCTCGAGTCCCCAGGTGCTGTTCAGGCCCACGCTCGAGGAAGTCGCCACCTTCTGCGACGTCTACGACACGTTCCGGATCCTCTGCCCGGAGACGGTCATCACGTTCGAGCACGCGTGGTACCTGATGCAGGTGCTCGCCCGGCTCGACGAGTTCGTGCTCGCGCGCTGTCCGGACTGCCAGGCACTCTGGATCCGCGACACGCTGGACCTGCTGCCCGACAACTGCCCCGCCTGTCGGTCCGGACCCTGCGTCGCCTGAACGGCCGCGGGTGGCGCGGCGGGATTGCTAGACTCCCGCCTGACCCAGCCCGCGGGCCCGTCCATGCGACCATCGAACGTCTACACCGGCGCGTACGTCGAGCGAGAGGCCCACCTGCGCAAGGATCCGCGGTGGATCGCGGAAGCACTCGCGGACCGCGGGACGGTGATCGTGCCGGTCTGGCGCAACCGCAGCCTGGTGCGCCGCACGGCCGAGGGTTGCGCTGCCGTCCTGCTGCCGGGCGATCACCCGCTGCGGCCTGCGTGGCCCGACGAAGAGTTCGTACTGCTCGGACGGTTCCGCGGCTGCGCCTGTTTCGCGGCCGAGCTGGCGGCCGATGCGCCGCCCGTCGAGGAGGCCACGTTCGAGGACCTGCGGCTCGTGGGCGGATTGCTGCCCGCGGACGAGGCCGGACTGCTGGCATACGCCCGGGCCTTGCTCTACTGGCGCCACCGGCATCGCCACTGCGGCGTGTGCGGCGCACGTACCGCGTCCGCAAACGCGGGCCACGTGATGCGCTGCACGGCGGATGGCTGCGGCGCCGAGCACTTCCCACGCCTCGACCCGGCGATCATCGTGCTCGTGACCGACGGCGAGCGGGCGCTGCTCGGGCGCCAGGCCGCCTGGCCACCGGGCCGCTACTCGACGATCGCCGGGTTCGTCGAGCCGGGCGAGAGCCTCGAGGACGCGGTGGCGCGCGAGGTGCTCGAGGAGACGGGCGTGCAGGTCGCCGCGATGGAGTACCACTCGTCGCAGCCGTGGCCGTTCCCCTCCTCCCTGATGATCGGGTACGTTGCGACCGCGGCGCCCGACGCCGTGCCACGCGCCGACGAGGAGCTCGAGGACGTCCGGTGGTTCACGCGGGCCGAGATCGCCTCGGGCACTCCCGGCCTGCCGCCGCCGCAGTCCGTCTCGTTCCGGCTGATCGAGGACTGGTACGACTCGGGGGCCGACGTTCCCCTGAGGCAGGCGCCCGGAGTGCGGCTCTGGGGTCCGCGAGCCTAGGATCCCGGTGACGATCGAAATCGCGCTGGTCCTGCTCGCGGCCTTCGGCGCCGGCATCGTCGATGCGATGGCAGGCGGCGGCGGCCTCATCCAGCTGCCGGCGCTCTTCGCGGCGTTTCCGACGACGCCGCACCCTACGCTCCTCGGCACCGGCAAGCTCGCCGGGCTCGCCGGCACCACGAGCGCGTTCCTGCGCTATCGCCGCCACGTTCGCATCGACCTGCGGCTCGTCGTGCCTGCCGCGGCGGCGGCATTCGGGGCCGCGATCGCAGGTGCGTGGATCGCCACCCGCATCGCGCCGGACCGGTTCCGGCTGCTGGTCCCGGTGCTGCTGGTGCTGGTGCTCGTCTACACCCTCGCGCAGCGCGACCTCGGCCTCGCGCACCAGCCACGCGGCACGGGCCGGCGCGGCCGCGCGCTCGGGGCCGCTGGCGCCGGCGTGATCGGCCTCTACGACGGGTTCTTCGGTCCCGGCACCGGCAGCTTCCTCGTGCTGCTGTTCGTCCGCGGCTTCGGGCTCGATTTTCTGCACGCCTCCGCCTCCGCGAAGCTCGTGAACGCCGCGGCGAACGCCGCAGCGCTGCTGCTCTTCGCGACGACAGGCGAGATCTTCTGGCTGCTCGGCTCCGGGATGGCCGTCGCGAACGCCGCGGGCGCCCAGATCGGCAGCCACGTCGCGCTGCGCCGGGGAAGTGCGTTCGTACGCGGCGTGTTCCTGCTCGTCGTCGGCACGCTGATCGCAAAGACCGCGTGGGACGCCGTGGGCAGCCTGCCCTGATTGCCGGTCGGGGCGCATTCCGGCAGGATCGTGCGACCGGCCGGCCGGCCGATCCACGCGGACGCTCATGGACCTCTCGATTGCCTCCCTGCTCAGTGTCGCGCTGGGCGTCGGTCTTGCGGCCGCAACTGGCTTCCGCATCTTCGTCCCGCTGCTGATCGCTGGGCTGGCCGCGCGTTTCGGCGACCTGCCGCTCACCGACGGGTTCGCCTGGCTCGCGAGCACGCCGGCGCTGCTCACGCTCGCCACCGCCGCCGTAATCGAGACGCTCGCGTACTACATCCCGGGCGTGGACCACCTGCTCGACGTCATCGCGAGCCCGGCCACGCTGGCAGCCGGCGCGGTCGCTAGCGCGGCCGTCATGACGGACATCCCGCAATCCGTGATGTGGCCGGTGGCGATCATCGCGGGCGGCGGCGTCGCCGGGCTCACGAAGGGCACCACGGCCTTGCTGCGCGCGAAATCCGGGGTCATGACGGGCGGCCTCGCGAATCCGGTCGTGTCGACCGTCGAGACCGCGAGCGCGACCGGCCTGTCCATCCTCGCGATCCTCGTGCCGCTCCTGTGCCTCGTCGCGGTGGTCGTGCTGATCGCCTGGGCCGCCCGCAAGGCCGGCCGCGTGCTGTTCCGGTGGCGCCGCGACCGCCGGGAGACGGCCGCACAGCGCTGATCCGACGCGCCAGGACCATGTGCCTGCTCGTGCTCGCGTGGCTGTCGCACCCCCGGTACCGCCTCGTGGTGGCCGGTAACCGCGACGAGTTCCACGAGCGGCCCACAGCAGCCCTGTCCTGGTGGAACGACGATCCACGGATCCTGGCCGGACGCGACCTGCGGGCGGGCGGCACGTGGCTCGGGCTCTCGCGCACGGGCCGCTTCGGAACGGTGACCAACGTACGCGATGCCGAAGTGCCCTCCCCCGGCTCGCTTTCCCGGGGCACGCTCGTGCCGGATTTCCTGCGCGACGCGAGCGCTCCCGTGACTCACCTCGAGCGGCTCGCCGAGGCGGCCGCAGGCCACGCCGGTTACAACCTGCTCGTGGGCGACGCTCACTCGCTCGCCTATCACTCGAATACGCGGCCCGCAGAACGCCGCCGCCTCGATCCCGGCGTCTACGGCCTCAGCAATCACCGGCTCGACGAGCCATGGCCGAAGCTCACCCGGACACGCGAGCGGTTCGCCGTCGCGCTCGAGTCGCTCGATCCGTCGCCGGACGAGTTCTTCGACGTGCTGGCGGACCGCATTCCTGCCGCGACGACGGAACCGGCGGAAGTCCCGCTGCCGCCCGGGCTGCATCAGGCGCTCACGGCGCCCTTCGTCGTGCACGAGCGTTACGGAACGCGCTGCTCCACCGTCGTCCTCGTCGAGCACGAGGGACGGACCGCCGTGTTCGAGCGACGCTACGACCCGGGCGGCGCGCAGACCGGTGCGAGCCGCCACGAATTCGAAGCAACGCCATGACGGCGCTCGCGGCAGGCTCCCCCCGGTTGCGCGGGCTGTGCTTCGGGCTCGTGCTCGTCGCATGGTGCGCCGTCGCAGGCGCCGCGGAGCGCGTGCGCGTCGAGGTCGATGGCGTGAGCCGGGAGGTCGCCGACAACATCCGTTCGTTCCTCACGCTCACCCGGTTCGCGGAACGCGAGGAACTCTCGGACACCCAGGTACGGCGCCTCGCGGACCGCGCCGTCGACGAGGCGGCCGACGCGATGCGGCCCTTCGGTTACTACGCTCCGGTGATCCGCAGCCGCACGAGCCGCGACGACGACCGGTGGGTCGTGCGTCTCAGGGTGCAGCCGGGCAAGGCGGTGAAGTTCAGGACCGTGGACGTGCGGATCACCGGGCCGGGCGCCGGCGAGCCCGCGTTCGCCCGCCTCGCCGCTGCGAGCGTCGTGCAACCCGGGGCGCAGCTCAACCACCCGGCCTACGACTCGCTGCGCGACGACCTGCTGCGTGCAGCGTTCGCCGAGGGCTTCCTGGACGCGAAGCACACGCGACGCGAGCTGGTGGTCGACCCCGAGGAGCGCACCGCCGACGTGCACATCGAGCTCGAGACCGGCGGACTCTACCGGTTCGGCGGTATCACGCTCGAGCAGGACGTGCTCCGCGACGATTTCCTGGCGCGGTTCGTGCGCTTCCGTCCCGGACAGGTGTTCTCCACCGACCTCATCCGCAACACGCAATTCGCGCTGGAAGACAGCAATTACTTCTCTAGCGTCTCGATCGTGCCGGGGCAGCGCGATCCGGAGACGCTCACGGTGCCGGTGACCATCCGCGCCGAACCGATCCGCCGCCACCGCTACACGGTGAGCGTTGGCTACGGCACCGACACCGAGCTGCGCGGGCGCTTCGCCTGGGAGAACCGGCGCGTCAACACGCTCGGCCACCGCCTGCGGCTCGAGCTGACCGGCTCGGCGATCCTGCAGGAGGCGATCGCGCGTTACATCGTGCCCGTGGGCGACCCGGCGCTCGAGAAGCTCGAGTTCTCGACCGGCTACATCAACGAGGAGCTGGGCGACCTCGACAGCGAACGCTTCGAGGTGGTGGGTGGGCTCACGCAGGTCCTGGGCCAGTGGCAGCGCGTGCTGTTCGCGCGGGTCAATCGCGAGCGCACGGGCTTCCCGGACGGCACGAGCCGGGACGACCTGCTCCTGATTCCGGGCATCAGCTACGCGAGCCTGCCGCCCAACTTCCTGACGGGCTGGGTACGCAGCGCAGCCTACTACTTCGAGCTCTCGGGCAGCCCCGAGACGCTCGGCTCCGATGCCTCCTACCTGCGCTTCTACACGCGGGCCGAGCGCGTCTGGTCGCTCGGAGACCCGTGGTACGTGCGGGCGCGCGGCGAGTTCGGCACGAGCTGGGTGAACGACTTCTCCGAGCTGCCCGCTTCGCAGCGCTTCTTCGCGGGCGGGGACCGCAGCGTCCGTGGCTTTGCGCTCGACGAGCTGAGCCCGGTCGTGGTGCAGGAGAACCCCGACGGCTCGACCTCGCAGCAGCGCATCGGCGGCGAACACAAGCTGGTGGCCTCGCTCGAGCTCGAGCGCGACTTCGCCCGCAACATCCGCGGCGCCGTGTTCATCGACGCCGGCAACGCCTTCAGCGACTGGAGCACGCCGCTCGAATACTCGGCGGGCATCGGGGTGCGCTGGCGGCTGCCGATGCTGCTCATCGGTGTCGACGTGGCGCAGGCGCTCTCGGAGTCTGGCAAGAGCCCGCGCCTCCACCTGAACATCACGCAGGTGCTCTGAGTGCGCTGGGTGTGGATCGCACTGATCATCGTCCTGGCGCTCGCGGTCGGCGTGCCGCTCGTGGCGATCCATCGGCTGCTGTACACCGAGGAGGGCCTCGCGCTCGCAATCTCGCAGCTGTGGCGCGTCCCGAACCTGCGCATCGAGGTGGAGGGCGCGCGCGGCATGCTGGCCGGACCGCTTTCGATGGACCGCGTCGTCATCGAGCACGAGGCCGCGCGGATCGAACTGCGTGGGCTGCGGGCCGACCCGACGCTGCGGCCGTTGCTGCACGGGCTCGTGCGGCTCGAGAAGTCGAGCGTCGAGAGCGTGGCCGTCACCCTGCTCGAGCGCGAGCCGCCGCCCCCGACCGCACCCGGGTTCCTGCCCCGGTTCCTGCAGATCGAGGCTCCCTCGCTCGAGCTCGGCAACGTCTCGGTCACGCTCCTGAACGGCGAGCGCCTCGCGGTCGAGCGAGCGACCGCCGCGCTCGACATGTCGCGCTGGCGCATCCGCCTCGACGAACTCGTGCTCGAGGACCCGGCCGGGCGCATCGAGGGATCGGTCGTGCTGCGCGCGATGGAGCCGCTGGGCCTCAGGGTCGCGGCCAACGGTCGATGGCGGCTGCCCGACGGCCGCGACTACCGGTTCGCCGCGGCACTGCGCGGCAACCTGGACCGGCTCGGCACGACCGTGACGCTCGCCGAGCCCGCGAACCTTTCGTTCGTCGGCAACCTGGTATCGCTCACCGAGGAGCCGCGGGCCGTGGGCACCCTGCGCGTGAGCGACTTCGACGGCTCGCCCTGGCTCGAGCCCGGCCGTTATCCGAAGGTGAGCGGCAGCCTCGCGCTCGACGCCGGGCGCGAAGCCTTCGGGATCGACGCGACGCTGGTCGCGCCGTCCGTGATCGAAGGGGCGGTGCGCGTGCAGGGCGCGGGCCGGCTGCGCGACGACACCGTGGAACTCGACCGCGTGCGGGCATGGCGACCGGCTTCGACGCTCGCGCTCGAGGTGTCGGGCACGGTGAAGACCGGCGGCGAGTCGCCGGAGCTCGACCTGCAGGGCGAATGGCGTGCGCTCCGCTGGCCGCTCGACGGCGAGGCCGCGTTCGAAAGCCCGCTCGGCAGTTACCGGGTGCGCGGCGCACTGCCCTACGACTTCGAGATCCAGGCGCACGCCAACGTCCCGGGCCTGCCGCTGTCCGAGTTCGATACCGCCGGACGCGTGGACCGCGAGCGCGTCGCGCTCAGCCGCTTCGATGGCCGTGCCTTCGGCGGACGCGTCACGGGCAGCGGACAGCTCGCATTCACCGGGCGCCAGGCGTGGAACGCGCGCCTGCAGGGTCGCGACGTCGACGTGTCCGCGCTGCGGCCGGATCTCCGTGGCCGGGTGAACTTCGCAGCGACGGTCGACGGCGCGGGTCTCACGGCCGATGCACCGTGGACGCTGCGACTCGCCTCGCTGTCGGGCCGCGTCATGGATCGCGAACTCACGGGCCAGGGCGAGATCGTCCATCGCGCAGGCGAGTTCGAGCTGCGCCGCCTGCGCGTGGCCAACGGCGAATCCCACGTGACGCTCGACGGCCGCTGGGGCCGCCGGGCCGACCTGCGCTGGACCGCCGACGTGCGCCGGCTCTCGCTGCTGCATCCGGACCTCGCGGGCGAGCTCCTGTCCGCAGGCCGTCTCCACGGCGACCCCGCCCGCCCGGAGATCGAGACCGAGGTGCGCGCGCGGCGGCTCCAGTTCGCGGGCGTTGAGGTCGATACGCTCGACGCGGACGTCGATCTCGATCTCGCGGACAACCGCAGCTCGCGGATCGGGCTGCGGGCAGAGTCCGTGCAGACCGGCCCGGTGAGACTCGAGGAAGTGCGCTTCCAGCTCGAGGGTCTTGCGCGCGAGCACGAACTGTCACTCGACTTCCATTCCCAGGGCGACGAAGCACAGCGCGTGCCCAGGTTCCGCGGGCACCTCGCGGCGAGCGGCGGTTACGACGCCGAGGCCTCCTTGTGGACGGGCCGGCTCGACGAATTCGAGATCGGCTTCCCGGACGGCACCGCAAAGCTGGCGCAGCCGGCCGGGGTCTCCGCCGGGGCCCGGGGCGTCGACACTGAAGTCGTCTGCCTCGTGAACGAAGACGCCCGGCTGTGCGTCGAGGGCGAGTGGCGCAGCGAGCCGGCATCCTGGCGCGTGCTCTACAGTGCGCAGGACTGGCCGCTGCGACGGCTGCTGCGCACGCTGCTCGGCTGGCGCGAGTTCGACGGCAAGCTGCAGGCGAGCGGCTGGGCTGAGCAGGCGCCGGGCCAGCACTGGGTGGGCGCGACCGCACTGTACATCGACGAGCCGGTGCTCGACATCCCGCGCAACCAGTTCCGCAGCGAACGCATCCGGCTCGGCAGCGCGCGGCTCGACGCGCACGCCGACGCGGGCGGAATCCGCGCGGAGGTCTACGCGGATCTCTTCGGCGGGACGACGCTGCGCGGCGAAGCCACGGCGCGTCGCAGCGGAGATGAGGAAATGGGCGAACTGCCGCTCGACGGATTCCTGAGCATCGAATCCGACTCCGTCGCGGCGCTCGCGATCCTGGTGCCCGAGATCGACCGTTCGTCCGGCCAGCTCGATGCGCGCGTCGAATTCGGCGGCACGCTCGGAAGTCCGCGCTTCGACGGCGAGCTGCACCTGCGTGACGGCGAGATCGCCATGTACCGCACCAACCTGCAGTTGAAGCAGATCCGCTTCGACGGCCGGTTCAAGGGCGACCGACTCGTGTTCGACGGCAGCGGGCAGACGCCCCGCGGCGGGCTCGAGTTCCGCGGCGACTTCGACTGGCCCGACGGCGTGATGACCGGCGAGATGAGCCTCACGGGCGAGCGGCTCCTCGTCTCGGACACGCCGGACTTCCGGATACTCGCCTCTCCCGACCTCAAGCTGCGGGCGGGGCCCGACGGCTTCGAGGTGACCGGCGAGATCCGCGTGCCGCTCGCGCGGATCCGCCCTCGCGACCTCTCGACCACGGTGCGCACCTCGCCAGACGAGCGCATCGTGGGCCTCGAGATCGAGGAGACCGGGCCTTCGACCCTCGATCGCGTCAGCAGCCGCATCCGCATCGTGCTCGGCGACGACGTGCGCGTCGACAGCTTCGGCCTGCGCGCGCGCCTCGGGGGCGACCTCACCGTGATCACGAAGCCCAACGACGTACCGCGGGGATTGGGGGCGATACGCGTCGTGGAGGGCGAGTACCGCGCGTTCGGGCAGTTCGTCCGGATCGCGCGCGGCGTGCTGAGCTACGACATGACGCCGCTCGACGACCCGACGCTCGACCTCGTCGGGGAGCGCCCGATCCGCGGCCAGGACATCACCGTGTCGATCAACGTGCGCGGCACGCTCGCCAATCCGTTCGTGACGCTGAGCTCCGACCCGCCGATGTCGGAGAACGAAGCGCTCTCCTACCTGCTCACCGGCCGCTCGATCAACCAGCTCCAGTCCGGCGAGGCGCTCGCGCTCGACCGCGCCGCCGAGAGTCTCGCGCTCAGCGGCGGCGGCCTGCTGCTCGGCGGCCTCGGCACGCGCATCGGGCTCGACGAGGTGAGCCTCGAGCAGGACGGCGACGAGGGCGCGTCCGTCGTGCTCGGCAAGTACCTGACGCCGCGTCTCTTCGTGAGCTACGGCATCTCGATCGCCGAGGCGATCAACACGATCAAGCTCCGCTACACGCTGAGCGAGCGCTGGTCGCTCAAGGCCGAAGCCGGCCTCGAGCAGAGCGCCGACGTGGAGTTCAGGATCGAGCGTTGATCAGTCGAAGTCCGTCGGGAGCTGGCGGCCGCCCTGCCAGTCGCGCCAGTGATCGAGCATGCGCGAGACCTGCCGTGGCGTGCTGCGGGCGAGCGACATCGGCGGCAGGTCGTCGGGGTCGAAGAACTCCACGGCGTCCGTCTCGTAGCTGCCGCGCGGCTCGCCGCCCTCGATCTCGCAGAGGAAGAACGCCTTCCAGCCATGGTGCAGCGTCGGCCCGTGGCCGTGGCGGGCGCGGTCCCACAGCGCCGCGAGCTTGACCGCGCGTGCCCGGAAGCCCGACTCCTGCCCTATCTCCTTCTCGATCGCCTGCGAAGGGGACTCGTTCACGTCGACCCAGCCGCCGGGCAACGTCCAGAGGCCGTCGGCCGTCTCGCGGACCATCAGCACGCGGCCCTCGCGGAACGCGGCCCCGCGGACCTCGATCTTCGGCGTGACGTAGCCACGCTCCTCGCGCCAGATCGCGAGCAGCGCGTCGCGCCCGGCGGGCTCGTTCCCGGCCAGCAGCCCCGCGGCGATGAACTCGATCTCCACGTAGCGCTCGCGATCGTATTCGTCGCGGGTGAAGTGGAGCCCGGTGCGGGCGAGCGCGTGCAGGCGACGGGCCAGGTCCAGATAGCGATCAGACGACATGGGTGCGTTCTTCACGGCGACTCGCGGGAAGATGCCACGTTACCTGATCGCCCGCGGCTCGATGTCGAAGTGGAGCATCTCCAGCCGCTGGCCGAGCCGGCCGCAGAGCGCGATGGCGATGTTCCGCGAACCGGTTACCGCGCTCCTCGCATGTTCGTCCGGCGCGCGCCTTCGCAGCGGCAGCCTTGCGCAGAAGTTCCTGGTCGTGATTGTCCGTGCGGTTCCCCTGGAAGGACGGTGTACTCGCCTGCCGCGAGGCCGGACCGGGCGGCATCGCGCTCACAGGATCTTGAGCATGAAGACGTTGAACGCGGTGGCCGCATAGCTGCCGAACGGACCGCACCATGTGAATCCATTGCGAAGGTACAGGGAGTGAGCGGCAGCGAACGCCGGACCCGTTCCCGTTTCGAGGAACAGATGCTCGTAGCCCCGGCGGCGCGCGGTTCGAAGGATTTCGTCCAGGACGGCCTGGCCGACGCCGTTCCCGCGGAAGGCGGCCCGCGTCCGCATCGACTTGATCTCGCCGCTCGTTGCGTCGAGCTCCTTGAGTGCGCCGCATCCGCACAGGTCCTGGCCGCACCATGCGGCCCAGAAGGTGACGGAGGGCTGCCTCAGGCTGTCGAGGGCGAGCGCGTTGACGTGCCCGGGAGGCGAATTGCTCCGCATCCCGGCGAGGTGCTCCGCGATCAGGTCCTGGACCTCGCCCGAGGACAGGTCATCGAGCCGGATTTCGATCTGCATGGCGTGGGTCGTCGTGGCCGGGTGATGCCATTCTAATGGTGCACGTACGTGGCGAAGCTGCGGGCCAGTCGGCGGCCACGGCTCGATCAATGCAGGAGCCGCGAGTCGACCCCCTTGTTGAGCCGGACCGCACGCGCGACTCCATGCCGCCGAGGCGCTGTCCCCGCCGCCCTTGACAGCATTCGCATAATTATGCAGATTACGCGCCCTTTTATTCACGATGCAGGGATGCCCGCGCCTTGGCCACCGACCCCCACGCCCAGCTCCACCGCCGGGACGCGATCGCGCGTATCCTGCGGCGCACCGCGGTCGGCCGGCAGGCCGAGCTCGTCGACCTGCTGCGTGCCGACGGCTTCGAGGCCACGCAGTCGTCGGTGAGCCGCGACCTGCGCGAGCTCGGCGTGGTGAAGGGCGCGGACCGCTACCTGCTCCCGGCGGCCGAGGATGCGCTCACGCCGAGCCACTTCGAGGACGTGCGCACCTTCGTGAAGGGCTGGAAGGCCGCGGGCCCGAACCTCACGGTGCTGCGGACGACCGCCGGTGCGGCCCAGAGCGTGGCGATCGCGCTCGACAAGGCGCGCTGGCCCGAGGTGGTCGGCACCATCGCCGGCGACGACACGATCTTCATCGCGACCGCGAGCGAGCGCACGCAGCGCCGCCTGCACGCCCACCTGCAATCCATCTTCGGACGCTGAGGCCTCCATGACCGCACCCGCCCCGGGCGCCACGCCCATCCTGCTCGCGTTCTCCGGCGGACTCGACACCTCCTTCTGCGTGCCGTGGCTCGCCGAGACCTATGGCCGTCCGGTGGTGACGCTCACTGTCGACACGGGCGGGTTCGACCCCGCGACGGCCCGCACCGTCGAGGAGCGCTCCCGGGCGCTCGGTGCCGTCGAGCACCACCTCGTCGACGCGCGGCCGGCGTACTTCGAGCAGGTCATCAAGTACCTCGTCATGGGCAACGTGCGCCGCGGCAATCTCTATCCGCTGTGCGTCGGCGCCGAGCGCGTGCTGCAGGCGCAGACGGTCGCGCAGTGGGCGCGCAGGCTCGGCACCGACGTCGTCGCGCACGGCTCCACCGCCGCCGGCAACGACCAGGTGCGCTTCGAGGTCGCGCTGCGCACGCTGGCCCCGGGCCTCGAGATCCTCGCCCCGGTACGTGACCGCGCCTTCAAGCGCCCGGAGCAGCTCGCCTACCTCGAGGAGCGCAAGCTGCCGGTCCCGCCCTTCGGCGCGGCGTACTCGGTCAACCGCGGGCTGTGGGGCACCACGATCGGCGGCAAGGAGACGCTCACCTCCGACGGCTGCATCCCGGATTCGGCCTGGGTGCTCACGCGCGACGCGTACACGAACCCGCAGGCGCCGGAGCGGCACACGATCGGCTTCGAGGCGGGCATTCCCTGCTCGCTCGACGGCCGGGCGATGGACCCGGTGAGCCTGATCGAGGCGGTCGAGGCGCTCGGCGCTCGTTTCGGCATCGGCCGCGGCATCCACCTCGGCGATACGATCATCGGCTTCAAGGGCCGCGTCGCCTTCGAGGCACCCACCGCGGAGATCCTGCTCACCGCGCACCGCGAGCTCGAGAAGCTGGTGCTGTCGGCGCGGCAGGCGCGCCTGAAGGACACGCTCGCCGGCCCGTACGGCGACCTCGTGCACGAAGGCCAGCACCTCGACCCGGTGTGCCGCGACATCGAGGCGTTCTTCGTCTCGACGCAGCAGCGCGTCACCGGCGAGGCGCACGTCGTGCTGCGCCCGGGCTCGCTGTTCGTCGAGGGCGTCTCCTCGCCCTTCTCGCTCATGAAGGCCTCGAAGGGCGCCTACGGCGAGTCCGCGGGCGAGTGGACGGCCGCCGAGGCGCACGGCTACTCGAAGATGCTGGCGCTGCCCGGCATCTTCTACACGCGGGCGGGCCAGCTCGCGCAGGGAGGCTGAGATGGCTGCACCCATGCGGACCGTCGTCGTCGACAAGATCGCCTCGATCGCGCAGGCCTGCGGCCTGAGCCACGAGGTGCGCATCGCCACGCAGGACATTCCCTGCGAGGAAGGCGTCGTGCTCGTCGTCGAGATCCTGACGAGCAAGTCGACGTACAACACGCTCGAGCTCACGAGCGGGCGGATGGCGAAGGTGTCGCGCGGCGACGTCGTCGTGGGCGCGCTCGGCCATCGTCGCGCGCTGTTCGGCTATTCCGGCCACATCCCGGAGAAGGTCCAGGCCGGCGACGTGCTGCAGGTGCTCAACATCGGCGGCGTGCTCGGCGTCTGCGATTCCGTGAACCCCGACAAGGGCAAGCCATTCGACTGCCGCGTGCTCGGCTGCGTGCTGCAGTTCCCGTTCCTCGGCGAGCGCATCGGCGTGCCGGCGAAGGTGGGCCACCGCAAGCTCGACCCTGCGGCACCGCTCGAGACGCACGGCGTGCCGGTCGTGGCACTCGCGGGCACGTGCATGGAGGCCGGCAAGACCGCCGCCGCGTGCGCCATCGTCTCCCGCATGCGCCACCGCGGACTCGCGGTGCACGCCTTCAAGGCCACCGGCGTCTCGCTGCGCCGCGACATCCTGGCGATGGAGGACTCGGGCGCGCGCCGCAGCATGATCTTCACGGACCTCGGCATCGTCACGACCACGGCGGAGTCGGGCCCCGCGCTCACCCGCACGATGCTCACGGAGATGACGCAGGGCCGCCCGGACGTCGTCGTCTTCGAGCTCGGCGACGGGCTCCTCGGCGCGTACGGCGTCGAGGCCATCCTCGCGGCCGAGGACATCCGGCGGCACCTGAGCGCGGTCGTGCTGTCGGCCAACGATCCGGTCGCCGCCTGGGGCGGCGTGAAGCTGCTGCGCGAGCGCTTCCACGTCGAGCCCTGCGCGGTCACCGGTCCCGCGACGGACAACGCGGTCGGCGTGAAGATCATCGAGGAACAGATGGGCGTGCGCGCGGTGAACGCCATGTCCGCGGGCGCGGAGCTCGGCGACCACATCATCGAGAGCCTCGGCCTCGGCACCCCGCTCGCCCGGGCAGCGTCCGAATGACAGCGCGCGTCCCCGCGATCGTGCTGGGCGGCACGGGCTACGTCGCCGGCGAGCTGCTGCGCCTGCTCGCATCGCACCCGTACCTCGACCTTGCAGTCGTCGCGTCCGACAGCCAGCCGGACGAACCGATCGCGCAGTTCTTCCGCCACCTGCAGCCCGTGTTGCCGCACCTGCGCTTCGCCGGGCACGACGAAGTGCTCGAGTACGTCGCCGCGAACCCGGTCACCGCGGTGTTCTCGGCGGCGCCGCACGGCGTGTCGGCCGCGCTCGTCGATCGCGTGCTCGGCGCGGCCGAGCAGGCCGGCACGCAGCCTCGAGTCGTCGACATCTCCGCCGACTTCCGTTACTCGACCGCCGCGGCCTACGAGACCGTGTACAAGCACGGGCACGGCGCGCCCGAGCGCCTGCGGGAGTTCACCTGCGCGGTGCCCGAGCACCTGAACGCGCTCCACACGCCGCACGTCGCCCATCCCGGCTGCTTCGCGACGGCGATCCTGCTCGCGAGCGTGCCGCTCCTCTCGCTCGGGCTCGTCGAGCCGCGCCTGTACGTCACGGGCATCACCGGCAGCACCGGCTCGGGCCGTCAGCCGGCGGCCGGGACGCACCACCCGCAGCGCCACTCGGATCTCTACGCCTACAACGCGCTCACGCACCGCCACGCGCCGGAGGTGACGGCGCTCGCGCTCGCCGCCTCGGGCGTCGAGGCCGGGTTCGCGTTCGTGCCGCACTCGGGGCCGTTCGCGCGTGGCATCCACGTGACGGTGCAGGCGGCGGCCCGCGAGCACGTCGCGACGCACGCGCTGGTGCACGCGCTGCGCGACTTCTACGACCAGTCGCCCTTCGTGCGCGTCTCGGGCGAGCTGCCGCGGCTCAAGGACGTGGTCGCGAGCAACTACGCCGCACTCTCCGCGGTCGCCGACGGCGACACCGTCGCGGTGACCTGCGTGATCGACAACCTGACGAAGGGCGCGGCCGGCGGCGCGGTGCAGTGGATGAACCGCATGCTCGGCTACGAGGAGACGGCCGGCCTGACTCAGCCGGCGGCGGGCTGGACGTGATCGTCGACCACCTCGCACCGGTCTACGCGCAGTGGCCGCTCGACGTCGTCGACGCCGAGGGCGTCCACCTGCACACGCGCGATGGTCGCCGCATCCTCGACCTCTACGGCGGGCACGCGGTCGCGGCGCTCGGCTATTCGCATCCGCGATGGCGGCAGGCGCTCGCGGAGCAGGCGCACGCACTGCCGTTCCAGAGCAACGCGGTGCCCCTCGACGTGCGGCGGCGCGCCGCGACGCGGCTCGCCCGCTTCGCCGGGCTCGGGCTCGAGACGGTGTTCTTCGTGAACACCGGCGCGGAGGCCAACGAGAACGCGCTCAAGCTCGCGCTCAGGATCACGGGCCGGCGCAAGGTCGTGGCCGTCGAGGGCAGCTTCCACGGCCGCACGGCCGCGGCGGGAGCCGTCACCTGGGGCGCAGCCCGGAAGTGGTACGGATTTCCGCAGGCGCCGTTCGACGTGGAGTTCCTGCCGCGCGGCGACCACGACGCCATCGGACGCGCGGTCGACGATTCCACCGGCTGCGTGATCGTCGAGCCCGTACAGGGCGTCGCCGGCGCGGTCGACCTCGGCCAGCCCTTCCTCGCCGCGCTGCGCTCACGCTGCAGCGAGACGGGCGCGATGCTCGTGCTCGACGAGGTGCAGTGCGGCATGGGACGCACCGGCTTTCCGTTCGCGGCCAACCTGCACGGCATCGCGCCGGACATGCTCACGACCGCCAAGGCACTCGGCGGCGGCTTTCCCTGCGCAGCGCTGCTGCTCGCGACCCACGTCGCCGCGCACCTGCGCATCGACGACCTCGGCACGACGTTCGGCGGCGGCCCGATGGCCTGCGCGCTGATCGAGACGGTCGTCGACGTGATCGAGAGCGAAGGCCTGCTCGCGAACGTACGGCGCCTCGCCCGCGAAATCCGTGAGACGTGCGTCGTCGGTCCCGTCGTCGCGACGCAGGGCGCCGGCTTCCTGCTCGGGCTGCGCACCCGGCGACCCGCGAAGGACGTGCAGCGCGAACTCCTCGAGCGCGACGTCCTCGCCGGCACCAGCGCCGACGCCCACGTCGTCCGCATCCTCGCCCCCTACGTCCTCGACTCCACGCACGTCACGCAACTCCGCGACGCCCTCGCCTCCCTCCCCCCCTGATCTCCCGCTCTGATCCCTGTCCCCTGTCCCCTATTCGCTGCCCCATTCCTCCCATGAATCGCTTCCTCGACCTCGCCGACTTCTCCCGCGACCAGGTGGTCGACCTGCTCGACCTCGCGCGCCGGCTGCAGGAGCGGCCCGAGCCGCAGGCGCTCGCGGGCAGGATCCTCGGCCTGCTGTTCATGAACCCGTCGCTGCGCACGCTGTCGTCGTTCCAGGCGGGCATGATGCGGCTCGGCGGCACGTCGTTCGTCGTGACGCCGGGCCAGGGCACGTGGCAGGTCGAGACGCGCACGGGCGCGGTGATGGATGGTGGCGCGGCCGAGCACGTGAGGGAGGCGATCCCGGTGCTCGCCTCCTACTGCGACGCGCTGGGCCTCCGGGCGTTCGCGGAAGGCAGGGACCTCGCGGCGGACCTCGCCGAGGCGCCGTTCCAGCTCATGGCCGGGCTCTGCAACAAGCCGTTCATCAACCTCGAGTCGGCCGTCAACCACCCGTGCCAGGCACTCGCGGACTGGAAGACGATGGACGACGTCGGCGTCCCGCGTGGCGGCAGGTTCGTGCTGTCGTGGGTGTATCACCCGCGCGCCCTGCCGCTCGCCGTCCCGGCCGCCGCTCTGCACATGGCGGCGCAGCGCGGCATGGAGGTCGTCGTGCTGAGGCCCGACGGCTACGCGCTGCCGGAGCCGATCATGGCGAAGGCGCGGCGCGCGGCCGCCGAGTCGGGCGGCACGGTCAGCGAGACGACGGACCGCGCCGCGGCGCTCGCGGGCGCACACGTCGTGTACGCGAAGGAATGGGGCTCGCCCGCCGTCTACGGCGATGCCGAGGCCGAGGCCGCGCTGCGCCGGCCGCTCGCCGACTGGCGCGTTCGGGAAGCGTGGTTCGCGAACGCGCGCCCCGACTGCCATTTCATGCACTGCCTGCCGGTGCGCCGCAACGTCGCCGTCGCCGACGAGGTGCTCGACGGCCCGCGCAGCCGCGTCGTGCAGGAAGCCGCCAACCGCATGGTCGTGCAGATGGCCGTGCTCCATCGACTGCTGAGGGGATGAACCGATGATCGGACACAAGGGCGAACAGGCCGTGACGGTGCGCGCGCTCAGGGGCGCGGCGCCCTACATCCACATGTACAAGGGCAAGGTCTTCGTCATCAAGACGGGCGGCGGCGCCTTCCGCGACGGCGCGACGATGCGCGGCTTCATGGAGCAGGTCGCGATCCTGCACCACCTCGGCATCCGTGTCGTGCTCGTGCACGGCGGCGGCCCTCAGCTCGACCAGGTCACGAAGAAGCTCGGCGTCGAGACCCGCATGGTGCAGGGCCGGCGCGTGACGGACGGCGGCGCGATCGACGTCGCGTGCATGGTTCTGAACGGCCTCGTCAACACGCGGCTGCTCGGCCTGTGCCGCGAGTTCGGCATCGCGGCCATCGGCGTGAGCGGCGTGGACGCCGGGCTCGTGAACGCGCACAAGCGGGCGCCGGTGACGCTCGCGAGCGGCGAGGTGGTCGACTACGGCATGGTCGGCGACATCGATGCCGTCGACGGCTCGGTGCTCCTGCGCCTGCTCGACGCCGGGTTCCTGCCGGTCGTGAGCCCGCTGTCGTGCGACGCGCAGGGACACCTGCTCAACATCAATGCCGACACCGTCGCCGCCGCGATCGGCGGCGCGCTCGTCGCGGAGAAGCTGATCCTCTGCACGGGCGCCCAGGGCATCCTCGAGCGCCTCGAGGACCCGCACTCGCTGATCTCGTACACCGACGTGGCGGGGCTGCGCCGGCTGCGCGAGGAAGGCGCACTCACCGACGGCATGCTGCCGAAGTCGAGCGCGATCGAGTCCGCGATCCGCGGCGGCGTGCGGCGCGTGCACGTGATCTCCTACTCCGCGCCCGATGCGCTGCTCGCCGAGATCTTCACCAACGAGGGCACCGGCACGCTGGTCGTCGCGGACACGAAGGCATTGAGCGCGGCGGAACAGGGAAAATGAGCCGGCTCTGGGACAAGGGCGCGCCGCTCGACGCGCGGGTGCTGCGCTACACCGCCGGCGAGGACCACGCGCTCGACGACCGCCTCGTCGCGTACGACGTGCGAGCGTCGATCGCGCACGCAGAAATGCTGCATGAATGCGGCCTGCTCGACGGGCCGTCGCTGCAGGCGATCCGCGAAGGCCTCGCCGCGATCGGCGAAGCGCACGCGCGCGGGGAATGGCGCGTGACGCTCGACCTCGAGGACGGCCAGACCGCGCTCGAGACGCTGCTCACCCGCCGCATCGGCGACGCGGGCGCGCGGCTGCATGCGGGCCGTTCGCGCAACGACCAGGTGCTCGCGGCGCTGCGTCTCTACCTGCGCGACGCCGTCGAGTCGCTGGCCGAGGGCACGCGCGAGGTGATGAAGGCCCTCGAGGCGCTCGCGACCGGGCAGGGACACGTCGCGCTGCCGGGCTACACGCACATGCAGCAGGCGATGCCGAGCTCTGTCGCGCTGTGGGCGCGCGGCTACGCCGCGGAGCTCCGCGACGACGCGGACGGCCTGCGTCACGCGCACCGGCGCATCCTGAGGAACCCGCTCGGCTCGGCTGCGGGTTACGGAACGCCCAATCTTCCCGTGAGCCGCGAGGCCACGCGCACACGCCTCGACTTTCCCGAGAACCACGAGCCGGTGACGGCCGTGCAGCTCTCGCGCGGCAAGGCCGAGGCCGAGGTGCTGTTCCAGGTCGCGCTGCTGATGCAGGACCTCGGCCGCCTCGCCTCCGACCTGCTCCTCTTCTACACACGCGAGTTCGGCTTCGTCGCGCTGCCCGACGAGTTCACGACGGGCTCGTCGATCATGCCGCAGAAGCGCAACCCGGACGTGTTCGAGCTGGTGCGCGGCCGCACGGCGACGGCGCAGGCCTGCCTCGTCGAGGTGCTCGGCATCACGGCGAAGCTGCCGTCGGGCTACCAGCGCGACCTGCAGCTCATCAAGGCGCCGCTCTTCCGCTCGATCGACGTCTGCGGCGAGACGCTCGCGATCATGGCCGCCGCGATCCCGGGAGTGCGATTCCGCCCCGAGCGCATCCGCCTCGACCCGGACATCCACGCGGCCGCCGAAGCGAACGCCCTGGTGGTGAGCGAAGGTATGCCGTTCCGCGAGGCGTACCGGCGGGTGGGGCAAAAGCTCGCGAAGGACTGATACGATCGGGGCATGCGCAAGGCAATCCTGTACGCGACCCTGCTCGCCGCCTGCACCGCCGCCGTCGCGGCGCCCGACCATTCGCGCCTCGGCAAGGACCTCACGCCGGTCGGCGCCGAACGCGCCGGCAACGCGGAAGGCACGATCCCGGCCTGGGAAGGCGGTCTGCGCGAGCCGCCGCCCGGCTGGACGCCGGCGCAGGGCTACATCGACCCGTTCCCGGACGACAAGCCGCTCTTCACGATCACATCGGCGAACGTCGCCGAGCACGACTCGAAGCTGACCCGCGGACAGGTCGCGCTGCTCAAGAAGTACCCGCAGCAGTTCCGCATGGTGGTCTACCCGACGCGACGCACGGTCGGGTACCCGGAAGAAGTGACGGACCGCGTCGTGGCGCAGGCCGGCAAGGTCGCGCTGCAGGGCTTCGGCCTGAAGGACCTCGGCGGCTCGACGACGCCGTTCCCGATCCCGCAGGACGGGCTCGAGGCGATCTGGAACCACCTCGTCCGCCACCTCGGCAACGGCATCGTGCGCACGGGGCACTCGTTCCCGGTCCGCGCCAACGGCGACTACTACAAGATCGGCTTCCGGGCGCAGCGCATCTACGCGCAGAACGTCGCGAACGCCGAGCCGAACCGGCTGTTCTACGCGCTCGGCTACTTCACCGAGCCCGCGACGCTGCGCGGCACGATCTTCCTCGTGCACGAGCCGGTGGACCAGGTGGCCGAGTCGCGCTCGGCCTGGATCTACAACTCGGGCGCCCGGCGCGTGCGGCGCGCGCCCGACCTCGCCTACGACGGCATCAACGACGGTTCGGAGGGGATGCTGACGACGGACCAGGTCGACGGCTACAACGGCGCTCCCGACCGCTACGACTGGAAGCTCGTGGGCAAGCGCGAGGTCTACGTCCCGTACAACACCTACCGGCTCTCGGACAAGTCGCTCAAGTACAAGGACATCGTCCGGCAGTACACGATCAACCCCGATTACGTCCGCTACGAGCTGCACCGCGCGTGGGTCGTCGAGGGCACGCTGAAGCCGGGCCAGCGGCACATCTACGGAAAGCGCACGTTCTACCTCGACGAGGACAGCTGGTCCGTGCTCGCCGAGGACGCCTACGACACGCGCGGCGGGCTGTGGCGCGCCGCGATGCACGGGCTCGTGCAGGCCTGGGACGCGCTCACGCCGTTCTACCGCTACGGCATCTACCACGACCTCACGAGCGGCGCGTACCTCGTGGGCGGGCTCGACAACGAGATCAAGGAGCCGATCGTGTTCAATGCGAAGGGCAAGCTCTCGGATTTCCAGCCGGACGCTCTGCGCCGGCTCGGCGGCACGCTCTGAATGATCCCGGTCCGCGGGTGATCGGGGCTGATAAAGTCCGTACGCGGTGCATATAGTCCGTACGAAAAATGGCCCCGCGGAGGGAATGCAGAGTAGGTACGACCCATCCAGAGTAGCGAACGGCCGCTTTGTGGTCGTGGCCTCACGGGCCGGTGTCGGCCAGAAGCAGACATTGCGCACGACAATCTGTGGCGAGGTCTTCAAGGCTCCAGATACTTCCAGAGCAGCCTCAGGTCAGCTCACCTGCCGGCAGCCGGAGCACCCGAACGTCGGGCTCTGGGAGACCGATACCCGCCTCCTTAAAGGCACTGACGATCGCCTCTCGAACTGCTGACGCAGTGTTCTTGTAATCGGCTCGACGAGAATCGGTCCAGAAGGTGACCTCGAGCGCAATGTCATTCTGGCCCAGTTCGTTGACGCGAACGGCTGGAGCGGGTGTATGCAAAACCCCCTCGGCCTGGCTTGCTGCGTCACACGCCGTTTGCACGGCCGCCTTCAGGTCGGTGTCGTAGCCAATCCACGCCTCGACCTTCCCGCGGCGTAGCGGATCGGCGGTATTGTTGATGATCCGCGACGTAAAGACCTCCGCATTTGGCACGAGCATCAC